>NZ_MCRJ01000095.1 GCF_001720135.1 Methylobrevis pamukkalensis
CGATGTCACAGACGCGTGATCGTCTTCGCCCTGCGGCAAGGAGTTTCCCGCGAGCACATCTCACGCATCTGCGAATTGTTTGATATGCACCGCACAAAACTGGCGGGATTATCCAGCTATTGTTCGCCGATCCGGCACCTATGATCGAATCATGCTCGAAAGTGCTGCGGGAGCCGGCAGAAAGCCGCTCAATTTTTCGCCATGCCTATGGCGTTGCGAAAATGCATCGGCCGGTCGAAAAGGATCGGAAGCGGCCGGAAACCGCCGTCTTCCGTCTGCGTCAGTCGGACACCGTGCCGGTGGTGTCGGCTTCGAGGCGCAGGGCGGCGGCCATCAGCGCGCGGGTGTAGTCGCTCTTCGGTGCCCCGAACACCTCGGCGGCCGGCCCGGTCTCCACCGCGACGCCGCCGCGCATGACGATGACGTCGTTGGAGAGGGCCCGCACCACCCGGAGATCGTGGCTGATGAACATGTAGGCGAGGCCATGCCGGCGCTGCAGGTCGCGCAGCAGGTCGACCACCTGCGCCTGCACGCTCATGTCGAGCGCCGAGGTCGGCTCGTCGAGCAGCACGAATTTCGGCTGGAGCACCATGGCGCGGGCAATGGCGATGCGCTGGCGCTGGCCGCCGGAGAATTCGTGGGGATAGCGGTGGCGGCTCTCCGGATCGAGCCCGACCTCCTCCAGCGCGCGCACGACGCGGCCCTCGCGCTCGGCGGCGCGGATGCCCGGTGCATGGATCTCCAGCCCCTCGCCGACGATCTCGCCGATCGCCATGCGCGGGCTGAGCGAGCCGTAGGGGTCCTGGAACACCACCTGCAGATCGCGCCGCAGCGGCCGCATCTGCCGGCTCGACATGCCGTCGATCCGCTGGCCGAGATAGGCGACCGGCCCTTCCGACGAGATGAGGCGCAGCATGGCAAGGCCGAGCGTCGTCTTGCCCGAGCCGGACTCGCCGATGACGCCGAGCGTCTGGCCGGCGCGCACGGTGACCGAGACGCCGTCCACCGCCTTGATGTGGCCGACGGTCCGGCGGAAGAAGCCGCGGCGGATCGGGAACCAGACCTTGAGACCGTCCGCCTCCATCACCACCGGGGCGGAGGGGTCGGACGGCGGCGGGGCGCCCTTCGGGGCGGCCGCGAGCAGCTTGCGGGTGTAGTCGTGGGCCGGATGGGCGAACACCGCCCGGGTCGGCCCGGCCTCGACGATCTCGCCCCTGGTCATCACGCAGACGTCGTCGGAGAAATGCTCGACGATGCCGAGATCGTGGGTGATGAACAGGATCGCCATGCCGCGCCGGGCCTGGATCTCCTTCAGGAGCTTGAGGATCTGCGCCTGCACGGTCACGTCGAGGGCGGTCGTCGGCTCGTCGGCGATCAGCAGGTCGGGCTCGTTGGCGAGCGCCATCGCGATCATCACCCGCTGGCGCTGGCCGCCGGAAAGCTGGTGCGGATAGGCGCCGAGCCGCTCTTCCGGATCGCGGATGCCGACCTCGTGCAGGAGTTCCAGCGTGCGGGCGCGGGCCGCGGTCTTGCCCATGCCGCGGTGGATCTTGAGGATCTCGCCGATCTGCCGCTCGATCGTGTGCAGCGGATTGAGCGAGGTCATCGGCTCCTGGAAGACCATGGTGATCGCGTTGCCGCGCACCTTGCGGATCTCGTCCTCGCTGGCCGCGAGCAGATCGCGGCCCTTGAACAGGATCCGGCCCGAGGGGTGGCTGGCCGCCGGATAGGCGAGCAGGCGCACGATCGACAGCGCCGTCACCGACTTGCCCGAGCCCGATTCGCCGACGAGCGCGAGCGTGCGGCCGCGCTGGAGCGTGAAGGACACGCCGCCGACCGCGATCGCGGGGTCGCCGCCGCCGCGCGCAAACGCGACCGACAGGTTGTCGACGACGAGCAGCGGGCCGGGCTCGGTGCCGGGGGCTGGCGGGGTGGCGGCGGTGGGTCCGGCGGTCATGCGGGGGCTCACCGGAAGGTCTTGCGCGGATCGAAGGCGTCGCGCACCGCCTCGCCGACGTAGATCAGCAGGCTCAGCATCACCGCGATCACCACGAAGCCGGAGATCGCCAGCCACGGCGCCTGCAGGTTGGTCTTGCCCTGCAGCAGCAGTTCGCCGAGCGAGGGCGAGCCGGGCGGCAGGCCGAAGCCGAGGAAGTCGAGCGAGGTCAGCGTCGTCACCGAGCCGTTGAGGATGAAGGGGATGAAGGTCAGCGTCGCCACCATGGCGTTGGGCAGCACGTGGCGGCGCATGATGGTGCGGTCGGGCACGCCCAGCGCGCGGGCGGCGCGGACATATTCGAAGTTGCGGGCGCGCAGGAATTCGGCGCGCACCACGCCGACGAGCCGCGTCCACGAGAACAAGAGCAGGATGCCGAGCAGCAGCCAGAAGGTCGGCACGAAGATCGAGGCGATGATCAGCAGGATGTAGAGCTCGGGCAGCGAGGTCCAGATCTCGATCATCCGCTGGAAGACGAGATCGGTGACGCCGCCGAAATAGCCCTGCACCGCGCCGGCGGCAACGCCGACGATCGAGGACAGGATCGTCAGCGCGAAGCCGAACAGCACCGAGATGCGGAAACCGTAGATCACCCGGGCAACCACGTCGCGGCCCTGGTCGTCGGTGCCGAGCCAGTTCCAGTTGCCGAGCGTGCAGTTGGGGTCGGCGCTGCCCTCGGCGTAGCGCTGGCAGCGGGTGTCCTCGTCGAGCAGCCAGGTCGGCGGCGCGGGCGCCGGCACCGGGATCTCGTTGTTGACCGTGCGGTAGGAGTAGCGGATCGGCGCCCAGAGGATCCAGCCGTTGCCCTCGATCTCCTGCTGGTTGACCGGATCGCGGTAGTCGGTCACGGCGAGGAAGCCGCCGAACACCTCTTCCGGATAGTCGACCACGATCGGATAGTAGAGGTCGCCCTTGTAGGAGACGAGGATCGGCCGGTCGTTGGCGATCAGCTCGGCAAACAGCGACAGCACGAACAGGACGCCGAAGATCCACAGCGACCAGTAGCCGCGCCGGTTGGACCGGAAATTCTCCCAGCGCCGCCGGTTGAGCGGCGACACGCGCGACCGCTTCGGCGAGGGCACCGTCATGTCGGGGGCGGGGATGGCGGGGTCCGGATGGGTCGTCATGCGCGGCCTTCTCCCGTTCGATCCACGCGCTGATCCGAAAACCGGCTTCCACTCTTCGGGCGCATGGATCAGACCTCCCGGCTCTCGAAATCGATCCGCGGATCGATCCAGGTGTAGGTGAGATCCGAGATCAGGCCGATCACGAGGCCGAGCAGCGAGAAGACGTAGAGGGTTGCGAACACCACCGGATAGTCGCGGTCGACGATCGAGCGGTAGCCGAGCAGGCCGAGGCCGTCGAGCGAGAAGATCTGCTCGATCAGCAGCGAGCCGGTGAAGAAGGACGAGATGAAGGCCCCCGGAAAGGCGGCGATCACCAGCATCATCGCGTTGCGGAACACGTGGCCGTAGAGCACCTTGCGCTCGGTGAGCCCCTTCATCCGCGCGGTCATCACATACTGCTTGCCGATCTCGTCGAGGAAGGAATTCTTGGTCAGCAGCGTGGTGGTGGCGAAGGCCGAGAGCACCAGGGCGGCCATCGGCAGGGCCAGGTGCCAGAAATAGTCGAGGATCTTCTCCGGCCAGGACAGGCTCGCCCAGTTTTCCGAGGTGAGGCCGCGCAGCGGGAACCAGTCGAAGAAGGATCCGCCGGCAAACAGCACCACCAGCAGCACGGCGAACAGGAAGCTCGGGATGGCGTAGCCGACCGCGATCACGCCCGAGGTCCAGACGTCGAAGCGCGAGCCGTCGCGCACCGCCTTGGCGATGCCGAGCGGGATCGAGATCGCATAGGTGATCAGCGTCAGCCACAGGCCGAGCGAGATCGACACCGGCAGCTTTTCCTTGATGAGGTCGATCACCGAGATCTTGCGGAAATAGCTCTCGCCGAAGTCGAACACCGCGTAGTTGCCGACCATCAGCAGGAAGCGCTCGAGCGGCGGCTTGTCGAAGCCGAATTCCTTCTCGAGCCTGGCGATGAACTCCGGGTCGAGCCCCTGCGCGCCGCGATAGCGCGATCCGGCCTCGCCGCCGCCGGCGCTGCCGGCCGCATCGAAGCCGCCGACGTCGCCGCCGCCGCCCGACATGCGCGAGGTGGCGTCGGTGTTCTGGCCCTGCAGCTGGGCGATCACCCGCTCCACCGGGCCGCCGGGCGCGAACTGCACCACGAGGAAGGTCAGCGCCATGATGCCGAGGATGGTCGGGATCATCAGGAGGAGGCGACGGAGGATGTAGGCGCCCATGATGTCCTTTCGCGCAGGCCCGTCGGGTGCGGTCCGTCAATCGACGGCAATATGGCAATCGACAGCAATATGGTTAACGAAAGGTGAGCGGCGGCACGGGCCGTCGGCGCCCCCGCCCCGAGGCCCCGTCAGATGCCCTTGCCGATCTTCTCCGCCTTGGCCCGGTCGAGCCACCAGATGTCCATCGAGGCGGCGCCATAGGGCGGCACGATCTCCGGCCGGTCGTAGACGTCCCAGTAGGCGAGCCAGCGCGTCGCCTTGAACCAGTGCGGCACCCAGAGATGCGAGGCGCGCAGCACCCGGTCGAGCACCTTGCAGGCAACGACGAACTCCTCGCGCGCGGGCGCCTTGATGATGATCTCCAGCAGCGCATCGACGCCGGGGTCGGCAAGGCCGGGCAGGTTGCGCGAGCCCGGCTGGCTGGCGCTCGCCGAGCCGTAGACCTGGCGGATGAAGCTGTCGGGATAGTCCGGCAGGCGGAAGCGGAGGGCGGTGACGTCGAAGTCGAAGTCGCGGGTGCGGGCGTGTACTGGGCCGGATCGACCACCCGGTAGGTGGCGGGCACGCCGATCAGCTTCAGGGCGTTGATGTAGCCCATCACATGCGGCTCGAACACGTTGTCGTCGTCGAGGATCTCGAAGGCGATCGCCTCGCCGGCCGGGGTGGTCCAGCGGTCGCCCTCGCGCACGCAGCCGGCGGCGGTCAGCATGTCCATCGCCCCGCGCAGCAGCTTGCGGTCACGGCCCGAGCCGTCGGAGACGGGCGGCACAACGGCCGGGCCGAAGGCCTCGACCGGCAACTTGTCCCGGAGCGGCTCCATGAGGACGAGTTCGGCGGGGGATGGCTCGCCCTCCGCCTTCATCTCCGAATTCTCGAAGAAGGACGAGGTGCGCTGGTAGGAGCCGTACATCAGGTTCTTGTTGGTCCACTCGAAGTCGAAGACCATGGCGAGCGCCTCGCGCACCCGCGGGTCGGCGAATTTCGGGCGGCGCATGTTGAAATACCAGCCTGGGTGCCGGCCGACGTGCCGTCCGGCACCTCGTCGCGGCGGACCCGGCCGTCGGTGACCGCCGGGAAGTCGTAGCCGGTCGCCCAGACCCGCGACGAGAATTCCTCGCGGAAGGTGGTGGAGCCCTTCTTCAGCGCCTCGAAGCCGGCGGTGCGGTCGCCGTAATAGTCGTAGCGGATGATGTCGAAGTTGGTGGTGCCGCGCATCACCGGCAGGTTTTCGGCCCAGTGGCCGGCGACCCGCTCGAAGCGGATCGAATTGCCGAAGCGGAAGTCCTTCAGCCGGTAGAGCCCGGAGCCGAGCGGGGCCTCGCTCAGCGACGCCTTGAAGTCGCGGCCCTGCCACCAGGCCTTCGAGAACACCGGAATGCCGCCGGCCACCGTCAGCGGCAGGCTGCGCGAGGCGTCGGACGTGTAGACCACCTTCACGGTGGCCGCGTCCTCGGCGACGATCTCGGCGACGCCGCCAAGTTCGAGCGCAAGGTTCGGATGGCCGTCGGACTTCAGGATCTCCAGCGAGAAGACCACGTCGTCCGCGGTGATCGGGCTGCCGTCATGGAAGGTCGCGCCCTGCCGCAGGAAGAAGCGGTAGGTCTTGCCGTCCTCCGACACCTCCACGCCTTCGGCAAGGAAGCCGTAGAGATTGTCGAGCGTGTCGAGGGTGCCGGTCATGAGGGTCACCGAGGTGAGGCCCATGCCGGCCGCGCCGTCGCCCTGGAGGACGTAGGAATTCAGCGTGTTGAAGGTGGTGGGGTTCTGGTTGAAGCCCCAGCTTGCCACCTGCGTCGCCACCTCGCCGCCCTTGGGCGCGTCGAGATTGACGTAGTCGAGATTGGCAAAGCCTTCCGGATATTTCAGGTCGCCGAAGAAGGACAGCCCGTGGCGTCGCCCCCTCGCCGCCTGCACCGGCCGGGCCGGCATCAGGGCCAGGCCCGCGGCGGACAGCAGGAAGGCCGCGCCTTTCAGAAAGCCGCGCCGGTCGGGATGGGGACCGAAGGCCGGCAGCGCGGGGGAAGTCTCGGGGCCGGTCTCGGGGGATGCGCCGTGAAGGGGGCGGGTCGGGGCCATGTCGTCTCCTCTGGCGGTTCCGTGCGTTGCGGCATGATCCTATGCGGGACGACATGGAGCAAGGGCGCGGCAGGAACAAGGCCGTGAGGCGGATCGGAGGATGCTCCCGCCGAAAATGGAAAGAGCCGCGATGGCGCGCGGCTCCTTCCGGGTGTCGGCCGTGCGGTTTGCCTTACGGCGCAAGCGGCGCGGTGTCCGGCTCGTGCTCAATGGCATCGAGCGGCCTGTCGCGCATGGCGTCCTCGAAGGCCTTGAGGCGCTTGTAGATCGAGATCAGCTCAACGATCGTGACCCAGCTTCGGACGAGGAACTGGAAGGACTGCGACACCCGCCCGAAGGCCCGGGCGATCTGCTGCATGATGCCGAGGGTGATTGTCCCGGCGATGATGGAGGGGCCGAGGATCACATAGGCAACGATCACATCGGTCTGGATATAGGTCCAGCGCACGACGTCGAAATAGAGAAAGTGCAGGTAGTAGTGGTAGTAGTTCTTCCGGACGTTGCCGAAGAGCTCCCGCAACGTGATTGGATCGGCCCGCTCGCCGTGATCCTCACCAAGCACAAGCTCCTTTCGGTAGGCCGCCTCGACACGCTGGTTGCGGAATTCCAGACCCGGCAACTTGATGCCGGCGACGGCCAGCAGCACCGTTCCGAAGATCGACCAGATCAGCGCGACGAACACGAGGCTGTTGGACACCTCGCCGATGAGCGGAAGCACCGTGACATGCTGCGAGAGGACCCACAGGATCGGGATGAAGGCGATCAGCGTCATGACGGAATCGATCACCGCCGTGCCGATCGATTCCACGATCGTCGCAAAGCGCATGGTGTCTTCCTGGACACGCTGGGCGGCGCCCTCGATATGCCGCAACTGCCCCCATCGCGCCGTGTAATACTCGTTCATCGCCGTGCGCCAGCGGAAGACGTAATGCTTTGTGATGAATGAGCTTACCGACGCGATGATGATATAGACGGTGACGATCGAGAAGAAGCTCCACAACTGGCTCCAGTACTCGGCAGAGGTGATGCTGTTCGGAGCCTGAAGCGCCCTCTGGATCAGATCATAGAAGCTGCCGAACCACTCGTTGATCATCACGTCCACCTGCACGGTGTACCAGATGATGAAGATGATCAGCACCGTCCCCAGCACCGACCAGCGCGACCACGGATGCGGATAGGCGACCATCCAGAAGGCCGTGAAGGCGCCGATGCAGACGGCGATATACTGGTAGAAGAAGAAGTTGGTCGCGCTCTCGTTGGCCGCGGCGAAGGCGGCCTGCGCGGCCTCGTCGGCGCCGGTCGCCAGCGTCAGCGGATAGTCGAAGCCGAACAGCGGGCCGACGCTCAGCGAGCGGGCAAGGCTCTCGCCCAGCGTGAACCACACGACGACGCAGAGGAGGGAAAACAGGGCGAAGGAGGAGAAGAACAACCTGGGGCGCGGGAAGAAGCAGTGGAACAAGGCGGCATCCAGTCCTGCTCGAAGGGCCCTCGAAGCGGGCGCGGCGCCTCAAGGTATAGGTAGATCGCCGGGTGGCGACAATCGGCCCGCGATCACATATGGCTGAGGCAAAATCGCGGCCGGGCGAGTGCGACAGGGAGAGGCGCGTGACGGACGGAACGGGCGGCGAGGTGCGCCGCATCACGCTTTACGAGGCGATCGGCGGCGAGGCGGTCGTGGACCGGCTGACCCGCCGCTTCTACGAGCTGATGGACAGGCTGCCGGAGGCCGCCGCCTGCCGGGCGATCCACCCCGAAAGCCTCGAGGGCAGCCGCGAGAAGCTGTTCATGTATCTGACCGGCTGGCTCGGCGGACCGCCGCTGTTCACCGCGAAATTCGGCGCGCCAATGCTGCGCGCCCGCCACCTGCCCTTCGCCGTCGACGCCGACGCCCGCGACGGCTGGCTCGTGTGCTTCAACCAGGCGCTGGACGAGACGGTGACCCATCCGGAGGTGCGGGCGATGATCCGCGACAACGTGACCAAACTCGCCTTCCACATGCAGAACAAGGGCTGAGGGCGGGCCGCAGGCTGCGGGTCGCGCGGTGTCGGGCGAGGATCGCGGCGGCGCTTGACTGTACCGGAGCACCCCGCATGTCATCCTCCGCGAAGGCGGAGGATCCACGAAAGCCAAGGGCAATCAATGTCGTGGATGGTCCGCCTGCGCGGACCATGACCGGTTCGCGGCCCGCCACACCGCAAGCTCCCTCTCCACTTCGTAACCATCACATAAAGAAATCTTTATATCCTGATTGCCACATGCGCCCGGATTGCCTATAACGGGCCGATCCGCTGGCCTGTCGCCGGCCACCGGGCACCTGCGCCCGGCCCCCCGCGCATTGCGCGCAAGATGGCTTCCCCGCGCCGCGCGCGCTTCAAACGTCAAAGGACCGACATGCCCGTCGCCAAGGAATATCACGTCAAGGATCTCGGCCTTTCGTCCTGGGGGCGCACCGAGATCGAGATTGCCGAAGTCGAGATGCCGGGCCTGATGGCCGTGCGCGAGGAATTTGCCGGCGCGCAGCCGCTCAAGGGCGCGCGCATCGCCGGCTCGCTGCACATGACGATCCAGACCGCCGTGCTGATCGAGACGCTGGCGGCGCTCGGCGCCGACCTGCGCTGGGCCTCCTGCAACATCTTCTCCACCCAGGACCACGCCGCCGCGGCCATTGCCGCCTCCGGCATCCCGGTGTTTGCCGAGAAGGGCGAGACGCTCGCCGACTACTGGACCTACACCGACCGGATCCTCGACTGGGGCAACGGCGAAACCTGCAACATGATCCTCGACGACGCGGCGACGCGACCATGCTGGTCCTGATCGGCGCCAAGGCCGAGACCGACCCGTCGGTGCTCGACCACCCGAAGAACGAGGAAGAAGAGCATTTCTACGCCACGATCCGCCGCCGGCTGGCGAAGGACGCGACCTTCTACTCGCGCGCCAAGGCGGCAATCCGCGGCGTGTCGGAAGAAACCACCACCGGCGTGATGCGGCTCTACCAGCTGCAGGAAAAGGGCGAGCTGCCCTTCCCGGCGATCAACGTCAACGACAGCGTCACCAAGTCGAAGTTCGACAACAAGTACGGCTGCCGTGAAAGCCTCGTCGACGCGATCCGCCGCGGCACCGACGTGATGATGGCCGGCAAGGTCGCGGTCGTCTGCGGCTACGGCGACGTCGGCAAGGGCTCGGCCCAGTCGCTGTCGGGCTCGGGCGCCCGGGTGCTCGTCACCGAGATCGACCCGATCTGCGCCCTGCAGGCGGCGATGGACGGCTACGAGGTGGTGACGCTCGAGGACGCCGCCCCGCGCGCCGACATCGTGGTGACGGCCACCGGCAACAAGGACATCGTCACGATCGAGCACATGCGCCGGTTCAAGGACATGGCGATCGTCTGCAACATCGGCCACTTCGACAACGAGATCGAGGTTGCGGCGCTGAAGAACCTCAAGTGGCGCAACGTCAAGCCGCAGGTGGACCTGATCGAGTTCCCGGACGGCAAGCGGATGATCCTCCTGTCGGAAGGCCGGCTCGTGAACCTCGGCAACGCCACCGGCCACCCGAGCTTCGTGATGAGCGCCTCCTTCTCCAACCAGACGCTGGCGCAGATCGAGCTCTGGACCCGCAGCGAGAGCTACGAGAACAAGGTCTACGTGCTGCCGAAGCATCTCGACGAGAAGGTGGCCGCGCTGCATCTCGCCAAGCTCGGCGCCAAGCTGACGGTGCTGTCGGACGAGCAGGCGAGCTACATCGGCGTCAGCCCGCAGGGCCCGTTCAAGTCGGCCCAGTATCGCTACTGACCGGCACCTGTGGACAAATCTCCTGGCAACGCGGCGCGGGCCCCGCGCCGGCGTTGTCATGTCGGTGATGCCGCGCGTGGGGGGCATGCACCTTCTCCGCGCGGGACGGGCGCTGCCCGCGTCCGCCATGCGGCGCGCCGGCCGGCCTCGGGGCCGCCGCAGCGATCTCGACCGCCCGGCGCCGCCGTCGTGCCGTTTCGGGAAAGACTTTTACCCTTTGGTAACTTCCGCCGTGAGAGGCTGAGCGGTCGTTACGCGGGTAAATCCTGCCGCCGATCTTTCGGTCGCCATATCAAAACGGCTTGGCAGCTCACACTCGACTCAGAGCAATCCCCGCACGAGTCAGATGAGAGTCTGTATTATTTCGCATGACTCACGTTCGACACGACTCGCAGACCGTGTATCGGAACATCATTCGCGGTCTTCGGGCAACACAAGCCGCAATTTCACTTTTCCACACAGCAAAAACTTGGCGCAGACTCTTTGAGCCGCACTGGAAAAAAGCTATCTTGAGATGATTCGAGGGCGAAGACGACGCGAGGGTTGCCGACGTCTGCCCTGACGGGATGTGGACTGACGGGGGTTGTCGCGATGCCGGGACTTTGCCGGAAAGGGAAGGGGCTTCCCATTTCTGCAAGCCGCCAGCTGATCTGGACCGCCACGACCGCTCTCTGCCTTCTGCCGGCCACGGCGACCGCACAGATCGTCCGGTATGGCTCCGATGGCGCGGTGCAGATCGATTCCTTCGGCGTCGCCTGGTTTGCGGCCTTTGCCGGATCGATCTGCTTTGCGGTGGTCAGCGCCGCCGCGCTGATCCGCGCCAAGGCCCGCTCGGAAGCCGAACTTGCCCGCCTCAAGACCGAGAATGCCGAGCTGAAGCTGGTCGCCGACCGCGCCGAGGCGGCGCTCGGCGCCGATGACCAGCGTCTGGTGATCTGGTCGGCCGCCAACGAGGGGCCGGTGGTGATGGGCACCCTGCCCGAGAGCACCCGCGTGCCGGCCGGTCGCGCCGGCTTCCTCGCCTTCGGCAGCTGGATGACCCCGGCCGCCTCGCAGGAGCTGGAGGAGCGGGTGTCGGCCCTGCGCGGCCGCGGCGAGGGCTTCACCCAGGCCCTCGAGACCCTGTCGGGCACCCACGTGGAAGCCACCGGCTGGGCCTCGGGCTCGCGCACCATCGTCCGCTTCCGCAATCTCAGCAAGGAACGGCTGGAATATGTGGCGCTGAAGGAGCAGCACGCGTCGCAGGGCCGCGAGCTTGCCGCCGTCCACAGCCTGCTCGACGCCCTCGCGATGCCGGCCTGGCTGCGCGACGAGGCCGGGCGCCTCACCTGGGTCAACGCCGCCTATGCCCGCACGCTCGCCCTGCCCTCCTCCGCCGCGGCGGTCGAGAGCGGCATCGAGCTGCTGGACAGCGCCGCCCGCCAGGCGGTCGAGCGCCAGCGCCAGACGACGCCCGTGTTCCAGCAGCGCCTGTCGGTGGTCGCCGCCGGGGCGCGCCGGGTGTTCGACGTGGTGGATGCGGTCTGCGAGCATGGCAGCGCCGGCATCGCCACCGATGTGGGCGAACTGGAGAAGGTCCAGTCGGAGCTGCGCCGCACGATCGAGAGCCATGCCCGCACCCTCGACCAGCTGGCCACCGCCGTCGCCATCTTCGGGCCGGACAAGCGCCTGCTGTTCTACAACGAGGCCTATCGCTCGCTGTTCGGCTTCAACGCCGCCTTCCTGGAATCGGCGCCCGAGGACGGCGCGGTGCTCGACCAGCTGCGCACCCTGCGCAAGATTCCCGAGCAGGCCGACTATCGCAGCTGGAAGCGCGAGGTGCTGTCCTCCTACCAGTCGCTGGAGACCCGCGAATTCTGGTGGTACCTGCCCGGCGGCCAGACCCTGCGCATGATCGCCAATCCGCATCCCTCCGGCGGCGTCACCTATGTCTACGAGAATGTCACCGAGCGGCTGGAACTGGAAAGCCGCTACAACGCGCTGATCCGGGTGCAGGGCGAAACCCTCGACCACCTTGCCGAGGGCGTCGCCGTGTTCGGCTCCGACGGCCGGCTGCGGCTGTGGAACCCGGCCTTCGTCGAGATGTGGCGGATCGAGGGGCTGGACCTCGAGGCGCGCCCGCATGTCAACGAGGTGATCGGCCGGCTGGCGAAGATCGCCCGCGAGGTCGAGGTCTGGACCCGCATCCGCACCGCGGTCGCCGGCCTTGCCGACAGCCGCGAGCGCGAATCCGGACGTCTCGAATGCCACGACGGCAGCGTCGTCGACTTCACCACCGTGCCGCTGCCGGACGGGGCGACCCTCGTCACCTTCGTCAACATCACCGACAGCGTGAATTTCGAGCGCGCGCTGGTGGAAAAGAACGAGGCGCTGCAGGCTGCGGACCGGCTGAAGAACGACTTCATCCAGCACGTTTCCTACGAACTGCGCTCGCCGCTGACCAACATCATCGGCTTCGCGCAGCTTCTCTCCGACGAGAAGATGGGGACGCTGAACCCCAAGCAGCGCGAATACACCGGCTACATCATGGGCTCGAGCGGCGCGCTGCTCACCATCGTCAACGACATCCTCGACCTTGCCACCGTGGACGCCGGCGTCATGGAGCTGGAACTCGGCGAGGTCGATGTTTCGGCGACGCTGGAGGCGGCCAGCGGCGGCCTGCGCGACCGCCTGTCCGACGCGCACATCAGCCTCGAGGTCACCGTCGATCCGGACATCGGGCCGCTCAGGGCCGACGAGAAGCGGCTGCGGCAGATCCTGTTCAATCTCCTCTCCAACGCCATCTCCTTCTCCGAGGACGGCGGCCGGATCGAGGTGATCTGCAAGCGCGAGGGCGAGGAGGTCGTCTTCATCGTGCGCGACGAGGGCCGCGGCATTCCGCAGGACTTCATCGACGCGGTGTTCGCGCGCTTCGAAAGCCGCTCGGCCGGCTCGCGCCGCCGCGGCGCCGGCCTCGGCCTGTCGATCGTCAAGAGCTTCGTCGAACTCCACGGCGGCAAGGTGCGGATCGTGTCGGTGGAAGGCCGCGGCACGACCGTGACCTGCCGCTTCCCGGCCGTCCCGCTGCCGGTGGCCGAAGCCGCCGAATGAGCGGCGCGGGCGCCCCGATCCGCCTTGGCGACGAGGCGGCCACGACGCGCCTCGCCGAGGATATCGCCCTCGTGCTGCGGCCCGGCGACTGTCTCTGCCTCGAGGGGGATCTGGGCGCCGGCAAGACCACCTTCGCCCGCGCCCTGCTGCGGGCGTTGGCCGACGATCCGGCGCTGGAGGTGCCGAGCCCGACCTTCACCCTCGTCCAGTCCTACGACCTGCCGCGCTTTCCGGTCGCCCATTTCGATCTCTACCGGCTCGCCGGGCCGGACGAACTGGCCGAGACCGGCTTTGCGACGTGCTGGCGCGCGGCGTGGCACTGGTCGAATGGCCGGACCGCGCCGGCGACGAGATTCCCGCCGACGCCCTGACGCTGACGCTCGCCCTCGGCGACGACCCGACCGCGCGCCTTGCCTATCTTTCCGGCGACCCGGACGCGTGGCGCGACCGGCTGGCGCGCAGCTTCCGCGTCCGCCGGCTGCTGGATGCGGCGGGCCTCGGGGGTGCGTCCCGCCGTTTCCTGCAGGGCGACGCCTCGTCACGTTCCTACGAGCGCATCCGCGCCCGTGACAAGCCGGCCGTGCTGATGAACTGGCCCGAGCCGCCGCGCGGCGCGCTGTTGCCGGACGGACGGACCTATGCCGAGGTCGCCCATATCCAGACCTCGCTCGCCGCCTTCCTTGCCGTCGCCGAAACGCTGCGCGCCCGCGGCTTCGTGGCCCCGGGCTTCCTTGCCGGCGACCGCGAGGCCCGGCTGCTGCTTCTGACCGACCTCGGGGCCGAGGGGATCGTTGCCGGCGGCGCGCCCATCGCGGCGCGCTATCTGGCGAGCGCCGAGGTGCTGGCCGACCTTCACGGCGAGGACCTGCCGGACACGGTCGACGCCGGCGATCTCTTCGGCGACGGGTCGCCCGTGGTCCACAGTCTGCCGGCCTATGACCGGGCCGCGCTGGAGATCGAGCTGTCGCTCAATCCGCAGTGGTGGGTGCCGCATGTCACCGGACGGCCGGCCGATCCCGACTGGATCGGCGAATTCCGGGTCCTCTGCGATCCGCTGCTGGCGGCGCTCGGCCGGGCCGAGACCTCGTGGACCCTGCGCGACGTCCATTCGCCGAACCTGATCTGGCAGCCGGGCGAGACCGGGCGGCGCCGGGTCGGCTTCGTCGACGTGCAGGACGCGATGATCGGGCCGGCCGCCTATGACCTCGCCTCGCTGGTGTTCGCGCGCGCATCGATGTGCCCCCGGCGCTCCAGGACGATCTCGTCGCCGCCTATCTCGCCGCGCGGCGGGCGGCGGATCCGGACTTCGACGCGAGCGCCTTCCTCGACGCCTTCTGGATCTCGGCCGCCCAGCGCAACCTCAAGATCCTCGGCGGCTTTGCCCGGCTCGCCCGCCGCGACGGCAAGCCGGCCTATCTGGCCCATGTGCCGCGCATCCGGCGCTACCTCGACCGGGCGATGACGGAGCCTGTTCTCGCCGACCTCGCGCTCTGGTATGAACGGCGGATGCCGCGCCCCTGAGGCCTCGACGCCCGTTGCGCCGCGGATCGTTTCGTCTTTCCGGCCGATGGCCACCCCCGGGAGCAGCATTCGATCGATGTCCGCCGCCTCGCCTCGTACCCCGTCCGACGCCGCCCCCTCCCCCACCCGCCACAGAACCGTTCCGAAGACCGCGATGGTGCTGGCCGCCGGGCGCGGCAAGCGGATGCGCCCGCTGTCGGCGACCACGCCGAAGCCGCTGATCGAGGTGCGCGGCCGCGCCCTCGTCGACCATGTGCTGGACCGGCTGGTCGAGGTCGGCGTCGAGACCGCGGTCGTCAACGTCCACTATCTCGCCGATCTGGTGGAGGTGCATGTCTCCAAGCGTCAGGCGCCGCACATCCTGATCTCCGACGAGCGCAAGGGCCTGCTCGACACCGGCGGCGGCGTGGTGAAGGCGCTGCCGCTGCTGGGCGACGAACCCTTCTTCCATCTCAACTCCGATTCGATCTGGATCGAGGGCATCCAGCCCAATCTGGAGATGATGGTGGACCACTACGATCCCGAACGGATGGACATGCTGCTGATGCTGGCGCCGACCGTGTCCAGCGTCGGCTATGACGGTATCGGCGATTTCGTGATGGGCAAGGACGGGCTCTTGTCGCGCCGGCCGGAACGCTCGGTCGCGCCCTTCGTCTATGCCGGCGCGGCGATCATCCATCCGCGCATCTTTGCCGGCGAGACAGCCACGGCCTTCTCGCTCAACCGCCTGTTCGACCGGGCGATCGCCGACCAGCGGCTCTACGGCCTGCGCATGGACGGCATCTGGCTGCATGTCGGCACGCCGCAGTCGATCGGCGAGGCGGAGGCGACGATCGCCGCCAGCGCGGCGTGAGCGCGTCATGAGCGCGCCCGGGGACGGCATCGGGACAAGCGATGCGGCGGCTCAGCCGCCGCGCGTCGTCACCATCCCGCCCGGCGTGCCCTTCCTGCCGACCCTCGTCGACGCGCTTCTGTCCGGACGGCTGGTGCCGGGGTTTTCCCACGACGGCGATCCGCTGGCGCTCGCCGCCGTCACCCTGCTGGTGCCGACCCGGCGCGCCGCCCGGGTGCTGCGCGGCGTCCTCCTCGACGCGCTCGGCGGCAAGGCCGCGCTTCTTCCGCGAATCCGGCCGATCGGCGACGTCGACGAGGACGGCGACGCCTTTGCGGTGGACCTGCCCGACCTCGACCTGCCGCCGGTGATCGGCGAGGCCGACCGGCTGCTGGCGATGGCCCGGCTGGTGGCCGGCTGGCGCACCCGGCTCGCCCCGCAGCGCGAACTGACGCCGCACGGGGTGCCGATCCGCATTCCCGCCTCGCCGGCCGACGCGATCCACCTCTCCCGCGATCTGCTCGCCCTGATGGACCAGGCGGCGGCCGAGGAGGTGGACTGGCGGCGCCTCGCCGGTCTCGTGCCCGACGACCACGCCGCCTACTGGCAGCTGACGCTGACCTTCCTCGACATCGCCACCGCCGCCTGGCCGGCGTTTCTCGCCGAACGCGGCCTGATCGAGCCGGTGGAGCGGCGTCGCCGCCTCACCCAGCGGCTGATCGACCGGCTGGCCGCCGGGGCGCCCGGCCCGATCATCGCCGCCGGCTCGACCGGCTCGATCCCGACCACCGCCCGGCTGCTGGCCGCGATCGCGCGCCTGCCGCAGGGCGCCGTGGTGCTGCCGGGCCTCGACACCGATCTCGACGACGCGAGCTTCCGCCTGATCGCCCCGCCGGTCGGCCCCGGCGTCCCCAGCCATCCGCAGGCGGCCCTTGCCCATCTTCTTGGCGTGATCGGCCTCGACCGCCGCGACGTCGCCGTGCTGGGCGAGGAAGATTCGGCCTCCGCCGCCCGCCGCCGCATCCTGTCCGAGGCCATGCGGCCGGCCGAGACCACCGACCGCTGGCCGGCCTTCACCGCCGCCCTCGATGAGGCCGCCCGGCAGAGCGCCACCGACGGCCTGTCGCTGCTGGTGGCCCGCTCGCCGGCCGAGGAGGCGCTCGCCATTGCGGTCGCCTTGCGCGAGACCGTTGAGACGCCCGGCCGCACCGCCGCGCTGGTCACCCCCGACCGGGATCTCGCCCGCCGCGTCTGCCTGGAACTGCAGCGATTCGGCCTTGCCGTGGAGGATTCGGCGGGCGAGACGCTGGAGGCGAGCGCGCCGGCGCTGCTCGCCCGGCTGGTGGTGGAGACCGCCGTCTCCGGCTGGCGGCCCGACACGCTGCTCGCCCTGCTCAAGCATCCGCTGGCCGCCTTCGGCCTGCCGCGGGTGGCGGCCCGCGCCGCCGCCCGGGCCATGGAGATCGCCGTGCTGCGCGGCCCCCGGCTGGCCGCAGGGGCCGCGCCGCTGCTGACCGCGCTCGACCGC
Organism: Methylobrevis pamukkalensis; assembly: GCF_001720135.1. Classification (GTDB taxonomy): domain Bacteria; phylum Pseudomonadota; class Alphaproteobacteria; order Rhizobiales; family Pleomorphomonadaceae; genus Methylobrevis; species Methylobrevis pamukkalensis. The sequence goes on from NZ_MCRJ01000095.1 coordinate 17,140, forward strand.
GTGCTGGTTGCCTTCGAGACCGAGGGCGCGCGGCTGCATCCGGTGCTGCGCACGCTCGGCCCCGGTCCGGTGCGCGCGGCACGCGATCTGGCGCAGCGCCTTGCCGAGGCACTGGCGCCGCTCGACGCGCTGACCGGCCGGCGCGAACTGCCCCTCGAAGCGCTTCTGGACGCGCATCTCGCCGCGCTGCGCCGGGTCGCCGCCGACGAGGCCGGAACCGACGCCCGCCTGTTCGCCGGCCCGGCGGGCGAGGAACTCGCCGGCTTCTTCGCGGCCTTCCTGTCGGCGACGCCGGGGCAGATGGTGCTGGACACGGCGAGCTATCCGCCGGCCTTCCTCGCCCTGATCCGCGGCCGGCAGGTGCATCGCCCGGTCTCCGGCGAGGTGCGGATCTCGATCTGGGGCCAGCTGGAGGCCCGGCTGATGGACGCCGACCGGGTGGTGCTCGGCAGCCTCGTCGAGGGGGTCTGGCCCGCGCGCACCGACACCGGCCCGTGGCTGTCGCGGCCGATGCGCGGCGAACTGGCCTTTGCCCCGCCCGAGCGGCGGATCGGTCTGTCCGCCCACGACTTCGTCATGCGCTGCGGCGGGGGCGACGTGATCCTCGCCCTGCCGGAGAAGCGCGACGGCGCGCCGAGCGTTGCCTCGCGCTGGCTGCAGCGGCTCGGCGCCGTGCTCGGCCCGCAGACGAGCGCGCAGATGCGGGCGCGCGGCGAC
>NZ_MCRJ01000096.1 GCF_001720135.1 Methylobrevis pamukkalensis
GATCGGTGCATCGCCTTCGATATAGAGGCGCGTGCGCTGGCTGTCGTTGGTGATCAGCGACTCGCCGATGATGATACGCTCGCCCGGCTTCAACTCGACTTTCAGCGCCATACTGGGCCCTTCCCCTGCAGCCGACACGGCGTCCGGACATGCAAATTCTACTCCAAACCGGTGCCCCTGCAACCCGGCTGCGCGGACGGTCGGGGCGCCGCCCCCGCGCCTGTCCACCGTCCGTCTGCCCGTCCCCTGCCGGGCCGCGCCGCGATCGGCCCTGCCGCGCCGCGGCCAGATCCGAAGGGCCCCCGCCGCCTGCGGCGAGGGGGTCGACGTCGAAATCCGGTCCGAAGACGGATCAGAACAGGCGCAGGACGCCCTGCTCGGCCTCGGTGGCGAAGGAGAGGGCGGTGGTGGAGAGCTGCTGGCGCGTCTGGAGCGCGAGGAGGTTGGCGCCTTCCTCGTTCATGTCGGCGACAACCAGCTTGTCCGAGCCGGCAATCAGCGTATCGGCGAAGGTCTTGGTGAAGCTTTCGCGGTTCTCCAGCATCGTCAGGTTGGTGCCGAAGGTGGACGCCTGCAGGCGCACCGATTCGATCGCCGCCTGGATCTTGGTCAGCGTGTCGTTGATGCCGGCTTCCGTCAGCCAGTCGCTCTCTTCCGCGACCACATCCACGTCCTCGAAGGCGCTGCCGGTCACGCCGGTGGCGATCGTCACGTCCTGCGCCGTCTCGAAGGTGAGGGCGCCGGCCTTGAACGAGGCCCGGACCGTGTCGAGGTTGCTGTTCACCTCGGCCACGAGGCTCGAGACGGTCATGTCGGCGGTGATCTCGATCGACCAGATCTCGTCGCCGGCGCTGTCCGTGAAGGTCAGAACGTCGCCCTCGGAGAAATTGCCCGAGTCGGCGATCAGGAGGTCGGTGGTCTTCAGCGAGGCGGTGCCGCCGGTCAGACCCTGCGAATAGGATCCGAACTCGCCGGTCTCGAGACGGGCGAGATCAAGCGTGCCTTCCATATCGGTGTAGTCGATCGCGGCAATGTTCAGCTTGTTGGAGTTGTCCTCGTTGAAATAGACGGTGAGGTCGTTGTCGCCGCCGCCGAGGAGGTTCTTGCCCTTGTAACCGCTGTCCGAGGCGATGCCCTCGATCTGCTCGAGCAGTTCGTTGTACTCCTGCGCATACTGGGCGCGGGTGAAGGCGTCGGTGGTTTGCAGCGCCTGGTTCGCCTTGGCCTTGGCCGCGGCCACCAGCTTGGTGATCGAGGTGATGCCCTGGTCGGCGGCCTTCAGCGTCTGGATGCTCTGGCCCATGTCGTCGAGCAGATTGGTGAGGTCCGTCGCGCGGTTGGTCAGGCCCTGCGCCGTGAAGAAGGAGTTCGGGTTGTCGAGCGCCGTGTTGACCTTCTTGCCGGTGGCAAGACGCCCCTGGGTGGTCGCCATCATGTCCGCCGTCTGGGTCAGGGCCAGAAGACTGGAACGGGAGGCGTTCGAAAGGACGATATCGCTCATGGTCGCACCGCGTGCTCAAGGTTAACGTCCGCCGCCAGACAGGCAGCCAAATTAGGACAAGGTTAACCGTGTTGCCGGTGGCAGTGCAATCCCGTGAGGCAGTTAGGCGCGTCATCATACGAGCTTGCGCCCGGCTTTCCGGTGTTTGACCGGAATATCCACATCCTGTCGGCCGAAGAGCGCCGTGCCGCGCACGAAAAACGGCGGGGTCCGGAGACCCCGCCGCCTGATTTTCGTCGTCTGGCCGCAGTGATTCGCGGCGATCAGAACAGTCGGAGCACGGCCTGGTCGGCCTGCGAGGCGAAGGACAGCGAGGTGGTGGAGAGCTGCTGGCGTGTCTGGAGCGCCAGGAGGTTCGCACCTTCCTCGTTGGTGTCGGCGAGCGTCAGCTTGCCGGCGCCTTCCTGCAGGGTGTTGATCAGGTTGCGGGTGAAGTCCTGGCGGATCTCGACGGTGGAGAGGTTGGTACCGAAGGTCGAGGCCTGCGAGCGCAGGGTGGTCAGCGCCGAGTTGAGGTTGTTGAGGATCGACTCGATCTCCTCGTCGGCGGCAAAGCCGCTGTCGATCGCGTCGAGCGACACCGCGTCGGCATCCGCCGAGAAGGCCGTGAAGCCCGACACGTTGAAGTCCGAGTTGTCCGAGTTGATCGCGAGATCGACGTCGGACTCGATCAGGATCGTGCCGGTGCTGTCGTCGAAGGAGGCCTCGACACCCTTCTGGTCGTTGAGCGCGGAGATCAGGTCGGAAACGGTGGTCTCGTCGGTGATCTCGAGCGAGCCGAGTTCGTAGCCGTTGCCGTCGGTGAAGGAGAGGGTGTCGCCTTCCTGGAAGCCGCCGGCGGTCGTCAGCAGGGTGGTCGCGGCATCGAAGGCCGCCGCCGTGCCGGTCACGAGATCCGCGGTGGTGCCCGAGGTGCTCGCGCCGTCGTTGGCGAGGTTGAACGAGTCGTTCGAGGTGATCGTCAGCTCGCCCGTGCTTCGTCGAAGGAGGCATTGACGCCGGCAACGTCATCGATGGTGTCGACGAGGTCCTGGACCGTCGTGGTCGACGTGATCGTCAGGGTCGCCACGGCATTGCCCGAGGCGTCCTCGAAGGTCAGCACGTCGCCGGCAACGTAGCCGCTGCCCGCGCTGACGAGGGTCTCGCTGGACACCAGCGGGCCGCCGTCGGCGCCTTCGATCGTGAGGGTCTCGCTGACGCCCGACAGGTTGAAGGACGTCGCGCCCTTGCTGCCGAGGTCGAGTTCGCTCAGGCCGAGGCCGGTCTCGACGTCGGTGTAGTCGACCGCCGAGATCTTCAGCTTGGAGGTGTTGTCCTCGTTGAAGCTGACGGTGAGGTCGTTGCCGTCGCCGGCGAGCAGGTTCTTGCCGTTGTAGCCCGAATCCTTGGCGAGATCGGAGATCTGGGTCAGGATTTCGTTGTACTGGGAGGCGAACTGCTTGCGCTCGTACTGGCTGGAGGTCGAGGCGGCCTGGGTCGCCTTGGCCTTGGCCGACTGCACGAGCTTGGTGATCGAGGTGATGCCCTGATCGGCCGCCTTGATGGTCTGGATGCTCTGACCCATGTCGTCGAGCAGCCCGTTCAGGTCGCCGGCGCGGGCATTGAGGCCCGAGGCGGTGAAGAACGAGTTCGGATTGTCGAGTGCGGAGTTGACCTTGTTGCCGGTCGACAGACGGTTCTGGACCGTCGACATCAGATCCGCGGTCTGCTGCAGCGTGAGCAGGTTCTGGCGGACACCGGCCGAAAGGGTGATATCGCTCATGTACTGGCCCCTATCCTGGGAATGCACCGCTCTTCCTGAGTGGCATTTCCGGAGATTGGGCCATCAAGGCTAAAGATTGGTTAACGCTCGCATCCTGCCTCGCATCCGTTGCGCATATTGCAAGGCGCGGCGGCCACGGCGGCGATTTTCCATGGTTCGTTCACCATGACCGCGCGGATTGCAGGTCATGAAAAAGGGCGGAGACCAGCTCCGCCCTTTCCCGATCGGTCTTCGTCGTGCGCGTCAGAGCAGACGCAGCACGGCCTGGTCGGCCTGCGAGGCGAAGGACAGCGAGGTCGAGGCGAGCGACTGGCGGGTGTTGAGCGCCAGAAGGTTCGCACCTTCCTCGTTGGTGTCGGCCAGCGTCAGCTTGCCGGCGCCTTCCTGCAGGGTGTTGATCAGGTTCTTGGTGAAGTCCTGGCGGATCTCGACGGTGGTGAGGCTCGAACCGAAGGACGAGGCCTGCGTTCTCAGGTTGGAGAGCGCGCTGGTCACGTCGTTCAGCACGTCGTCGAGGCCTTCCGCGAGGGCGAAGCCGGAGTCCTCGGCGTCGAGAGAGACGGCGTCGGCATCCGCCGAGAAGGCCGTGAACTCCGACACGTTGAAATCCGAGTTGTCCGAGTTGATCGCAAGGTCGACTTCCGACGTGATCGTCAGCTTGCCGTTCGAGTCGTCGAAGGACGCCTCGACGCCATCGATGTCGTTGAGAGCATCGACCAGATCGTCGACGGTGGTTTCGTCGTCGATCTCCAGCGAACCGACCTCGTAGCCGTTGCCGTCGGTGAAGGTCAGCGTGTCGCCGTCCTGGAAGCCGCCGGCGCTGATCAGCGTGTCGGACGAGGAGTCGAAGGCCGCCGCCGTGCCGGTGACGAGATCCGCGGTGGTGCCCGAGGTGCTCGAACCGTCGTTGGCGAGGTTGAAGCTCTCGTTCGACGTGATCGTCAGTTCGCCTTCGTCTTCGTCGAAGGAGGCGTTGACGCCGGCGACGCCGTCGATGGTGTCGACGAGGTCCTGCACGGTCGTGGTCGAGGTCACGGTCAGCGTGGCCACGGCGTTGCCCGAGGCGTCCTCGAAGGTCAGCACGTCGCCGGCCACGAAGGCGCTGTTGCCGGTGAGGGCGTCGCTGGAGGTGAGGCCCGACAGGTCGAGCGTCTCGCTGGTGCCCTGCAGGGTGAAGGACGTGGTGCCGGCGTCGCCTTCGGCGACTTCGGCGAGACCGAGGGTGCCTTCAACGTCGGTGTAGTCGACCGCGGTGACGTCGAGCTTGGAGCTGCCGTCCTCGTTGAACTTGATCGACAGGTCGTTGCCTTCACCGCCGAGCAGGTTCTTGCCGTTGTAGCCCGAATCCTTGGCGATATCGGAGATCTGGCCGAGGATTTCGTTGTACTGCGCGGCGAACTGCTTGCGCTCGTACTGGCTCGAGGTCGAGGACGCCTGGCTGGCCTTGGCCTTGGCCGACTGCACCAGCTTGGTGATCGACGAAATGCCCTGGTCGGCCGCCTTGATGACCTGCACCGACTGGCTCAGGTCGTCCTGCAGGCCCGAAAGATCCTCGCGCGGGAGTTGAGGCTCGAAGCGGTGAAGAAGGAGCTCGGGTTGTCGAGGGCCGAGTTGACCTTGTTGCCGGTTGCGAGCCGGTTCTGGGTCTTGCCCAGCAAGTCGGCCGTCGCCTGCAGAGTGTTGAGGTTCTGACGAACGCCTGCCGAGAGAGTGATGTCACTCATTTTAGGTCCTTCCTGGTTACGCATACGCGTCCGCTTCTGGGACGCGCCAACCTTTCTGGTCGGTTTTCGGAGAGTGACCGAGAAAGTATTACAACAAGTAAATCCAGATAGTTAAGCGAATTTAACCTTCGTGATGGTAAATAAATGAAATAAAGATTATGTTTACCGTGCAATTTGCAATTTGCATTGCAATTATGAAGGCATTAACCGTATCGGCCACAAGCCTGCCACAAGGGCGGCTCGCTCGTTCCGCCCCTCGGGCGCGGGAGTGCGGCCGCGGAGGGTCAACGGATCGGGCCGCGGGGCAGGGGCCGGCCCTCGCAGGGAATTGCACATGACAAAGCCCCCGGCGCGCGTGGCGGCCGGTCGGCACGGATCTTCTTCCGGCGCCATGATCGTACGGCCGGTCCTTCGGGCGGGCCGACGCCGGCTCAGGCGGTCAGGTCGTAGGCGGCGGTGCGGCCCGCGGTCGGCACCTCGCCCCAGGACTGCATGATCGCCCGCATCCGCAGCAGGGATTCTTCGGGAAGCTGCTGGAGGACGTCGCCCGACTGCAGGTCGATCTTGCGATAGACCAGCGTGTCGCTGCGGTCGTCTTCCACGACGGTGCGTTCGACCTGCGGTTCCGGCGCGGCCCGCTCGCTGGCGGTGTCCGTCCCGGATCCGGTCGCTGCCACGACGCCCGGTTGCCGGTTGCGCTCGTCATAGGCGCCGGTCCGGCTGGTCTCCTCGACATTGGTGACGACGTTCTGTTCTGCGAGTTCCGTTGGTGCGGCCGTGCGCTGCGTCGGCGCCTCGCGGGGCGCCGGCGACGTCACGCCCGCGACCAGTGGTCTGACGATGCCCAGTTCCATTGTCGCATCCTCTCTCCTGGAGCATGTGACGGGTGTCCCGGCGAACGGCATCCGAGCACCGCGCGGCGGAGGGAGGTCAGCCGTCGCGCGGAACGCCGGACATCGCTCGCCGGGATGTCCGCTGCAAAGCAACACTTTGCCGATGCTGAACCTGACAGGGGCGCGTGAAGATCACGTTCGAAAAATAAATCGAATTTTAAGGGAAGTGTCCGGCAGGCGCCCTGCGGGTTGCGGCGGGCCGATTCGGCGACGGACGGTTAGGCGGGCCTGTCCGCAACCATGTGCCCATCGCCGACAGGAAGACATGCCGAAGCCGGCGGGGCAATCCCGCCGGCCTCGACCGTCATGGCCGTCTCTTCAGGCTTGCAGGATCACAGACTGCGGTCGAGCGCGATGCCGCGGGCGCTGGCGGTCGGCTGCGGGCGGGCATGCGGTGCGCCGTAGATCTGCGGCGTGCGCGTGCGCTCCACCTCCTGCGCGGTCTGGCGCATCAGGGTTTCGGCAATCTGGTGCGCGGTGTCGAGCACGGCGAGATTGACCTGGAGGTTGGCCTTCATCAGGTGATGGCGCTTGCGCATGCGGTGCACCTCGGCCGGGGCAAAGCGGCCGAGCGCGGGCGCTGCGCGCGCGCCTTCAGCATGATCTGCACATAGGCATCCGCCTTGACGCTCTTCTCGCCGGCGAGTTCGCCTGCGGCGCGCAGCTTGCCGATGCGCACGAGGTCGGCCTCGCGTTCCAGCAGCCCTTCAAGGTCGTCCATGGCCGCGGCGAGGGCGCCAAGCAGCCGGTTGGCGTCGGCGGCGTTGCGGATCGTGCCGTCCGCGGGAACGGGGGTTTCGGCGGGTGAGGGCATCAGGCGTCGATCTCCTGCATCTTCAGAAGCTGGTTGGCGATCGGCTCGGCGAGGCCGATGCCGCCGCGGGCCGAAAAACTCTTGGCGTATTCGTCGACGAGCAGTTCGCGCCAGCTTTCCGAGCCGGTGCCGCCGATCAGCGTCGGGTCGGTGCCGACATTCTCGAACATGGTCTTGAGCGCGCTGGACAGGAACACCGCCTCGAACTCGCTGGCCTGGGCCTCGATGCGCGCCTTCACCTGCTCGGGGCTTTTCAGGCGGGCCGCGTTGGTCGCCGCGAGGGCGTCGGCGGCGCTGTAGGCGGAGGGGGCGACGGTGGTCGTCATCACATCACCTCGATGTCGGCCTGGAGGGCGCCGGCGGCCTTGATCGACTGCAGGATGGAGATGAGATCGCGCGGGCCGAGGCCGAGGGCGTTGAGGCCGTCGACCAGTTCGCGCAGGGTGATGCCGGTGCGCACCACCGCAAGCCGCTGCTCGACGCCGTCCTGCACCTGCACCTGGCTGCGCGGCACCTCGACGGTCTCGCCGTCGGAGAAGGGCGCGGGCTGCGACACCTGCGGCTCCTCGGTGACGAGCACCGTCAGGTTGCCCTGGGCCACCGCCACCGTGGAGACGCGCACGTCCTGGCCCATGACGATGATGCCGGTCGATTCGTCGATCACCACCTTGGCCGGCAGGTCCGGCTCGACGAACAGCTGCTCGATGTCGGTCAGAAGGTCGACGATGTTGCCGTTGAAGCGCGGCGGCAGGGTGAGGCGGACGGTCGAGGGGTCGGTCGGCTCGGCGACCGGCGAGCCGATCAGGTCGTTGACGGCCAGCGCGATGCGGCGGGCGGTGGTGAAGTCCGGATTGCGCAGCGAGAGGCGTACGGTGCTCATCGAGGCAAGGCGGAAGTCGATCTCGCGCTCGACCACCGCGCCGCTGGCGATGCGCCCGGAGGTGGGCACGCCGCGGGTGATCGAGGCGGCCTCTGCCTCCGCCGAGAAGCCGCCGATCGCCAGCGGCCCCTGGGCAATGGCGTAGACCTCGCCGTCGGCGCCGAGCAGCGGCGTCACCAGCAGCGTGCCGCCCTGGAGGCTCTTGGAATCGCCGAGGGCGCTGACCGAGACGTCGATGCGCGACCCCTGGGTGGCGAAGGGCGGCAGCTTGGCGGTCACCATCACGGCGGCGGTGTTGGCGGTGCGCATGTTGGCGTCGCGGACGTTGACGCCGAGCCGCTCGAGCATTGCCTGCAGGCTCTGGCGGGTGAACGGCGCATTGTTGAGGCCGTCGCCGGTGCCCTGCAGGCCGACGACGAGGCCGTAGCCGATCAGCTGGTTCTCGCGGACGCCCTCGACATCGACGATGTCCTTGATCCGCGAGGCGGCCGCCGCCTCGCCGGCAGCGGTCGCGGCCAGTATGGCGGCGCATATGATCGCGATCCAACGGTGCATATGCCCAGTCCTCAACATGCAGGTCTTCTGAAGAGACAGTCGCAAGCGCCGGGCCAACCGGGAGCTCCCGAGAAATGGTCCTGAAAACAACGAATTGTCGGACAATCCGCGGGCGCAGGAGGGGGGTGGCGACGACCGAGGCGGCAAGAATGCCATGGCGCACGGGCAGAATTTGCCGGGCAAGCAAGATTGCGTTAACGATGTGCGCCCCAGACTGGACGCGGCCTTCCGGACCTGCCGGAACCACGTCCGGCGGATGAAACAACCGGGGGATCGCGGCCTCGTCCTGTTGCCGGCGGGCCGGATACGGACTTTGATGGTGGCGACGGGGTGCCAGACCTCCGCTCGGTCCCGGCGACACGCCGGAGACAGCGGGTGGCACCGGAGAGGCGGAACGCAGGACCATGCGCATCAACGGCCCGAACCGTCCCGGCTCGGTCAGTTCGCCGACCGGGACCAAGAGCAGCGGCAGCGGCGCCACCTTCGCGCCGACGACCGCCGACGCCCCGAAGCCGGCGGCCACCAGTTCGCCGGCGCAGTCGATCGGCGGCCTCGATGCCCTGCTCGCGCTGCAGGCGATCGCCTCCGAACTGCCCGACCGTCGCAAGGCGGTCCGGCGCGGCCATGCGCTGCTCGACGTGCTCGACGAGGTGAAGATCGGTCTGCTGGACGGCGGCGTGCCGGCCGATGCGCTGGACCGGCTCGTGACCCTGCTCGCCGAACGCGAGGCGGATCCCTCCGAGGACGAGGGGCTGACGGCGCTGCTCGACGACATCGACCTTCGCGCGCGGGTCGAACTCGCCAAGCTCGGCCGCTATGGCGACTGACGCAGATCGCCGCCAGGCCCCCGGTCGTGGGGGCACTGTCACAAAGAATTGGAAAACTTGTGCTTTCGCTCTCATCGACCTGCGTTCCGCACGCATCGCCGTGCGGTTGGCACGAGAGTTGTTAGGGCATTGTTATGCGCGGGAGTCCTCATTATATTCCGGCCCGCGTACGGAGCATGGAGAGACTGTCTGATGTTGGTCGAGCTTTCCCGGGACTATCAGCCCTCCGAAGACGAGCCGTTCATGAACGAGCGGCAACGCGAATACTTCCGCCGCAAGTTGCTGGACTGGAAGGACGACATCATCAAGGAAAGCAAGGAAACCCTGCAGCATCTCCAGGATGAGAGCAGCAATCTGCCGGACATGGCGGACCGTGCCTCCTCGGAGACCGACAGGGCGATCGAGCTTCGTGCCCGCGACCGTCAGCGCAAGCTGATCTCCAAGATCGATTCGGCGCTGAAGCGGATCGAGGAGGGGACCTACGGCTATTGCGAGGACACGGGCGAACCGATCGGCCTCAAGCGCCTTGATGCCCGCCCGATCGCCACGCTGTCGATCGAGGCGCAGGAGCGTCACGAGCGTCGCGAGCGCGTCTACCGCGACGACTGAGCGGGTCTCCGGCCCGCTCCGACTCAAAAAAAGGCCTCGAAGTCCGCTTCGGGGCCTTTTTTGTGGGCGTCGCAAGGCCGGTGACCTTCGCGGGCGAAAAATGCGACGGGCGCGGCGCGCTCCACGAATGGGGGAAGGAGCGCGCCGCGCCCGTGCGTCGGGCCGATGGCGGAATGGGGAGACGCCGTCGGCCGCTTCGTGACGAAAGGATCCGCGAATGGGGAGAGCGGAGCCTTTCGCCGGGGAGCCGGGGAAGGAGAGGGGCGCCCCGCCGGCCGGCGGCGGGGCGGAGGGTCAGAAGGGCAGCAGGATGTCCATCACCTGCTGGCCGTAGCGCGGCTGCTGCAGGTCGGAGATCTGGCCCTTGCCGCCGTAGGCAAAGCGCGCCTCGGCGATCTTGGAACTGTCGACCGTGTTGTCGGCGCCGATGTCCTCGGGGCGGACGACGCCGGCGATGATCAGCTGGCGCATCTCGAAGTTGACGCGCACCTCCTGGCGGCCCTCGATCACGAGGTTGCCGTTGGGCAGCAGCTGGGTCACGACGGCGGCGACGTCGGTGGTGACGGCCTCCGACCGGTTGATCGTGCCCGAGCCGGCCGACGACGAGGTCGATTCGTTGCCGATGATCGCGTCGGCCGAGGTGTCGCCGGGCAGGGCGTTGACGATCGAATTGCCGATCGCGCCTTCCAGCGAGAGATCGTCCGAGCCGGAGCGGTTGCGCTGGGTCGAGTTGGCGAGCTTGGCGTTGTCGGTGATGCGCACCTTCACCGTCAGGATGTCGCCGATGTTGCGGGCACGCTGGTCCTTGAAGAAGGTGCGCGAGCCGGACTGCCACAGCGAGTTCGGGCTGTACTGCACCGGCTGGATGTCGGGCATCGGCATCTGCACCGGACGGTAGCCCGGCTGGCTCACCGGGTTCTCGATCGCCGAGAGCTTCGGCTCCTCGCCGACGCCCTTCAGCCGGTCGACGGTGTTGCCGCAGGCGCCGAGCGCGAGCAGGCCGGCCGCAAGGGTGCAGTGGCGGATCAGGCGGCTCATGGGGCGGCTCATCGGGCGGCTCCTTCGAGGCTGGCGGTGGTGATCGGCCCGGAGATGACTTCCACTTCGCCGGAGCCCGTCACGACGCCGTGGACGATGCGGCGCGACTGTTCGTTGAGGACGCTGACCTGGTCGCCGGCGGCGCCGTCGGACAGGGCCCGGCCGCGGGCCGAAAGTGTCAGGCCGGGCTTGCGGTAGACCACCGTGACCGAGGCGTTGCGGGTGACCAGCACCGGCGGCTCGAAGCTCGACGGATCGAGCGCCTCGCCGGCCCGCTGGGCCCGGCGGGCGGAGAGCCCGGCGAGACGGGCCGGGTCGACGACGGCGTTGCGCGACACGCGGCGGCGGTCGATCCGCACCGTCTCGAAGTCGCTGGCCTTCACGATCTCGCCGCGGGCGACGCCCCGGCGCAGCACGGCAACCTCGACGGTTTCGGTCACGGTGCCGGTCAGGGTCATCACGCTCCGGCCGCCGAGACCGGCAGGGCGATCTCGGCCGAGAAGCGGGCGGCGGAAGGCACGTAGGACAGCGCGGCGACGGTGAGATCCGCCGTCTCGCCGAGCGGCAGGGCGACCGGATCCGGCGCCGTGTCGAAAGTGATCTCGATGTCGCGTTCGCCGGCGCCGATGCGCCGGGCCAGGGTGGCGCCGACCAGCGCGCGCAGCGCCTCGGCATCCACCAGCCGGGCGAGGCGCTCGACGCGGACGGTCTCGAGGCCGGTCGCTCGATGCCGGTGACGCCGGCGGTGGTGGCGGCGCCGATCGCGTCGGCGGCCGACAGCGCGCCCTGCACGCCGAGGTCCGGCGCCCGGAACAGCGGCGTTGCGGCAAGCGCGCCGGCGCCTTCGAACAGGTCGCCGACCGTGACGAGATCGGCGGTGACGGTCACGTCGGCCTTGAGCCGCGGTCCGGCCTTGGCGGGCAGCACGATCAGCACGGCGGCGACGCCGGCAAGGGCGGTGGCGCCGGCAAGACGGGCGAGAAAGGGGATCATCGCGGTGCTCCTCAGCTCATCTGCGCAGTGGACGAGAGCATCTCGTCGGCCGCCTTGATGATGCGCGAGTTCATCTCGTAGGCGCGCTGGGCGGCGATGAGGGAGGAGAGCTCCGACACCGGCACCACGTTGGCCGTTTCCAGATGGTTCTGCAGGACGGTGGCGTAGCCCTCGTCGCCGGGGTTGGCGATCTGCGGCTGGCCGCTGGCGGCGGTCTCGAGGAACAGGTTGTCGCCGATCGCTTCGAGGCCGGCCTTGTTGATGAAGCGGGCAAGCTGGATCTGGCCGAGCACCGTCGGGGTGGTGTCGTTGCCGATGGTCGCCTGCACCACGCCGACCTGGCTGACCGTCAGGTCGCGGGCGTTGGTGGGCACCACGATGCCGGGCGAGACGGTGTAGCCGTCCTGGGTGACCAGCGTGCCGGTGGCGTCGAGCTCGAAGCCGCCGTCGCGGGTGTAGGCCGTGCGGCCGTCCGGCATGTTGATGATGAACATGCCTTCGCCGCGGATCGCGACGTCCGTCTCTTTAGACGTCATCTCGATGTCGCCCTGGCTCATGGTGCGCGGCGTGGCGACGACGCGCACGCCGGAGCCGATCTGCACGCCGGCCGGCACCAGCGTGCCGCTGTCGGAGGTCTGGGAGCCCTGGCGGCGCAGGGTCTGGTAGAACAGGTCCTGGAAGTCGGCCCGCTGGCGTTTGTAGCCGGTGGTGCGCATGTTCGCGATGTTGTTCGCGATCACGTTGACGTTGGTTTCCTGGGCCATCATGCCGGAGGCCGCGACGTTGAGTGCCTTCATGGCTGTCTTCCTTCGTCAGCTCTGGAGAGAGCCGAGGCGGTTGATCGCCCGGGCGCGCAGGTCATCCTGCGACTTGACCATCGCGGCGATCTGCTCGTAGGAGCGGGTCACCTCGATCAGCCGTGTCATTTCCTCGACGCCGGAGACGTTCGAACGCTCCAGCGATCCCTGCAGCACCCGCACGCCGGCGCCGGCTGGGCGGCGGCGGTGGTCGGGTCGTAGAGATTGTCGCCGATCTTCTCGAGCAGGCGGTTGTCGTCGAAGCTGACGATCTTGAGCCGGTCCTTGATGCCGGCGGTGGTCGCGACCGAGCCGTTGGCGCCGATCTCGATGCCGGTCTCGTCCGCCTCGAACAGGATCTCGCCGGCCTCGCCGAGCACCGGCAGGCCGTCGGACGTGACGAGCCGGCCGGTCTGGTCGATCTGGAAGCTGCCGGCGCGGGTGTAGCGCTCGCCCTCCGGCGTCTGCACGGCGAAGAAGCCGTCGCCGCCGAGCGCCACGTCCAGCGGGTTGCCGGTCTGCTCGATGCTGCCGGTGCTGAAGTCGGTGGTCGTCGTCCAGTCGGAGACGAAGGCGTTGATCCGGTCCGGCCGCTCGAAGGTGTTGGCGCGGGCCTTCGGCATCGCGAACTCCTCGAAGTTCAGCGACTGCCGCTTGAAGCCGTCCGTCGTGATGTTGGCGACGTTGTCGGCGATGACGTCGAGCTTGCGTCTCAGCACGAGCTGGCGCGAGAGCGCGACGAGGGAGGCGTTCTCCATCGTGAATTCCCCATTCCTTGGTCGCCGGCGCTCCCCAGCGCTGCAACCGCAATTCCTGTCGCAGCAATCGTGCCAGTCGATAAAGTCGTTTGTTTTCAATTAACTGACTGGAAACCACGTCCATGGGCACCCGGCAGCGGCGGCCTGCCCGGCAAGATCGGCCGGCAAAAATTGCCGGCCTGCGCCTCGCGGTAAACCTTTCGTTAACCATTAGGGCATGAAATCGGCCTCGAAGGTCGCCGCTCTCGCATGGAGTCGGCATCAGGCGGGGCAGGACGGGTATGGCGAGCGCTGCGGAAGCCGACGCTGGGGAAGCGGGCGAAGCCGGCAAGGGCAAGAAGAAGCTGATCATCATCGGCGCGGCGGCGGTCGTGCTGCTGCTCGTCGCGGGTGGCGGCGCGTGGTTCTTCCTGTTTTCCGGCGAGGAGGAGGCTGCCGCCACCGAGGGCGGCCAGCCCGTGGAGGTGGTCAAGCCGACCTTCTACGTCGACCTGCCCGAAATGGTGGTCAACCTCGCCTCCAACGGCCAGCGCTCGTCCTTCGTCAAGATCTCCGTCTCGCTCGAAGTGCCCGAGAAGGAGATGGTCGACCAGATCAACCCGAACCTGCCGCGCGTCCTCGATGCCTTCCAGGTCTATCTGCGCCAGCTCAGGGTCGCGGACCTGCAGGGCTCGGCCGGCATGTTCCGCGTGAAGGAAGAGCTGCAGCGCCGCATCAACCTCGCCGTCTATCCGGCGCGGGTCGACGACGTGCTCTTCCGCAGCATTCTGGTGCAGTGAGGCGACCATGGCGGACGACGACGACGATCTGGCCGCAGACTGGGGCGCAGCCCTGGCCGAACAGGGCTCCGCCGACGATCTGGCGGCCGACTGGGGCGCGGCGCTGGAGGAGCAGGGGGTAGAGGGCGGCGAGGAGATGGCGGCGCAGTGGGCCGCCATGATCGACGACACCGACGACGATCTCACGGACCAGACCCGCGGCGCCGACCGCGTGCTGAACCAGGAGGAGATCGACAATCTCCTCGGCTTCAATCTCGAAGACCACATTTCCAGCGACCAGAACGGCATCCGCGCGCTGATCAACTCGGCACTGGTGTCCTACGAACGCCTGCCGATGCTGGAGATCGTGTTCGACCGCCTGGTGCGCGAGACCACGACCAGCTTGCGCAACTTCACCTCGGACAACGTCGAGGTGTCGCTCGATTCGATTTCCTCCGTGCGCTTCGGCGACTATCTGAACTCGATCCCGCTGCCGGCGATCCTGGCGGTGTTCAAGGCCGAGCAGTGGGACAACTTCGGCCTGATCACCGTCGATTCCAGCCTGATCTACTCGATCATCGACGTGCTGCTCGGCGGCGGGCGCGGCACCACGGCGATCCGCGTCGAGGGCCGGCCCTACACGACGATCGAGACCAATCTCGTGCGCCGGATGGTGGAGATCATCCTGTCGGACGCGGAGAAGGCCTTCGCGCCGCTGACCCAGGTGAAGTTCAACCTCGAGCGGCTGGAGACCAACCCGCGCTTTGCCGCGATCTCGCGGCCCGCCAACGCGGCAATCCTCGTCGAATTCCGCGTCGACATGGAAGACCGCGGCGGCAAGGTCGAGATGCTGCTGCCCTATGCGACGATCGAGCCGATCCGCGAACTTCTCCTCCAGATGTTCATGGGCGAGAAGTTCGGCCGCGACCCGGTCTGGGAAGGGCACCTGGCCACCGAGATCTTCCACGCCGATCTCGAGGTCGACGCGGTGATGGTCGAGGAGGACCTGCCGCTGTCCATGGTGCTCGATCTCAAGGTCGGCCAGACGCTGATCTTCAACGTCGAGCCGACCGATCCCATCGCCATCAAGTGCGGCGACATCCATCTGACCTCGGGCAACATCGGCCGCTTCGGCGAGCATGTCTCGGTGAAGGTGAACCGGCCGCTGCGCCGGCCGCGCATGACGCTCACGGCCTTCGAGAAGGCGCCCAGCAGGAGCTCGAAAAGACATGACGGAATTCGTCCTCGGCCTGACGATCGAGATCGTGGTCGCCCTCCTGCTGGTGACGACGATCGTCTACTGCTACCAGCTCAACCGCAGGCTGACGCGGCTGCGCGCCGACGAGAACGTGCTGCGGGCCACGATCGCCGAACTGATCACCGCGACGGAGATCGCCGAGCGCGCCATCCGCGGCCTCAAGGTCACGGCTGCCGACTGCGAGAACACGCTCGGTCGCAGCCTGATGGCCGCCGAGGCGACCTGCTCGGAACTCGACCGCCGCGTCGTCGCCGGTGAGGACGTCGTGCGCCGTATCGGCGCGATCACCCGCGCCGCCATGCTGCGTCCGGGCGAGGCCCAGGCCCCGGCGAGTCAGGTCCCGGCGATCGAGGCACCGGTCGCTGCCCCGATGCCTGTGCCGGCGCCGGCGGCTCCGACCCGGGCCGAAGGCGCCCGCTCGCTCCAGGAAGCGGCCTCCGCCGCCGCCGAGCGTCTCTCCGCCTATCGGCGGTCGCCGCGCGAGGCTGCCGCGTGAAGGACATCCGCCTGCTCCCGATCGTTCTGATCGCGGTGAGCGCCCTCCTGCTGCTGAAGGTCCTCGGTCTTGCCACCGGCGAGACCCTGCCGGTCGCCGCTCTCGGCACGACGCCGGCCCAGGCTCAGGAGACCGCAGCCGAGGCGCCGCCGGCCGATGGCGCGGCGCCCGCTGCAGAGGCTGCGGCGCCCGCGGAGGGGGAGGCGGCCGAGGCTGCGCCTGCCGAGGCTGCTGCCGAAGGCGAGGCGGCGGAGGGCGAGGCGGCGGAGGGCGAACCGGTCGCCGGCGGGCTGCCCGTCACCACCGACCGGCCGGAAGAGGTCAAGTTCGAGGACGCCACGTCGGAGGACCAGTTGCTGGAGCGGCTGGCCGAACGGCGTCAGGAACTGGAAAAGCGCGACGAGGAAATCACCATGCGCGCGCGGCTGCTCGAGGCGGCCGAATCGCGCCTCTCCGACCGCGTCGAGGAACTGAAGTCGCTGGAGACCAAGATCGGCGTCTCGGTCGAGCTGAAGAAGGCCGAGGACGCCAGCAAGCTGAAGGGGCTCGTCACCATGTACGAGACCATGAAGCCGAAGGACGCGGCGCGCGTCTTCGACCAGCTGGCCTTCGATGTGCTGATCCCGCTGGTCGAGCAGATGAACCCGCGCAAGATGTCGGCGATCCTCGCGCAGATGCAGCCGGAGATTGCGGGCCGACTGACGATGGCCATTGCCTCGAAGGACGCGGATGGCGGCCAGACGCCGGTCGCCGCGGTGCCCACCGCCGGGGCGCCCGCAGGCCAGTTGCCGAAGATCGGCCCGACGCCGGGGAACTGACCGTCCGCGCCGCCCGGCCACATTCCCGGAAAGGCGTGGTTTTCCGCCATTCTGCAACCCCCTGTTAAGCCAGCCTCCCTATCCTCGTGACCAGATCTGCGTATCGATCGGCATCGGGTAGTGCGTATGGGGTTCGGTTGGCCGTGGCGCGTGTGGCCGCGCAACGTTCGGAGCGGCGGGGAGCAGGGGAGCGGATGGCGCGTCGGCGCATCTGCACCGCGCGCTTTCGCATGCCGCCTCGCGGTCGCCGCGCTGCTGCTTTTCCCGCTCGTCAGCCCGGCCCTGGCGGCGGAACCCGTCGAGGTCGAGGCGACGCGCGAGCAGGGCTACGGCCGCGTGGTCCTGACCTTTCCCGATCTTGATCTCCTGCCGGAATACTCCGTCTCCACCGCCAACGGCGTGCTGGTGATCGAGTTTGCCGACGCGGTCCGCGCCGACGTCGCCCGCATCCCGATCGACCTGCAAAGCTATGTGACCGTCGCCCGTGCCGATCCGGACGGCCTCGGCGTTCGTCTCGCGCTGGCGCAGGGGGTCCGGGTCCACACCATGGAGGCCGGGGCGAAACTGTTCGTCGATCTGCTGCCGCCGACCTGGTCGGGCCTGCCGCCGTCCCTGCCGCCACAGGTGGTGGCCGATCTTGCCGCGCGCGCCGAGGCCGCCCTCAGGGCCGCCCGCGAGGCGGAGAGTTCGCGCGGCCGGGCGACGAAGCCGAAGCTGTCGGTGCGCGTCGGCCGCAGCCCGACCTTCAGCCGCTTCGTCTTCGGCTGGAACGTGCCCTTCGACACCAGCTTCGTGCGCGAGAACGAGGCCGTTGCGATCACCTTCAACCGGGTCGACGACGTCGACCTCACGGTTCTGCGCGCCTCGCTGCCGTCCTTCGTCGACGACATCCAGGCGCTGAAGACCGACGACGGACGGCTCAAGATCGTGCTGGAGGTGGCGCCGGTCGCCGACGTGCGCGCCTTCCGCGAGGAGGACACCTACGTCGTCGACGTGACCGGTCCGTTCAATCCGGAGGCCGAGATCGCGCCGGTGCACGACGTGCTGAACGCCGGTGTTCCGGCGGGCGTCTCGCAGATGGTGCGCGCGCCCGGCGTTGCCGCAACGGGCGCGGCCTCCGCCCCGCAGCCGGCGCCGCCCGTCGCCGAGACCGCGCCGGCGACCGTGGAAACTGGCCCGAAGCTTGCCGAAGCGCCGCGCCGCCGGCCCCTGTCG
>NZ_MCRJ01000097.1 GCF_001720135.1 Methylobrevis pamukkalensis
ATGGTTTCGAAGCTCCCGACGCCCCGCGCCCCCGGCCCGCGGGGCGTTTTGCGTCCGGCCGCGGCGGCTTGATCCGGGTGGCATACCGAAGTCCCGGATTTCTGCGGAAAACCCCGTCACGTCCAACCCTGCGCGTTGCCCTTGCGAATCGATTCCCTTAAGCGGGGGGCATGGGCAACGAAAAGACACCTCCCGGCGATCGTC
This sequence comes from Methylobrevis pamukkalensis, assembly GCF_001720135.1. GTDB lineage: Bacteria > Pseudomonadota > Alphaproteobacteria > Rhizobiales > Pleomorphomonadaceae > Methylobrevis > Methylobrevis pamukkalensis. The sequence goes on from NZ_MCRJ01000097.1 coordinate 205, forward strand.
CGGACGGCATCGAACCGGTCAATCTGCGCGAGGCGCTGGAAGAGCGCTACCTCGCCTATGCGCTGTCGACCATCATGCACCGCGCGCTGCCCGACGTGCGCGACGGCCTGAAGCCGGTGCACCGGCGCGTGCTCTACGCCATGCGCCTCCTGAAGCTCGATCCGGGGCAGGGCTTCAAGAAATGCGCCCGCGTCGTCGGCGACGTGATCGGCAAGTATCACCCGCACGGCGACCAGTCGGTCTACGACGCCCTCGTCCGGCTCGCCCAGGACTTCGCCCAGCGCTATCCGCTGGTGGACGGACAGGGCAATTTCGGCAACATCGACGGCGATAACGCGGCGGCGATGCGCTACACCGAAGCGCGGCTGACGGAGGTTGCGAGCCTTCTTCTCGACGGTCTCGACCAGGACGCGGTCGATTTCCGCGAGACCTACGATGGCGAGGAACGCGAGCCGATCGTTCTTCCCGGCGCATTCCCGAACCTGCTCGCCAACGGCTCCTCCGGCATCGCGGTCGGCATGGCCACGTCGATCCCGCCGCACAACGCCGCCGAACTCTGCGACGCGGCGATGTACCTGATCGATCATCCGGACGCGCCGGTCGAAAAGCTGGTCGACTTCGTGCAGGGTCCGGATTTTCCCACCGGCGGCGTGCTGGTCGACGATCCGGCGACGATCACCGAGGCCTACCGCACCGGGCGCGGCGGCTTCCGGGTCCGGGCACGCTGGTATGTGGAGGATCTCGGCCGCGGCAACTGGGTCGCCGTCGTCACCGAGATTCCCTACCAGATCCAGAAGGCGCGGCTGATCGAGAAGATCGCCGAACTGCTGCAGACCAAGCGCCTGCCGCTGCTGGCCGACGTGCGCGACGAGAGCACGGAGGACGTGCGCATCGTGTTCGAGCCGCGCGCGCGCAACATCGATGCCCATCTCCTGATGGAATCGCTGTTCCGGCTGACCGATCTGGAAACCCGCTTTCCGCTCAACATGAACGTGCTCTCGCGCGGGCAGGTGCCCAATGTCATCGGCCTCGACCGCGTGCTCCGGGAGTGGCTCGACCACCGCCGCGAGGTGCTGCAGCGGCGCTCGCGCCACCGGCTGGACCAGATCGTCCGCCGGCTGGAAATCCTCCAGGGCTATCTCGTCGCCTTCCTCAACCTCGACGAGGTGATCCGGATCATCCGCGAGGAGGACGAGCCGAAGGCGGTGATGATGGCGCGCTGGGCGCTGTCCGACGTCCAGGCCGAGGCGATCCTCAACATGCGGCTGCGGTCGCTGCGCAAGCTCGAGGAGATCGAGATCCGCGGCGAGCACGACAAGCTCAGCAAGGAGAAGGACGACATCGAGGCGCTGCTGGCCTCCGACGGCAAGCAGTGGAAGGCCGTGCGTTGGGAGATCGCCGAGGTCCGCAAGACCTTCGGCCCCGACACGCCGCTCGGCCGGCGCCGCACCTCCTTCGGCGAGGGCGCGCGCCACGACATCGAGGAAATCAGCCAGGCGCTGATCGAGCGCGAGCCGATCACCGTGGTGCTGTCGGCCAAGGGCTGGATCCGCGCGCTGAAGGGCCACGTCAACGACCTCACCGGCCTGGCCTTCAAGGCCGGGGACGGGTTGAAGGCGGCCTTCCATGCCGAAACCCACGACAAGCTGCTGCTGCTGTCCACCAACGGCAAGGTGTTCACGATCGGCGCCGACAAACTGCCGGGCGGGCGCGGCACGGGCGAGCCGCTGCGCCTGATGGTCGACATGGAGGAAGGCACCGACGTCGTCGATCTCTTCGTCCACAAGCCGCAGCGCCGGCTGCTGATCGCCTCCACCGACGGCTACGGCTTCATCGTGCCCGAGACCGACCTGATCGCGACCACGCGCAAGGGCCGGCAGGTGCTGAACGTCACCGCGCCTGCCGAGGCGAGGCTGCTGGTGCCGGTCGAGGGCGACCAGATCGCGGTGATGGGCGAGAACCGCAAGCTGCTGATCTTCCCGCTGGCGCAGGTGGCCGAACTTTCGCGCGGCAAGGGCGTGCGGCTGCAGCGCTACAAGGACGGCGGTCTTTCCGACATCCGCACCTTCTCCGGCGCCGTCGGCCTCACGTGGACCACCTCGGCCGGCAGCACCTATGTCCGCACGCTGGCGGAACTGGCCGACTGGATCGGCGATCGGGGCAGCGCCGGGCGCCTGCCGCCGTCGGGCTTCCCGAAGTCCAACAAGTTCGGTCCGCGCGGGCTGTGACTATCTAAGCGCGCGCATGGCGTTGAGGATCACCGCGACGTCGATCGCCTCCTGCGTCAGCGCGCCCGCGACCGGCGGCAGATGGCCGAAGGCGGCGACGACCATCGCGCCGATCGACAGGCCGAGGCCGATGTACACGCTCTGAAGCGCGATGCGGCGGGTGCGCCGGGCAATCTCGACCGCTTCGCCGAGGCGCGAGATCTCGTCGACCAGCAGCACCACGTCGGCGGTCTGCGAGGAGGCCGCGGCCCCGCGCGCACCGAGTGCCACGCCGACATCGGCGAGCGCCAGGGCAGGGGCGTCGTTCACCCCGTCGCCGACCATCATCACCGGCCCGCGGCGCTTCTCCTCCGCGACGATCCGTACCTTGTCCGCGGGAGCGAGGCCGGCAAACGCTTCATCGATGTCCAGCCCGCCGGCGACCACGGTCACCACGTCCTCATCGTCGCCGGAAGCAAGGACAAGGCGGCGGATGCCGCTGCGGCGCAGGCTGGCGAGCGTGTCCGCCGCGTCGATGCGCAACGGATCGGTCAGCACGATCACGCCCGCAGGCCGGCCGTCGACCTCCAGGACGATGCTGCCGGCGGCAATGATCCCGGCCGCGCGCGCAACGCGCAGACCGTCCTCGCCGAGAACATGGGCGAAGGTGCCGATGGCGGCGCGGCGGCCGTCAACGTGGCCGGCAACCCCGGCGCCCGGCACCTCGACCACGTCCGAGGGCGGCGACAGCGTCAGTCCGCGCGCCAGCGCCGCCGCGACCAGGGCCTGGGCGATGACGTGGGTGGAGGCCTGGTCGAGCGAGGCGGCGATCCGCAGCACCTCGTCCGGCGCAAAACCCTCCTCCGCGTCGATCCGGCCGATGGTGATCCGCCCCTCGGTGAGCGTGCCGGTCTTGTCGAGGATCGCGGTGTGAACGGCCGACATCGCCTCCAGCGCGCTCGCCTGCTTCATCAGCACGCCGCGGCCGGCCGCCCGGGACATGCCGGAGATGATCGCGATCGGCAGGGCGAGGATCAGCGGGCAGGGCGTGGCGACGACGAGGACGGCGAGCGCGCGCATCCGGTCGCCGGAGAGGCCCCAGGCCGCGCCGGCGATCGCCAGCGTCAAGAGCAGGAACCACACCGCATAGCGGTCGGCGATCCGCGCCATCGGCGCCTTGCTCGACCTTGCCTGTTCCACCAGCCGGACGATGCCGGCATAGGTGCTCTCGGCCGCGGGCCGGGTCGCGATCAGCACGAAGGCGTCCGAGAGATTGGTCGCCCCGCTGGCAACGGCGTCGCCGGCGGCAAGCTCGACGGGCCGGCTCTCGCCGGTGAGCGGCGAATTGTCGAGAAGGGCGCGGCCCTCGCCCAGCGTGCCGTCGACCGGGACGACCTCACCATGGCGCACGAGAAGGCGGTCGCCCGGCACGAGATCCGCGATCGGCGTTTCGGTCATTCCGCCGGCGTCGATGCGCAGGGCCGTGCGGGCGACGCGGCCGAGGAGGGCGGTCATGTCGCGGGTCGCCCGGCCTTCGGCCAGATGTTCGAGCTGCTCGCCGCCGGCATACATCAGCGCCACGACATTGGCGGCCAGCGGTTCGCCGAAGGCAAGCGCGGTGCCCATCGACAGCGCCGCGACCAGATCGAGGCCGACCTCGCCCCGCCGCAGGCTGGCGACGATGTCGACGGCGAGCGCGAGCAGGACCGGCACCGTGCCTGCGGCCCAGGCAAGCGATGCGATGTGGTCCGCGCCGGTGAGCCAGGCCACCACGCCCGCGGCAAGGCCCAGAACCGCGACAAAGAGAACGAGGAGCGGTGCGGACAGGGCAGGCAGGGAGAAGATCGTCCTTGGTATGCGCATGGTTGCCACCTTTGCCCGGGCCGGTCTGCGGCGGCGCATGCGAGGTCCGTCGCATCCGTCGGAGGACCATGCCATGACCATGATCAACAGGGTATGATCGCGTCCGCCACCGTTTCCCTTGCGGTCGGTGCCGTTGCAGGGCATGGCTTGCCGCCCCGAGTGGAAAACCCCGGCCCCGCCGATGTCGGTCGGCCTCGACGTGCGCCATCTGCGCGCGCATTCCCGGAGATGCAGACTTGTCCCGCAAAGAGCGCGTTGCCCTGATCTCGCTGATCGCGAGCCTGCTGCTGGCCGCCGCCAAGCTCGGCGTCGGCTGATGATCGGCTCGCTGGCGCTGATCACGGATGCCTTCCATTCGGCGACCGACTTTTTGGCAACCGCGGTGACCCTGTTCACCGTCCGCCTCGCCGACCGGCCGCCGGACGAGACCCATCCCTACGGCCACGGCAAGTTCGAGAACATCGCCGCGCTCGCCCTGTCGGCGCTGCTGCTGGTGCTCGCCGGCGGCGTGTCGGTCGAGGCGGTGCAGCGGCTGACGGAGGGCGCGCCGCCGCCGCAGCTGTCCTTCATCGCCTTTGCCGTGCTCGGCGTGGAGATCCTCGTCAACGTCTGGCGCACCTACGACCTGAACCGAGTGGCGAAGGAAACCGGCAGCCACGCGCTGGCCGCCGACGCCCTGCATTTCGGCTCCGACGTGCTGTCCTCCATCGCGGTGCTGTGCGGCTTCCTCGCCACGCTGGCCGGCTACGCCTGGGCCGATTCCGCTGCAACGCTTGCCGTCGCGGTGCTGATCGGCGTGCTGGCACTGAAACTCCTCAAGGGCACCATCGACCAGCTGGTCGACGCCGTGCCGCGCGGCATGATCGCCGGGCTGACCCGCGTGATCGACGACGTGCCGGGCGTTGTCTCGGTGCGCACCGTGCGCGTGCGCAATGTCGGCTCCAGCCGCTTCGTCGACACGCTGATCGACGTGCCGCGCCACTTCACGCTCGAAGAGCTGGTGACGCTGAAGGACGCCGTCTCGCTGGCCGTACAGTCCGAGATCGGGGCGGGCGAGGTGGCAGTCAGCACGCTGCCGATCGCCCTCGACGACGAGAGCGTTCGCCAGCAGGTGCTGATCGCGGCCAGCCGCGTCGGGGTGCCCGTGCACCACATCACCATCCAGCATCTCGGCGACAAGCTGTCGATCAGTCTCGACATCGAGGTGGACGGCGAGATGCCGCTCGGCAGCGCCCATGACGCCGCCAGCCGGCTGGAGGACGCGATCCGCGCCGAGGTCGGCGGCGACGCGGAGGTGGAGACCCATCTGGAGCCGATGCTGGCCGACCTCCTTCCCGGCGAGACGATCACCGATCACCGGGCGGCCGCCATCGCCGCCGATCTTGCCGAAGTGGCGCCGGCGCTCGACGTGTCCGATGTCCACAACGTGCGGGTCCGCCTGCTCGGCGACGGCCTGTTCGTCGCCTTCCACTGCCGCTTTCACCCGGAAACGTCGACCGCCGCGGTCCATGCCGCGCTCGACGATCTGGAGCGGTCGGTGCGCACGCGCTGGCCGGCGATCCTGCGCATCGTCAGCCATCCGGAACCGCTCAAGGGTTGAAGGCTCCAGCACCGAGCGCCCGGCGCAGTTCGTGCAGGGCGATGCCGCTGGTGGTCGCGACGTTGAGGCTGTCGAAGCCGCCGGACATGTCGATCCGCACGCTGCGGGTCTGCGCCAGCAGGGCGGGCGGCAGGCCCGGCCCCTCGGCACCGAGCACCAGCGCCGGGCGGTCGATCGTGCCGATGTCGCCGATGTCGTCCCGGCCCTGCGGCGAGAGGCCGACCGGGGCGTAGCCGGCTTCGACAAGCCGGGTCACGAGGTCGGCGCCGCTGCCAGCGCGGGCATGGCGCACCTTGAGCACTGCGCCGACCGACACCCGCAGCGCCTTGCGATAGAGCGGATCGCAGCAGGTGTCGTCGAGCAGCATCGCCTCCACGCCGAAGGCAGCGGCGTTGCGGAAGATTCCGCCGAGATTGTCGTGGTTGCCGATGCCGACGAGGCCAAGAACGAGGCGCGGGCGGGCGACAAGGAGATCTTCCGGGCGGAATTCGGCCACGCGCTCGCCGAAGGCGAGAAGGCCGCGGTGGATGTGGAAGCCGACGATCCGGTCCATCACCTCCTGCGCGGCGGCATAGACCGGAACATTCTCCGGCACGCCGCCGAGAAGCTCCGACTTCGTGGCCAGTCGGTCGGCGGCCACCAGCAGCGCGCGCGCCGAAAAGTCCCGCGATTGCAGCAGCTGGCGGATCACCACCTCGCCCTCGGCGATGAAGCCTGCGCCGCGGCCAGCCAGATCGCGGTCGCGCACGTTCAGGAACATCGCGATGCGCGGATCGTCCGGATCGTCGATGCGGAGGGCGTCTTGCACGTCTGGTTGTCCTCTCTCGGCGCTGCTGCCGCGAGCCGGTTGATCCTCGGCCGGAGGAAGCCTATGCGGTGAGATCACGGACGAGACAAGGACCTTCGCGCCATGGGACTGCCCGACAGATCGATCGCCGCACTCGGAGCACTTTCGGGAGCCGCGGGTGTCATGCTGCTGGCGGCCGGCGCGCATGTGGATGCCAGCGGCAACTTCACCACCGCCGGCTGGATGCTGCTCGTTCATGCCGGCCCGGTGGTCTACCTGGCGGCCGGCGGCCTCCTGCGGCGCGGACCGCGTCTCGTCACGGCGCTGGCGCTGCTGGCTGGCGGCCTGCTGTTCTCCGGCGATCTCGCGGTCCGGGCGCGTTTCGGCGTGCCTCTGTTCCCGATGGCAGCGCGACCGGCGGGCTACTGCTGATCGGCGGCTGGATCCTGCTTTCGGTCCTGCTGCTGTTTGCGGCGCCGCGTGAAGGGACGGACTGACCATCCGCCGCCCGGCGAATTGCGGCCGGTTTCGAACCCGCTGGCCGGTCACGACGAATTGATCGAGGGGCGGTGCGAACTTGCAAGGGTCCCTTTGCGTTGAGGCGGGTATACTCGCCATCCCGCTGTCGCAATCCAATACAACGAGGTTCCTTGCTGATGCCCGTCGCACCGGACACCACATCCGTCACATCCACGTCCTCCCCGGGCACACCGCGCCTCTCTCGCCGCTTCTTCGTGGCCGCCCTGCCGTTCGCGCTTGCCGGATGCATGGGCTCCGATCTGATGCGCCCGCGCCTCGGCGCCAGCCAGCGCTCCGATCCGCTGTACATGTCGATGTACGGGCCGGTGACCGACGAGCCGTTTCCGTTGCCGGCGATCGATCTGCGGCCCATCGATCCTGTCTACTGGCGGCAGGAGGTCTACTATTCGGCGCCCTATCCGGTCGGGACCATCGTCGTCGACCCCGAGAACCACTTCCTCTATCTGACCCGCGCCGACGGCAAGGCGCTGCGCTACGGCGTCGGCGTCGGCCGCGACGGCTTCACCTGGTCGGGCGAGGCGGTCATCGCGCGCAAGGCGAAATGGCCGACCTGGTATCCGCCGGCGGAAATGGTCGCCCGCGATCCGCGCGCCCGGCCGTTCGCCGACGGCCAGCCGCCGGGACCGACCAACGCACTTGGGGCGCGTGCGCTCTACCTCTACCAGGACGGCCGTGACACGCTCTACCGCCTGCATGGCACGGCCGAGCCGTGGACGATCGGCACCTCGGCGTCCTCGGGCTGCATCCGCCTCATGAACCAGGACATCATCGACCTCTACGACCGCGTTCCGGTCGACACCAAGGTGGTCGTGCTGGGGAGCGGCATGACGGTCTGAAGCGCGTTCGCAGGGGTCTTCGGGCCCCTGCATCGCCTCCGAAAAAATAAATCCGCTCAATGGCTACGGGGGAGACAAAGGGATTTTGCCGCGCCATAGTGGCGCATCGACGGCGCCCGATCTCTCCGTTTCTTCTCGTTTCAGGAACCGGCCGGGCGTACGCGACGTTAGGTCCAGAGAGACCGCGCGGCGCGGAATCAAGAAGTCGAAGATCGAAGACGAGGGGGAGGCCATGGTCGATATCAAACGGGGGCAGCGTCGGCTCGCACGCACATCGATGGCGTTCGTTCTGGCCGGCGGGCGCGGATCGCGCCTGAAGGAGCTCACCGACCGCCGCGCCAAGCCGGCGGTCTATTTCGGCGGCAAGAGCCGCATCATCGACTTTGCGCTCTCCAACGCGATGAACTCGGGCATCCGCCGCATCTCGGTGGCGACCCAGTACAAGGCGCACAGCCTGATCCGCCACCTCCAGCGCGGCTGGAACTTCTTCCGCGAGGAGCGCAACGAGAGCTTCGACGTGCTGCCGGCGTCGCAGCGCGTGTCGGAAGACAAGTGGTATCTCGGCACGGCCGACGCCGTGACCCAGAACATCGACATCGTCGAGGCCTATGCGCCCGACTACATCGTCATCCTCGCCGGCGACCATGTCTACAAGATGGACTACGAGGTGATGATCGAGGAGCACGTGGTGTCGGGCGCCGACGTCACGGTCGGCTGCATCGACGTGCCGCGCATGGAAGCGGTCGCCTTCGGCGTCATGCATGTCGATGCCAATGACCGGATCATCGAATTCGTGGAAAAGCCGGCCGATCCGCCCGGCATGCCGGACAATCCGGAGCGCGCGCTGGCGTCGATGGGCATCTACGTCTTCGAGACCAAGCTCTTGTTCGACCTGCTGCGCAAGGACGCGGAGGATCCGGAGTCGGCGCACGATTTCGGCAAGGATATCATTCCGTACCTGGTGAAGAACGGCAAAGCCGTTGCCCACCGGTTCTCCAATTCCTGCGTCCGCTCGTCCAGCGAAGGCACGTCCTACTGGCGTGACGTCGGCACGGTCGATGCCTTCTGGGAAGCGAACATCGACCTCACCGACTTCGTGCCCGAGCTCGACCTCTACGACAACACCTGGCCGATCTGGACCTATGCCGAGATCGTTCCGCCCGCCAAGTTCGTCCACGACGAGGATGGGCGGCGCGGCGCGGCGACCAGTTCGCTGGTGTCGGGCGGCTGCATCATCTCCGGCGCCCGCATCGACAAGTCGCTGCTGTTCACCGGCGTGAAGGCGCATTCCTTCGCGGAAGTCGAGCATGTGGTGGCCTTGCCCTACGTGCAGATCAACAGGGGCGCGCGCCTGAAGCGCGTCGTGATCGACCGCGGAGTGATCATCCCGCCGAACCTCGTCGTCGGCGAGGATCCGGAGGAAGACGCCAAGCGCTTCCGCCGCAGCGAGAACGGCATCTGCCTGATCACCCAGCCGATGATCGACAAGCTGGACCTGTGATTGCCGGCCGGCTGGCGAAGCGGCGCGATTGAATTCGGCGGCTGGATCGGCATATGCTGCAAGCCGTTGATTTCGAGGCTTCCTTTGATGCTCCGGCTTGGTCGGTGCATCAACGGCTCATCGGCCACGCGGCCCCACCGGGGCCGCGTTCAGTGCGGGACGCGGCGCGGTGCCGTGATCGGGGGACTACAGGGTGCGCATCCTCTTCGTCGCTTCCGAGTGCTTTCCGCTCATCAAGACCGGGGGGCTTGCCGATGTCGTCGGCGCCCTGCCGCTGGCGCTCAAGGCGGCCGGCTGCGATGTCCGGGTGATTCTGCCGGGCTATCCGGCGGTGCTCGCCGGCCTGACCGGCACCACGGTGGTCGACACGCGCGCGACGCTGTTCGGCGGTCCGGCGCAACTCCTCCTTGGCGAGACACGCGACGGGCTCGAGATCTACGCGATCGATGCACCGCATCTCTACCAGCGCAGCGGCAGCCCCTATCTCGGACCGGACGGGCGCGACTGGCCGGACAATCCCCGTCGCTATGCCGCCCTCGGACGCATGGCTGCCGACATCGGAATCTCCGGGCTGGACGGCTGGAAGCCGGACATCGTCCACTGCCACGACTGGCAGGCGGGTCTGACGCCGGCCTACATCGCCGCAGCCGGCGGCGATGTGCCCGCCACGCTGTTCACCATCCACAACATCGCCTTCCAGGGCCTGTGCAGCCTTTCGACCGAAGGCGGCTTCGGCCTGCCGCCGTCGTTCTTCATGCCGGCCGGCCTGGAATACTACGGCCAGATCTCCTTCCTGAAGGCGGGCCTCGTCTTCTCCAGCCATCTGTCGACGGTCAGCCCCACCTACGCCCGCGAACTGCGCACCGGCGAGTTCGGCATGGGGCTCGAGGGCGTGCTGACCGAGCGCGCGTCCGTGCTGACCGGCATCCTCAACGGCATCGACCTCGATGTCTGGAATCCGGAGACGGATCCGCATCTCGCCCAGACCTATTCGGCGGCAAAGATCACCCAGAAGGCCGCCAACAAGAAGCAGGTCCAGGCGCTGATGGGGCTTGCGCCCGATCCCAACGCGCCGCTGTTCTGCGTCATCAGCCGGCTGACGGCGCAGAAGGGACTTGATCTCCTCGTCGCCCAGCTTGCCGATCTCGTCTGGCGCGGCGGACAGCTCGCGCTCATCGGCAGCGGCGATCCGAGCATGGAGCGCGCCTTCACCGATGCCGCCCGGCAGTTCGCCGGCCGGATCGGCGTCCTGATCGGCTATGACGAGGCCGCCTCGCATGTGCTCCAGGGCGGTGCCGATGCCATCCTGGTGCCGTCGCGGTTCGAGCCTTGCGGCCTGACGCAGCTCTACGGCCTGCGCTACGGCACGATCCCGATCGTGGCGCGCACGGGTGGCCTGACGGATACCGTCATCGATGCCAACGAGGCTGCGTTGCGGACCGGCAGCGCCACCGGCGTCCAGTTCTCCCCGGTGACATCGAGCGGGCTCGGGTTCGCGATCGAACGCGCCTTCGACCTCTATGCCGACCGCAAGGCCTGGCGCCGGCTGCAGAAGCGGGCGATGGCGCAGCCGGTCGGCTGGGAAGCCTCCGCCGCGCAATATGTGGATCTCTACGAGACCCTCGCGACCCCGGGTCGGAGATGACGACGTGACGCCTTGGCACGGGGCTGCGCATTCGCCGTGGGGGAGGGTCGAGGCCGGACGGCCGTTTCCGCTCGGCGCGACCTTCACGGGGGAAGGCACGAACTTCGCCCTGTTCTCGGCGCATGCGACGGAAGTCGATCTCTGCCTTTTCGATCCGGTCACCGGGCACGAGACCGCGAGGATCCGCCTGCCGGAATACACCGACGAGATCTGGCACGGCTATGTGCCGGGCCTGCGCCCGGGCACCCTCTATGGCTACCGCGTCCATGGGCCCTATGCGCCCGAAGAAGGACACCGCTTCAATCCCAACAAGCTGGTGATCGACCCCTATGCCCGCGCGCTGTCGCACCGGATGCGCACCGACGAACTGATGGCCGGCTATGTGTCGCGCACCCTCGACGACCTGACCTTCGACGTCCGCGACAGCGCCCGCGTCGTGCCGAAGGGGATCGTGGTCGACCTCGGGGACGACGGGAAGCGGCCGCCGCGTCCGGGTCATCCCTGGCCGGAGACGGTGATCTACGAGGGCCATCCGCGCGGCCTGACGATGCGGCGCGAAGACGTTCCCGAACATCTGCGCGGCACCTATGACGGGCTGGCGCGCCCCGGGATGCTCGACCATCTGACGCGGCTCGGCGTCACGGCGGTCGAGCTGCTGCCGATCCATGCCTATCTCGACGAGGGGTTCCTAACACGGCGCAGCCTCGTCAACTACTGGGGCTATGCGCCGATCGCCTATTTCGCGCCGGAGGTGCGTTACGACCGCGGCTCCCCGGCAGGGGTCATGAACCGGGTCCGGGCGATGGTCGACCGCTTCCATTCGGCGGGCATCGAGGTGATCCTCGACGTCGTCTACAATCACACCGGCGAGGTGGACCAGCTCGGCTCGACGATCTGCTACCGCGGCATCGACAACGCCACCTACTACCGCCTGATGCCGGAGGCGCCGCGCTACTACCAGAACGACACCGGTACCGGAAACAGCCTCAACACTGCCCACCCCCATGTCACCGCGCTGGTGCTGGATTCGCTGCGCCACTGGGTCGAGGTTCTGGGCGTCGACGGTTTCCGCTTCGACCTTGCAACCACCATCGGCCGCGAGCCCTACGGATTCGATCCCGACGGGCGGCTGCTGACCGCCATGCGGCAGGATCCGGTGCTGGCCCACGTGAAGCTGATCGCCGAACCGTGGGACATCGGCCCCGGCGGCTACCAGGTCGGCAACTTTCCGCCCGGGATGGCGGAATGGAACGACAAGTACCGCGACACGGTGCGGCGCTTCTGGCGCGGCGACGAGGCTGTGACGCCCGATCTTGCCACCCGCCTGCTCGGCTCGGCCGACCTGTTCGACAATCGCGGCCGCCGGCCCTGGGCCTCGGTCAATTTCGTGACCGCCCACGACGGCTTCACGCTCGCCGATCTCGTCGCCTACAATCACAAGCACAACGAAGCCAATCTCGAGAACAACCGCGACGGCCATCACGACAACCTCAGCCACAACCACGGGGTCGAGGGGCCGACGCATGATCCGATCATCCTGGCCGCCCGGCGCCGCGCGACGCGCAATCTGCTGGCGACTCTGTTCCTGTCGCAGGGAACGCCGATGCTGACCGCCGGCGACGAGACCGCGAACACGCAGCACGGCAACAACAACGCCTATTGCCAGGACAACCCGACCGGCTGGGTCGACTGGGACGCGGCCAACGATCCGGACCTGCCGGACTTCGTCGCCGCGCTCGTGAAGCTGCGCCGCGAACACTCGGTGCTGCGACAGCCGAATTTCGTCCACGCCAAGATCCGCGCGGCCGACGGCCAACTCGAAGTGCAGTGGGTCTCGCCCAGCGGCCGGGCCGTGGTGAATTCGGAATGGCGCAATCCAGGCTTCCGCTGCTTCGGCCTGATCGTGCGCAGCGCCGCGGTCCGCGCCGAGAATGACGAGGCGGACCCGGTGATGATGATCTTCAACGGCCTTGCCGAGACGGTGCGCTTCACGCTGCCGTCGGTGCGCCGGGGCCGCGTGTGGCGACGGATCTTCGCCACCACCGCGCCCACGGGACATCTCGAGCCGACCCTTCACGATCCCGGTGCCGCCCTGACGGTGGAGCCGCGGAGCATCGTGGTGTTCGAGAAGATCAGGACACAGTCTGGACGAACCCAACGAGGACGACGATGACCATCAAGACCGTTGCAACGCGGCCCGTTGACGGCCAGAAGCCCGGCACCTCCGGCTTGCGCAAGAAGACCGACGTGTTCATGACACCCGGATACCTGGAGAACTATGTCCAGGCGATCTTCGAGGGCGTCGGCGGCATCGCCGGCAAGACGCTGGTCGTCGGCGGTGACGGCCGCTTCTTCAACGACCGGGCGATCCAGACCATCCTGAAGATGGCGGCGGCCAGCGGGGCCGCCCGGCTGATCGTTGGCCAGAACGGGCTGTTCTCGACGCCGGCCGCCTCCAACGTCATCCGCAAGCGCGGCGCCTTCGGCGGGCTGATCCTGTCCGCGAGCCACAATCCCGGCGGCCTGCACGGCGACTTCGGCCTGAAGTTCAACATGGCCAATGGCGGGCCGGCGAACGAGGCGGTGACGGCGGAGATCTTCGCCCGGACGAAGTCGATCGCCGAATACGCGATCTTCGACGCGCCCGATGTCGACCTGTCGGCGCTCGGCGAGACGATGATCGGCGACTCGGCGATCGAGGTCGTCGATCCGGTGACCGATTACGCCGAACTCATGGAAACGCTGTTCGACTTCGACCTGATCTCGGCCATGTTCCGCGACGGCTTCACCATGCGCTTCGATGCCATGCATGCCGCGACCGGTCCCTATGCCAAGGCGATCCTCGAGGAGCGGCTGGGCGCGGCGCCGGGCACGGTGGTGAACGCGGTGCCGCTGCCCGACTTCGGCGGCGGGCATCCGGATCCGAACCCGATCTATGCCAAGGAGCTCTACGACCTGATGGCCGGCCCCGATGCGCCGGACATGGGTGCGGCCTCGGACGGCGACGGCGACCGCAACATCGTGATCGGCCGCGGCGCGGTCGTCACCCCGTCGGACAGCCTGGCGATGATCGCGGCCAGCGCCCATCTCGCCAAGGGCTATACCCGCGGACTGTCCGGCGTGGCCCGCTCAATGCCGACCAGCGCCGCCGTCGACCGGGTGGCCGAGAAGCTCGGCATCGCCTGCTACGAGACGCCGACCGGCTGGAAGTTCTTCGGCAACCTGCTCGACACGGGCATGATCACGCTCTGCGGCGAGGAAAGCGCCGGCACGGGCTCGGATCACGTGCGCGAGAAGGACGGTCTGTGGGCGGTGCTGATGTGGCTCAACATCCAGGCGGCGCGCAAGGAAACCATCGCCGAGATCCAGACCGCGCACTGGGCGGAGTTCGGCCGCACCTTCTACACCCGCCACGACTACGAGGCCGTGGACAGCGAGGCGGCCGGCGGCCTGATGGCCCATCTGCGCAGCCGACTGTCCGTGCTGCCGGGCACGACGGCGGCGGGGCTCGAGATCGCGTCGGCGGACGACTTTGCCTACGCGGATCCGGTGGACGGTTCGCTGACGACCGGGCAGGGCATCCGCATCGGCTTTGCCAGCGGCGAACGGCTGGTGTTCCGTCTGTCCGGCACGGGCACCGAGGGCGCGACCATCCGGGTCTACATCGAGAAGTTCGAGCCCGATCCGGCCAGGCACGGCGAGGATGCGCAGGTGGCGCTGGCGGGGGTGATCGCCGCGGCCGAGGCGCTGGCCGGAATCGCGTCGCGGACCGGCCGGACCGCGCCGGACGTCGTGACCTGAGCCGGTAGGGGCTGCGTCTCGAGAACGGGGCCGTTTGATCCGGATCATGGCGGCGCTCGTGCCGCCATGGCTTCCTGCCGGGTGTGCGCCGCGCGCGCTGCCCTCCGACCGGGTGCGCGCCGTTGGCCGCTTCACCCTGGCGGACGGGCCGGCATGGACATAGAAAACCTCACCTTCCTCGGCGGGCTGTTGCTCGGCCTTGCCAGCAGCCTGCATTGCGCGGGCATGTGCGGCGCGATCGCCTCGTCGATCATGTTCTCGCTCTCGGGCGGCGACACGATCGGCGACCGGCTGGCGGTCCTGCTGCCGGCGCAGGCCGGCAAGATCGTCGCCTACACGCTCGCCGGCGGCCTTGTCGGCCTCGCCGGCTCCTCGGTCTACGGCGTGTTCGACCAGAGCGCCGGCTACAGGATCCTGCAGTGGGCCTCGGCCGTGACGCTCGGCTGGATCGGACTGACGCTGACCGGACTTGCGCCGTCGCTCGCCCTTCTCGACCGCGTGACCCGGCCGGTGATCGGGCTGATTGCCGCCGGCGCGCCCGGTGTCGGTTCTCCCGGCACGCTCGGCCTGCGCATGCCGACGGCCTTTCTCTCCGGCCTTGCGTGGGGTTTCCTGCCCTGCGGCATGGTGTTCGGCGCGCTGTTCTACGCCATGCTCTCCGGCAGTGCCGGGGGCGGGGCGTCGGTCATGCTCGGCTTCGGCGTCGGGACATTGCCGTCGGTGACTGCGCCGCGCTCGGCGTGGCCGGCCTGCGCCGGCTGGCCCGCCGCCAGCATCTGCGGACGGCGATCGGCGTGACGATGATCGGGCTCGGGATTGCCAGCGTCTACGTGCCAGCCGGCGGCTGGCTCGCCTACTGCTTCCCAGTAGGGTGAGGCGACGTCAGCCGATGCGTTCGCGCAGGGCGGAGAACACGCTGCGGAACATCTCGGGCGTCAGGCGCCCGGTGTTCGTGTTGTAGCGCGAGCAGTGGTAGCTGTCCGTGAAGAGCAGGGGGCCGGACGGACCCGCGACCTCATGGATTGCGCCATGGACGAAGCGATAGGCCGAGGGCGCCAGCGGCAGATGCGGCTTCAGGGCCCGCAGCGCCGACTCGTGGGCGATGCGTCCGAGCGCCACGATGGCCGCGAGATTCGGAAATGACGAGATCGTGGTCTCGAGGAACTGTCGGCAATTTCCGATCTCGGCGCCGATCGGCTTGTTCTCCGGCGGCACGCAGCGCACCGCATTGGTCACGGCCGCGTCGATCAGCGTCAGGCTGTCGTCGGGCCGCGCCTCGAACTTGCCCGTGGCGAAGCCGTAGGAAATCAGCGTGTCGTAGAGAAGGTCGCCGGCGTAGTCGCCGGTAAAGGGCCGCCCGGTCCGATTGGCACCGCGCAGGCCCGGCGCGAGTCCCACGATCAGAACCCGCGCGGAGCGGGGCCCGGAACCCGGCACGAAACTCGGCACGGGCGCATTGAACCACCCGGGTTCGCGCGCGCGCGCCTCCTCGCGGAAGGCAACGAGGCGCGGACAGAGGGGACAGTTCCGACCGGGATCGGCAACGACGGATGCGGACACCGTCAACCCTCCAGCACACACGCTTCGGACATCAGGATTGCGGGTCGGCGCTTGCGGAAAATTCCGCGAGGCACCGAAGCTCTCTCAATCCTCGTCGTCGTTGTCATCGACGGCGGGCCCACGATCGACGGCACGCACCGTCCGCTCGTGGGGATCGCGGCCGATCTTGCCCGAGAGGGTCGCCAGATCGATGAAGAAGTCCGCCTGACGGCGAAGTTCGTCGGCGACCATCGCCGGCTGCGTCTGCAGCGTGGACACGACGCTGACCTTGCGGCCCTTGCGCTGCACCGCCTCGACGAGGGCGCGGAAGTCGCCGTCGCCGGAGAACAGCACGAGATGATCGACATGCTCGGCCAGCAGCATCGCGTCGACCGCCAGCTCGATGTCCATCGAGCCCTTGATCTTGCGCCGGCCGCTGGCGTCGTAGAATTCCTTGGTCGGCTTGGTGACGACCTTGTAGCCGTTGTAGTCGAGCCAGTCGATCAGGGGGCGGATCGACGAATACTCCTGGTCTTCGGCAAGCGCGGTGTAATACAGCGCACGCAGAAGATAGCCTTTCGAGCCGAATTCCTTCAGCAGGCGGCGATAATCGATATCGAACCCAAGCGCCTTGGCTGTGGCATAGAGGTTT
>NZ_MCRJ01000098.1 GCF_001720135.1 Methylobrevis pamukkalensis
AGGCGCTTCGGCCTTCGGCGGGGGCGGCGGCGCCTCGGGTTCGGGCTCGGGTTCCGGTTCAGGCGGCTCCGGCGCCCTCGGGGCGGGCTGGGGCGGCGGCGGCGGGCCGCCTCGCGGTTGGCGGCCTGATCGGTCGGCTTCGGCGTCGACGGAGCGGCGAGATCGCGGGCGGCGTTGCCGATGCGCTCGGCATTCGGGTCGGGCAGCGGCGGCGTGGCGATGCCCTGGCTCTGGGTGTCGCCGCGTTCGGCGGTCTTCGAGCCCTCGGAAATGTTGGTGGTGTCGGTGATGATGTCGATCGGCAGCGCCTCGACGGACTCCGCCTCAAGCGGTTTGGCTCCGGGAAGGCTGATGATGCCCCAGAGCAGGATCGAGAGATGTCCGATGACGGAAGCCGCAAGGCCCAGACGCATGGTGTCCCCGGTGACGGCTTAGCCGCCGCCGCTCTCCTCGGTGGTCACGAGACCGATTTTCTTGAAACCGGCGGCCGAGATGCGCGCCATGATGCGCATCACGGTGCCGTAGTCCGCGTCGCGGTCGCCGCGCACGTAGATGCGGTCCTCGACGCCGTTCTTGGCGATCGCCTGCAATTTGGCCACCACCTCGTCGGCATTGATCTCGGTGTCCTGAAGGAACACCTTGCCCGTGCTGTCGACCGAGATGTTGATCGGATCGGTCTGGCCTTCGAGCGGCTTGGCCGCCGTCTCGGGCAGGTCGATCGGCACGCCCACGGTGAGCAGCGGGGCCGCCACCATGAACACGATCAGGAGCACCAGCATCACGTCCACGAAGGGCGTCACGTTGATCTCGCTCATCGGCGCGCCGCCGCGCCGTCCGCGACGGCCCCGCCGCCTGCGTCCACCGCCGCCACCCGCTGCCCCGGCACTCATGCCCATCGGTCAGCTCCGCTCGTCGATCTGGCGCGACAGGATCGCCGAGAACTCGTCGGCAAAGCTCTCCATCCGCGAGGTGAGCTTGCCGGCATCCGACGACAGCTTGTTGTAGGCGATCACCGCCGGAATGGCCGCCAGCAGGCCGAGCGCCGTGGCGAACAGCGCCTCGGCGATGCCGGGCGCGACCACCGACAGGTTGGTGTTCTTGGAGGCGGCAATCGCCTGGAAGCTGGTCATGATGCCCCACACCGTGCCGAACAGGCCGACGAAGGGCGCCGCCGAACCGACGGTGGCAAGGAACAGCAGCCGCGATTCCAGCCGTTCCGATTCGCGCACGATCGTCACGTCCAGCACCTTGTCGATGCGCTGCGACAGCGAAGCGAAGGCGGAGCGGCCGCCCTCGTGGCTGCGCTTCCACTCGCGCATGGCCGCGACGAACACGGCGGCAAGCGAAGAGTTCGGGCGGCTCACCAGCGAGCGGTAGAGCTCCTCCAGCGACTGGCCGGACCAGAACACCTTCTCGAAGCGGTCCATCGAGCGGCGCGTGCGGGTGAACAGCACGATCTTGTCAATGATGATCGCCCAGCTCCAGACGGAGGCGACGACGAGGCCGATCATCACCAGCTTGACGATGAGATGGGCGCCGAGGAACATCGCGGCGAGCGACAGGTCCACGGCGGGCGCGGCAAGGGCGGCTTGGCTCAGGTCGCCGTTCATGAAGTTGAAGACCTCTGTGGGCTGTGCGGGAGGACGCGCGAATCTCCGCGGCGGTTTCTCCCGGGCCCGTTGACGGACGACAGGCGGCGATCCACCCCGTCCATCTGGTCCGGCCTCCGGGATCTCGCCCGGAGGAAAAGCCTTGGTGACGCACGAGCCGGATCCAGCCGCCGGTCTCGTCCGCCAGCGGCGCGGCTCTCGTCCCGGATATCCGGGACTGCTCACTGCCGGGCAAATTTGTCGAAACAACGACGGCCGGACGTCCTGTCCGGCATGCCATTCATGAACCATCAAGGTTAATTTAGTCTTGCCCGTGTTGCGGCGCGGAAAGACGGGCCGCGATCGCATCCGGCACCCGCACCGGCCGCAGGTCCGCGCCGATGGCGACCACCAGCACTTCCGCGGTCGCAAGCGGCATGTCGCCGCGCAGCAGCGTCTGCCCCATCGACACCCGCGTGCCGGTGATCTCGCGCACCACCGTCTCCACGCTCAGCAGATCGTCGAGGAAAGCCGGCTTGAGATAATCGATCGTCATCCGCCGCACCACGAACAGCACCCGCTCGGCCGCCGGCGCGGCGTTGAGCTCCGACTGCAGGATGCCGGCGCTGCGCAGGAATTCGGTCCGCCCGCGCTCGAAGAAGCGCACATGGCTGGCGTGATAGAGCACCCCGCCGGCGTCGGTGTCCTCGTAGTAGACGCGGACCGGCAGGCTGTGGACGGCGGGCCGCGCCGGGGCCTCACGCATCGTCGACATCCCCGAACAGCTGGAACTGCGGCAGCTCGGCCACCGACGGCACGGCGAGGCCGAGGTGGGCGAAGGCGTGGCGGGTGAGCAGGCGGCCGCGCGGGGTGCGCTGGACGAAGCCGCGCTGGATCAGGAACGGCTCGACGATCTCCTCGATCGCGTCGCGCGGCTCCGACAGCGCCGCGGCGATGGTCTCGATACCGACCGGCCCGCCGCCGAAGGACGAGGCGATGGTCGTGAGGTAGCGCATGTCGAGCGCGTCGAGGCCGATGCGGTCGACGTCGAGCCGGGTCAGCGCCGCATCCGCCGCGTCGCGGTCGATGGCGTCCTTGCCGGCGACGAGGGCGAAATCGCGCACCCGGCGCAACAGGCGGCCGGCGATGCGCGGGGTGCCGCGCGAGCGGCGGGCGATCTCGGTCGCCCCGTCCGGGGTCATGCCGATGCCCATGATCCGCGCGCCGCGGCGCACGATGTGTTCGAGTTCCTCGGTGGTGTAGAATTCGAGGCGGATCGGGATGCCGAACCGGTCGCGCAGCGGCGTCGTCAGAAGGCCGAGCCGGGTCGTCGCGCCGACGAGGGTGAATTTCGCCAGATCGATCCGCACCGAGCGGGCCGCCGGCCCCTCGCCGATGATCAGGTCGAGCTGGAAATCCTCCATCGCCGGATAGAGGATTTCCTCCACCGCCGGGCTCATGCGGTGGATCTCGTCGATGAACAGGACGTCGCGCTCTTCGAGATTGGTGAGCAGCGCCGCAAGGTCGCCGGCCTTGGCGATTACCGGGCCGGAGGTGGCGCGGAAGTTCACGCCGAGCTCGCGGGCGACGATCTGCGCCAGCGTCGTCTTGCCGAGGCCCGGCGGGCCGACGAACAGCACGTGGTCGAGCGCGTCGCCGCGGGTCTTCGCGGCCTGGATGAACACCTCCAGATTGGCGCGCGCCGACGCCTGGCCGACGAATTCGGCGATGCTGAGCGGGCGGATCGAGGTGTCGATGTCGTCGCCGCGCGCTTCGCCGGAAACCAGTCGCTTGGGGGGCGCAGCCATCCTCGGGTCCGTTCCTTCTCCGCCTGTGCGGCCTTGCATGCGGCCCGGTCAGGCGCGCGAGGTTTCCGCCGGCATCACGATCGGTCCATGGGCCGCGGGGGCGACGGGTCGGGACGCGACGGGCGCGGGCGCCGTCACGGGTCCCATGATCGGCCCCTGCACGGAACCGGGCATCGGGCCCGGCATCGGCGCGGCCGGCGCCGCCACGGGTTCGGCCGCCGTGGACACCGGCGCGTTCGCCGCGGTGTCCGCGGAGATACCGTCGATCTGCGGCGGGGCGGCGACGGTCGCCGGCTTGCGTCCGCGCGGTCTCTCGCTGACCCAGGCAAGGAACGGCGGGGCGAGCACGAAGGCGACGATCACCGTCGGCACCAGCATGGCGAGCGCGAACACGATCACCGGCGGCAGCTTCTCGGCGTCGGACAGCTCGCCCATGAACAGGTAGGCGGCGAAGGGCACGCCGAACAAGAGCATCAGCACGAAGGCCGCCTTGAAGCAGGCGGCGACGAAGCGGCCGGCGCTCGGCACGTATTCCGAGATCAGCATGGCGCACATGACGAGGAAGATGTTGCCGACCAGCGTCAGCCCGGCGGCGATGACGAAGGGCGACGGCGTCCCCTCCCCCGTCGGCATCAGCTTGGGCAGGTCGGCGAGCGCCATGCCGCCGAGAATCGGCCCGGCGGCGACGATGGCGAGCGCGATCACCTGCCACAGCACCATCCAGACGAGGAAGAACACGATCACCATGATCGAGCGAAACAGCAGATACACGATCGTTCTCCCTCGTTCCGTTGCGCCTGCGGCCCCCGCCCCGCGAATCCGGTGCGGTCCGGGCGTGCCGTTACCCGAGCATACCGCGACGCAACGCCGATGCCATCTGCCGCGACGGCGTTTTCCGATCTCACGCGGCGCCGCGCGGCCTCAACGGGCCAGTTCGCGCAGGCCGAGGCGGATCAGCTTCTCGGTCGGCGCCTCCTCGCCGGCCTCGCGGGCGGCGGCGGCCACCGCCGCGCTCGCCTGCAACTGGGCATAGCCGAGGTTGACCAGCGCCGAGACGGCCTCCGCGGCCGGCCCGCGCACCCGGTACTCGGCCACCTCGCCGGCGAGCCGAAGCGCGGCCGGATCGGCATCGGTGAAGCCCGGCGCCTTGTCCTTCAGTTCGCCCGCGATCCGCTCGGCCACCCGCTTGCCGACGCCCGGCGCCCGCGCGATCGCGGTCAGGTCGCGCGCGGCGATGGCATTGGCAAGTTCGGCCGGGGCCAGCACGCCGAGCACGGCCAGCGCCACCTTGGCGCCCACCCCCTGCACGGTCATCAGCAGGCGGAACCACTCGCGCTCCGCCTCGACGGCAAAGCCGTAGAGCCGGATCATGTCCTCGCGCACATAGGTCTCGATGAACAGCACCATCGCCTCGCCGGCCTTGGGCGCCCGTTGCAGGGTGCGCGCCGAGCAGTGGACGAGATAGCCGACGCGTGGACGTCGAGGATCAGGTGATCCTCGCCGAAGCCGTCGACGACGCCCTTGAGCTTGCCGATCATGAGCGGCGATCCGATGACAGGAGGAAACCGGCGACGCGGGTCGCCCGGCCGTCCGCCGATTCGCGGCCGGCTGCCGCGACGCTAGGGCGACGGAGGGAACAGGTCAAGAACAGGCATAATTCAGCCGGAGGCGGCCATGGCGCGGGCGATGCGGGCGGTGGCCGAGCCGCGATGATGGGCGTGGGTGAGCGCGATGGCCAGCGCATCGGCGGCGTCGTCGCTGTCGAAGGTGGCCTTCGGCATCAGCACCTTGACCATCATCCGGATCTGGATCTTCTCCGCGTGGCCGGCGCCGACCACCGCCTTCTTCACCGCGTTGGGGGCGTATTCGGCGATCACCAGCCCGCGCCGCGCCGGCACCAGCAGGGCGATGCCGCGCGCCTGGCCGAGCTTCAGCGTCGCCCCGGCGTCCTTGTTGACGAAGGTCTGCTCGATCGCCGCCTCGTGGGGCGCATATGCGTGAACCACGGTGTCGAGCCCGTCGTGGAGCTGGCAGAGCCGGGCGGCGAGATCGTCCTTGGCGTCGGAGGTGACGAGGCCGGAGGCGACGAAGCGCACCGAATTGCCGAGGACGTCGATGACGCCCCAGCCGGTGCGGCGCAGGCCCGGATCGATGCCGATGATTCGCGTGGTCTCGTTCATGGCCTCATGGGTAGCGCGCAGGCGCGCCAAGGGCCATCGGTTTCAGCCGCCGGAGGGGGCGCAACGCTCAGCGGCGGGACGTCGCGAGACGGAAGGACACGAGGCGGTCGAGGCTGCCGCTGGCCGCGATAACGCCGACGGCGACGATGACCGAGCCGGTGAGCGTCGCAACGTCGAAGCCCTCGCCGAGCAGCAGGCCGGCCACCGCCAGCACGCTGAGCGGGGTGAGGCCGGTAAGGGCGCTGGCTTTGGCCGGGCCGAGCCGGCCGGCGGCGAAGGAGAAGGCGAGGATGGAGAAGACACCGGCGACGAGGCCCTGCACCACCACCTGGCCGGCAAGGAGATGCACCGGCGCGGTTTCCACCGCATGGATCAGTGAGCCGAGGCCCCAGGGCAGCACGGCGAGGAAGGACCAGACGGCGATCAGCGCCGTGGCGTGGAGGGCCGAGAGGCCGCTGCGGCGGAAGGACACCGAATAGACGCCCCAGGCAAAGGCCGCGGCCAGGAACAGCGCATAGCCGCGCCAGGCACCGGCATCCTGCATCAGGCCGCCGGCGACCACCACCGCGATGCCGGCCAGCACGATGGCGAGGCCGAGCACCCGGATCCGGTCGAGCCGGTCGCCGAGGAACAGGACCGCGAGTGCGCCGGTGACGACCGGCATCAGCCCGGTGACGACCGGGGCCGACTGGGCGGCCGGGGCATGGCCGAGACCGGCCGAAACGAAGGCGACGAAGGGGGCGCCGGCGAGCAGCAGGCCGAGGAAGGTGCGCAGATCGACACCCTTGGGCTTCAGACCGGTGCGCAGCCAGACCGGGGAGAGCACCAGCGCGGCGACGCCGAAGCGGATCACCGCCAGCCCGGCCGGATCGATCTCGAGCGCGCCCGAGGCCATCGCCCAGCGCGTGCCCACCACCCACGTGGTCCAGCCGGCCACCGTCAGCATCGCGGCAATGAGACCGGCCGCCGGGAAGGCGAGGAAGCTGGCGCCAAGCCGGCGCGGGGCAAGATCGGTGAAGGACATAGGCGTATCTCGAAAGGATCGGGCAGTGCTGCTTACCTTTCGAGACTAGCCTTGACGGCCATGGCATGTCCTTGCGTAGTATGCCCCTTCAGCGTCCGTTTTTGGCATGTTCTGCCAATCTTGACCAGAAAGGAGCCGATGATGCCAGTTGACCGGATCGATGCCACCGACCGCAAGATCCTGCGCCATCTGCAGGAGGAAGGCCGGCTGACCAATGTGGAACTCGCCGACCGCATCAACCTCTCCCCCTCCCCCTGCCTGCGGCGGGTGAAGAAGCTGGAGGAGGAGGGCGTGATCCGCGGCTATCGCGCGGTCGTCGACCGCAAGAAGGCCGGTCTCGGCCTCACCGCCTTCGTCAGCCTGCGCGCCAGCCACCAGAACCGCGAGGAAATGCTCACCGTCTCGGCCGCGCTCGCCGCCATGCCGGAGGTGGTCGCCTGCCACATGGTGTCCGGCCAGTCGGATTTCCTGCTGGAAGTGGTGGTCGAGGATCTGGAATCCTACGAGAACTGGATCACCGAACGGCTGATCAGCCTCGACATGGTCGAAGACATCCGCTCCAACTTCGCGATCCGCACGGTGAAGGACCAGGCCCCGCTGCCGATGTGAGGTGGTTGGCGGACGGTGCCAGGAACCTCTCGAGGCTGATCCCAGTCATTTCCGGGAGCGCCGCCATCAACTCCGATTGTCATTCCCGGCGAGCGAAGCGAGGGAAGGGAATCCAGAAGCCGGCGACGGAATTCAAAAGCTGCCTTCTGGATCCCCTTCCCCGCGGCGCTGCGCGCCACGGCCGGGGATGACAACCGGGGCGCTGCGCGCCACGGCCGGGGATGATAACTGCGGGCGCGGGCCCCTGGGAGCCCCCCTCACACCCCCGCAGCATCGATCGCCTGCGCCCGCTGCCAGGCGGGGCGGGCGTAGCAGCGGTCCAGATAGGCCGTGAAGGACGGACGCGGCGGCACCAGCTTGAAGGCGGCGACGCAGAAATGCAGGCCCGAGCCGATCATCACGTCGGCGGCGGAAAAGCGGTCGCCGAGGATCCACGGCCCCTTGCGCAACTCGCCGTCGAGCACGTCGAACACCCGCTCGGCGCTGCCCCAGCCGGCCGAACCGGAGGGGATCTCCATCTTGGTGAAGATCTGGGCGATCGCCGGCTCGATGCAAGCGGTGGCAAAGACGAGATAGTGCAGGTAGCGGCCGCGCGCCGGATCGCCGATGGCCGGGGCGAGGTTTGCCTGCGGCGCGACATCGGCGAGATAGGCGCAGATTGCCGCCGTCTCGGCCATCGTCGCTTCGCCGTCCACCAGCGCCGGCACCTTCAACATCGGGTTGATCGCACGATACCAGTCCGCGCGCTGCGCGCCGGAGCGGATGTCGACAAGGACGCGCTCACAGGCAAGTCCGGTTTCCTCGAGCATCCAGAGCACGGTCGAGGACCGGGTCTGCGGCGACCAGTAGAGCTTCATCGCGTCTGCCTCCCGAGGGCCGCCTGCGGCGTGCGGCGGCGCATGTTCTGATTGTCGGCATGGGCCGCTGAAGGGCCATGCCGTGCCACTCTCGCACGCCCGTGTGACGAAACCGCGCCGGCCTTCGCTCATCCCCTGCGGCGGGATGGCCGGAGCGATTTCCTCACCCGCCCCACACCGGCATGCCGGCGATGCCGGCGCCGAGGATCAGCACGAAGGCGACGCGGCGGTGGACCGTGTCGGAGGCAAGGCCGAACAGGCGGCTGCCGGCGAGCAGGCCGAGCATGTAGACCGGGCCGATCAGCAGCGAGATCAGCAGTACCCGCGGCGTGAACAGGCCGGCGACGAGGTAGGCGACGAAGGTGGTGATCGTGTTGAGCGCGAAGAAGACGAAGAGATTGGCGCGGGTTTCCTCCGCCGGGCGCAGCCGCCCGAGCAGATAGAGCACCACCGGCGGGCCGGACACCTGCGCCAGCCCGCCCATGAAGCCGGCGAGCGCGCCGACCCCGAGCGAGACCGGCAGCCGCGTCGGCCCCGGCCAGGTGAGGCCGGAGGCAAGCGCGCCGACGGCGAGAAAGATGATCACCGAGATCGTCCAGCGCACCGGCACCGGATCGACGTGGGTGAGCATCCACGCCCCCGCCGGGATGAGGCAGGCCGAGCCGATCGCGAGCGGCAGCACCACCGGGAAATTTGCCCGCCGCATCGCTTTCAGCAGCAGCGGCAACGTACCGACCCCGTCGAACAGGAGCAGGCTCGCCGAGGCCGCCGCCGGCCCGAGCGCGGCGGCCGCCACCGGCATGTAGACCAGTGCCCCGCCGAAGCCGGAAAAGCCGCGCAGCAACCCGCCGACCACGGCGATCGCCAGCGCGATGCGCACGCCGGTCTCGCCGAGCAGCGCGACGAGATCGGTGAGAAGCCCGGTCAGCATGCTCCCCCGTCCGTGTTTCCCGGGAAACAGGCGTCCGAAGCCGGACCGGCTAGGAAAGAGGCGATCGCGGCGTCCATTGGCCGAGGGATCCGTAGAGTGGAAGGAATTGTCATCGCGCCCGGCAGTTGCGCCGGCGGGGCCGGAGTGGCCAGCCGCTCCGGCCCTGAGCCGTGAGCATCTCAGCCGTGAGCAGACCTGCCCCTCGAAACGACGAAGGCGCGGCCGAGCCGCGCCTCCGCATCAATTCTTGTGCACCCGGCTTACGCCGCCGTGAGCTTGGCCAGCACCTCGTCGGAGACCTCGAAGTTCGAGTGGACATTCTGGACGTCGTCGTCGTCTTCGAGCACGTCGAGGAGCTTCATCATGGTCTGGGCCTTTTCCTCGTCGAGGGTGGTCATGGTCTGGGGGCGCCAGACGATCTTGACCGACTCCGCGTCGCCGAGCGCGGCTTCCAGCGCCTTCGACACCTCGCCGATGTCCTCGAAGGCGCAGGTGACCACATGGGCCTCGTCGCCGGACTGCACGTCCTCGGCGCCGGCCTCGATCGCCGCCTCCAGCACCGCGTCGGCGGTGCCGACGGAGGCCTTGTAGGTGATCTCGCCCAGCCGGTCGAACATGAAGGAGACCGAGCCGGTCTCGCCCAGCGTGCCGCCATGCTTGGTGAAATAGGAGCGCACGGCCGAGGCGGTGCGGTTGCGGTTGTCGGTCAGGGCCTCGACGATCACCGACA
The DNA here is from genome assembly GCF_001720135.1 of Methylobrevis pamukkalensis. GTDB lineage: Bacteria > Pseudomonadota > Alphaproteobacteria > Rhizobiales > Pleomorphomonadaceae > Methylobrevis > Methylobrevis pamukkalensis. Next base: position 9,729 of record NZ_MCRJ01000098.1, read on the forward strand.
CGCCGCCCGGGCCGCGGCCCTCGTAGCGGACCTCGGCGTAGTTGTCGCCCTCGGCGCCGGCCGACTTCTTGATCGCGCGCTCGATGTTGTCCTTGGGCAGGTTCTCGGCGCGGGCGTCTGGATGGCGAGGCGCAGGCGCGCGTTCATCGACGGGTCGGCGCCGCCTTCCTTGGCCGCCACGGTGATCTCGCGGGCAAGCTTGGAGAAGACCTTGGCGCGCTTGGCGTCCTGGGCACCCTTGCGGTGCATGATGTTCTTGAACTGACTGTGACCTGCCATGAAAGCCTCGTTTGCCGGAGCGCCCGCGGGACCCGCCCGCCGGGCGCGCGGCCGGCCTGCCTGACGGCTGCGCCGGGCGACGGCGACCGTGCCGCGCCATCCCGGCGAAACCCTCTCGTGAAAATCGGCCTCCTTATAGGCGCTGGACGCGCCGGAATCCAGCATCAAGCGGAAATCCGGCCCGATCGACGCCAAGCCGGGCAAGCACCACTCACCCCGCCGGCACGCCGCGCGCGAACAGGCCCGCCAGCGCCGGGCGGCCCCGCTCGCGCCACAGCGCCGGGATCACCAGCGCGGCGACGGCCAGCACCGCGATCAGCGTCTTGGTCATCTCGCCGAACGGGCCGACGGCATGATCGAAGGCAACGATCAGGTAGATCATGATCACGTGGAAGACGTAGACATGCAGCGAATGCCGGCCGATCAGCTGCAGCACCGGCAGGCCGAACACGCCGTGCAGCAGCCGGGCGGCGCCCTGCACGATCCGGCTTTCCGACTGCGGGCCGGCAATCATCGTCCAGGCGACGACGAAGGCGAGCGCCGAGAAGTTGAGGAGATACTGCAGCGAGAACTCGCCGCGCACGTCCTGCGCCGCAAAGCGCGCCATCACCGCCTCCGGCATCACCTCAAAGGTGACGGCCAGCCGCCAGGCCATGAAGAACACGACGATGGCAAGCGCCAACCCCGCGAACGGCGCCGTTGCCCGGCTCATCACCCGGCCCCAGTCGATCTGCTTCGTCGAGGTCAGCGCGCCAAGCACCAGGCCGGAGATGAACACCGCCTGCCAGGCGAAGACATTGAAGTGCGCCCGCAATTCGAGATCCGGATGCAGCGACTGCATGCCGGCGTGCACCGCGTCGCGCAGCGGCAGATGCAGGCCGAACTGCACGGCCAGCCACATCAGCGCGGAGCCTGCGGCCACATGCATCCACCGGCCGGTGACGCAGAGCCACACCAGCGGCGGGGCGACCAGCAGGTAGACCATGTATTGCGGCAGGATGTCCATGTAGGTCGGCTGGTAGAGCAGCGTCGCCGACGCGGCGAGGAAGGCGGGATCGTGGTCGGCGAGCTGCCACAGCCACGGCGACCAGTAGTCGGACGAGGCCGGCAGCAGGAAGCCGAGCAGGAAGATCGTGCCGATGCAGACCAGCGACCAGAGATAGAGCTCGCCGGCCCGCCAGCGCATCTTGGCGGCGGCGTGGTCATAGCCGCGCTTCACCATCTGCCGGGCATAGACCATGCCGACCAGCAGGCCCGACAGGAACACGAATCCCTGCGCGTCCTGCACATAGCCAAGCTCGCCGTGATTGACCTTCACCAAGAGATACCCGCCCTGGAAGGCGAGGTGGTTCAGCACCATGAACACGAGGAAATACCCCCGCATTCCATCAACAGCACCCAGACGGTTCATCGCCGCATTCCTCCGCAATGCCCCGCCCGCAGGGTGGCAACGCCGGGAGGGGGGAGGAGGTTCCAGAGAGGACGCTAGGAGGAGCGGGGGTTTGACGTGAGGGGCGAATGCCCGCTCGCCTGATGTCATGGTCCGCGCAGGGCACGGCCGTCAGGCCGGGAAGGATTGCGGCTCACAGGGGACTTCGGCCTCTCCAGCGTCTTCGCCGGGCTTGACCCGGCGACCCACTGGCCGGCCCGCATCCGAATGCGCGACGCAAGAGGCACCGATATCAGCCCGACAGATCATGCTCGCCGCGCGGCCAGTGGATTGCCGGGTCAAGCCCGGCAAGGACGGGAGAGAGGCTGTACCCACCACGTGTCACCCGATCCACGAGGCTACCGCAGACGGCTTTCGTGGATCCTCCGCCTTCGCGGAGGATGACCGGCTAGGTCACCATCAGGGGGACCATCGTCCTTCCCTGCGCATCCCGACGTGCGACCGCCGGACGTCCGGGACGCACGACATCCGGCTGGAGACAGGCAATATCGGGCTGCATCAGCGGTCGAAGTCGATCGGTTGCGCCCGATCTCCAGAAGCATCGAACCCAGCCGAACGCGCGTGTCGGGCCGGATGACAGACAAATCGCTGGGATCGGGAGACGACATGGCAGGTGGGCCTCCAAATATATGTGATGACTGATAGCAAATCACTGGAAACCAGGCAATTTGACCGCAACGTCTTCGCAGGCTGCCCGGACGCTCCTCCCCATAAGTTCTTGGCGATGAATTCGAAAAATGTCATCCCCGGCGAGCGAGGCGAAGAAAGGGGAGCCAGAAGGCAGCTGTGGAACTCGTTGGCCGGCTTCTGGATTCGCTTCCCCGCGGCGCTGCGCGCCGCGGCCGGGAATGACACGCGGAGGCGCAGTCGCGCCCGGCACGGGCAGGAGCCCGTCGCGGGCCGGAACCCCGCACCGGCCGGAACCCCGCACCGGCCGGAAACTTTCATCGGCCTAAGAACGTCAGTCCCCCTCACACATCCAGCACGCTCCTCACCTTTGCCGCCAGCTGGTCCACGCTGAACGGCTTCTGCAGCAGGTGGGTGCCGGGGTCGAGGACGCCGTTGTGGACGATGGCGTTGCGGGTGTAGCCGGTGGTGTAGAGCACCTTCACCTCCGGGAGCCGTTTCACCACCAGGTCGGCAAGTTCGCGGCCGCTCATGCCGGGCATCACCACGTCGGTGAACAGCAGGGTCGGCCGGGCGCCGGCCTCGATCAGGGCGAGCGCCGCGGCGCCCGAGGCCGCTCCCAGCACCGTGTAGCCGAGGTCGCGCAGCGCCTCGGTGGAGAAGCTGCGCACCCGCTCGTCGTCCTCCACCACCAGCACGGTCTCGCTGTGGTCGCCGCGGTCGGGCTGGCCGGGGCCGCGGCCCTGGTCCTCGGTCTCCATCTCCCCGTAGTGGCGCGGCAGGTAGATCTTCACCGTCGTGCCGTGGCCGGGCTCGGAGTAGATCTTGACGTGGCCCCTCGACTGCCGGACGAAGCCGAACACCTGGCTGAGGCCGAGGCCCGAGCCCTTGCCCACCGGCTTGGTGGTGAAGAACGGATCGAAGGCCTTGGCGATCACCTCCGCGCTCATGCCCGTGCCGCTGTCGGTGACGGCGATCATCACATACTGGCCGGCGGCGAAGGCGTGATCGGCGGCATAATCGTCCGCGACATAGGTGTTGAGGGTCTCCACCGTCAGCTTGCCGCCCGCCGGCATCGCGTCCCGGGCGTTGACCGCGAGATTGAGGATCGCGTTTTCCAGCTGGCTCGGGTCGACGTTGATCCGCCAGATCCCGGCCGACAGCACGGTTTCCACCTCGACCTGCTCGCCGACGCGCGGGTCAGAAGCTCCGTCATGCCGGCGACCATGCGGTTCGGCTCGATCACCTCCGGCTGCAGCGGCTGGCGGCGGGAGAAGGCGAGCAGGCGCTGGGTCAGCGAGGCGGCGCGGTTGGCGCCGTCCTTGGCCGCCTCGATGAAGCGGCCGACGTCGGTGTCGCCGCGCGCCAGCTTGCGCTCCAGAAGGTTGACCGCGCCGAGGATGACGGCCAGCATGTTGTTGAAATCATGGGCGATGCCGCCGGTGAGCTGGCCGACCGCCTCCATCTTCTGCGCCTGGCGCAGCTGTTCCTCGGCCTGCATCAGCTTGGCGGTGCGCTCGCCGATCTCGCGCTCCAGCTCCTCGCGCGAGCGGGCCAGCACCTCGCGGGCATCGACGATGTCCTGGATGTCGGTGCAGCTGCCGAACCAGCGGATGATCTCGCCGGCATCGTTGCGCACGGCCTGCGCCCGGCCGAGCACCCAGCGCCACACCCCGCTGCGATGCCGCAGGCGGTATTCGATGTGATAGGGCGCGCCGGTCTCAAGACAGCGGCTCCACAGCGCAAAGGCGCGCTCGCGGTCGTCCGGGTGGAACATGCCGTTCCATTCCTCGCCATCGGTCGAGCCCGCGGGCACGCCGGTGTAGTCGTACCAGCGCTGATTGAAATAGTCGTGAAATCCGTCCGGCCGGGTGGACCAGATCATCTGGTCCACCGAATTGGTGATGGCGCGGAAGCGCTCCTCGCTCTCGCGCAGCGCCGCCTCCACCATCTTCCGCTCGGTGATGTCGAAGCTGACGCCCGGAAAGCGCAGCGGCGTGCCGTCGGGCGCCAGCGTCACCCGGCCCTCGGCCGCCACCCAGCGCACGGATCCGTCGGGGGAGACCAGCCGGTATTCCTCCGCGTAGGTCTCGCCGCTGCGCATGCACGCAGCAATCGCCGCCTGCAGCCGGGGCAGGTCCTCGGGAGCCACCCGGCGGAAGAATTCGCCGAGCGGGGCGCCCCTGGCCGCGCGCTCGCGGTCGACGCCATACATCCGCGCAAAGCGCTCGTCGGACACCACCCGGTCGTTGGGGATGTCCCAGTCCCAGGTGCCGACCGTGTTGGAGGCGCCGAGCGCATATTCCAGCCGCTCCTCGCTCGCCCGCAGCGCGCGCTCCGCGTTGAGCCGCGCGGTCGTCTCGTTGCCTTGGTTGAAGATGCCGAGCACCTTGCCGTCGTTGCTGAACACGGGCGCGAAGCTGTAGTCCCAGTGGGTGTTCTGGATCCGCCCGCCGCGCTTCATCGGCAACAGCTGGTCGGTGACCGAAAACCCCTCGCCGGTGGTCATCACCGCGGTCAGCTGCGGCTCGATCACATGCCAGATGTCGGCCCAGACCTCGCGCGCGGGGCGCCCGAGCGCCCAGGGATGCTTCTCGCCGGCGATCGGCGCCCAGGCGTCGTTGTAGAGCAGGCGCAGGTCCGCCCCCCAGTAGATCGCGGTCGGCAGGCTGGTGTTGAGGCAGAGGTTGAGGATCATCTTCAGCTCGGCCGGCCAGTTCGCCGGCGGGCCGAAGGGCGTCGCATCCCAGTTCGTCGACCGCATCCGCTCGCTCATGTCACCGCGGGCGATCAGGAATGACTTCATCAGGGACGACTTTCTCGTAATCGAAGGCAGGGGCGTGCAGGCCGTGCACACCCGCCCGTCGTCGCGGATCATGCCGCAGGCCACGGACCGGTCAATGGCACCGACCTGCAGAAAAATCAAACGGCGACAGGGGCCTTGCGGTTCCCGTCTCCCCTGCCCTACTCCGCCGCCACCGCGTCGGCGCTGCCCGGCGCGGTCTGCCAGCCGAGATCCGGCAGCTGGATGATGCGCTGGCGCGCAGGTCGGAGGCGGTGGCGAGGAAGCCGCGCTCCTCCATGTAGGCGAGCAGCCGCCGGGCGCGCGAGGGGCTGCGCGTGCCATAGGCCCGGGCGATCTCCTCATCCGACGGACAGGGCGCCTTGCGCAGCCCGGCGCGGGCCACCAGCAGGAACACGCCGCGCATGTCCTCCGGCAGGGCGGCGGCCACCAGCGTCGCCTGGTTCCACGCGTCGCCGTCCACCTCCTCGGCCTCCACGCCGGCGCGGGCGATCGCGAGCCGCTTGCGGAAGGCCGGCAGGTCCATCGCCGGGCCCTTCACCCGCCGGATGCGGCAGCGGACGAGGAAATCCTGGTAGAGCACCGAGATCTGCGCGAACGGCGCTTCCGGGTCGGCCAGCATCTCGGTCAGGATCGCCTCGATCTCGTCGTCCCGGTCGGACAGCGCGAGAAGATCGGCCTGGGCCGGATCGTCCTCCGGATCGGGGGCGAGCGCCTGCCGGCTTTCGGCGAGGCGGGCGAGGATGTCGGCGGTGGAGACGACGGCGACGCTGCGCGGCGCCACGTCGTCGAGGCCGGCGCGGAAGATCAGCTCGCGCGCGTCCTCGGCCGGCTGGTCGGGCAGCGGCATCAGCCCGGGGCCGGTGCCCCGGCCGCTGGTCTCCACCTTGCGACGCGCACCGCCTCGGCCCGCCGGCCGATCGCCGGGCCGAGCGCGACGAACTGGCCGCGCTCCAGATTGCGGAAGGTCTCGGCCTGACGCCGGTCCATGCCGAGCAGGTCGGCGGCCCGCGCCATGTCGATGTCGAGAAAGGTGCGGCCCATCATGAAGTTGGAGGCTTCGGCCGCGACATTCTTGGCGAGCTTGGCCAGCCGCTGGGTGGCGATCACGCCGGCGAGCCCGCGCTTGCGGCCGCGGCACATCAGGTTGGTCATGGCGGTGAGCGACACCCGCCGCGCCTCGCCGTCGGCCTCGCCGGAGGCGGCGGGCGCAAACAGCTGCGCCTCGTCCACCACCACCAGCATCGGATACCAGTGGTCGCGCTCGGCGTCGAACAGGCCGTTGAGAAAGGCGGCGGCGGCCTTCACCTGCGCGTCGACCTCGAGGCCTTCGAGGTTGAGCACCACGGACACCCGGTGCCGGCGCACCCGCGCGGCGATCAGCGCCAGATCGCGCTCGGACCCGACCGCATCCACCACCACATGGCCGAACCGGTCGGCCAGCGTGACGAAATCGCCTTCGGGATCGATGATCGCCTGCTGCACCCAGGGCGCGCTCTGTTCGAGCAGGCGGCGCAAGAGATGCGACTTGCCGGACCCGGAATTGCCCTGCACCAGCAGGCGCGTGGCCAGCAGTTCCTCAAGATCGAAGGCGGCACGCTGGCCACCGGCCTTCGCCCCCATGTCCACGCTGACCGTCATTCACCCAGTTCCAGCTTCTGCCGATGCCCGCCCAGATACGGGCCCCGACCGTTTCCCGATTCGCCCCCGCCTGTCCAAGGGGGAATGGGAGGCAAGCGGGTTGATCCAACGGTTTCGGCGGGCTGTGGAGAAGGTTGAAGTTGCCGGCCCGGTTGCCCTAACGTCGAGGCACGCGGGGAACGGGCGCCGCGACGAGGGGCAACGATGGCGACGACGGCAGGGGACCGCGGGCGAACCGGCATCGAGGAAGCCATGGCCCGAATCGAAGCCTGCCGGGCAACCCGCAGCGACACGCTGGACCTTGGCGGACTGGGGCTGACGGAGTTTCCCGAGGCGGTGCTGGAGCTGGGCTGGCTGAAGGCGCTGCATTTTGGGTACGGCCCGAATCTCCGAGACGCTGTCGAGAAAGATTCGATCTTGCGTGACCAGATCCTGGAAAACAGAAACCTGTTCGACAGCCTGCCAGCCAACTTCGGGAC
>NZ_MCRJ01000099.1 GCF_001720135.1 Methylobrevis pamukkalensis
GGTGGGCAAGGCTTTGCTGACTTGAGGGGCAGATCGATAAGCTCGCTGGTTGTCATCCCCGGCGGCGGCGCGAAGCGCCGACGGGAAGGGGATCCAGAAGCCGGCCATGGCATTCAGAGCTGCCTTCTGGATCCCCGTCCCGACTGGAGCTGTCGCTCGGTTCGCCGGGGATAACAACAGGAGAGTGAGTCCCGCCGATTGCAGGTATCACCCGTCGACGACAGCTGCGGCGAGGCATGCCTCGCTCATCGCTCCCACATTCGCCTCATGCACCGCCTGATAGGGCGCGAACCAGCCGATGGCGCCGCTTGCAAGGTCATCCGCGACGAAGGTGGCGAGGTCTGCCTCCACTGCTTCGCCGGCGCGGGGCACCGCGAGCAGCCGTTGCAGATAGCTGCGGTTGGCGTCGATCAGCCGGGTGTCGTAGCCGCCGGCGGCGATCCGTTCCGGGGCGCCGTGGTTGGGCAGGATGCGCGCGGCGCGAAGGGCGGCGAGGCGGGTGAGGTCGTCGATGTGGACCGCGGTGCGCTCCGCCTCCGAGACATAGGTGACGGTGTCCTCCACCGTGTCGCCGGCCAGCAGCAGACCGGCGTCCGGCAGCAGCAGCACACAGCCGTCGGCGCTGTGGATCTCGAAGTGGCGGAGCTGGACCGCGCGCCGGCCGACCGTGAGGTCGAGCGCGCCGGAAAAGGTCCGGGTCGGCATCACCAGCGGGGCGATCGGCGGATCGCCGGCCTCCAGTCTCGCCCGGTTGGCGGCAAGAAGCTCCGCGGTGCGCTCCAGCGCGAGGATCTCGCCATCGGCGAACGCCACGTTGCCGGCCACGTGGTCGTCGTGCCAGTGGCTGAGCACGACGCGCAGGCGGCGCACCCCGAGGCCGTCCAGATGTGCGCGGATCGCCCGGGCATGGGCGAGGGTGATGTGGGTGTCGTAGATGAGCGCCTCGTCGCCATCGACGATCGCATAGGAGGCGATCCCCAGCGCATAGGCGCCGTCGTCGAGCCAGTTCGGCGTCGGCGCATGCAGCCGCACGCCCGGAACCCGGCCGTCGTAATAGGCAAAGACGCCGGGGGAAGGCGCGAGGATGCGCAGGGTGGCGGCGGGGTCGGACAGGGCAGGCGCTCCTTGGATGGGGCCGGGGCAGGGCCACGATAGCACCGGCGGGGCGGGATGCCATCGCGGTGTCGTGGAGGTGGGGTATCGATCCGGGCGCGGCCTCATTTCCGTCCTCGCCGGGCTTGACCCGGCGATCCACTGGCCGCGCGGCATCCACGGCGTCCTGATGTGCAATGCCGAGGCATTCTGACGGATCGCCGCTGGCCGAGAGGCCAATGGGTTGCCGGGTCAAGCCCGGCAAAGACGGCAGAAGGGCTGGGGCTGAACGGCGCTTCCCCGTTTGCCGCTCCCGCACGCCGCTGGTTCGACATCTTCGGCTTCGGGTGCATCCCATCTGCTTCGTGAATTGCTCCGGGATCGCCCGCATTGAACCTACCAGCGAAGCCGAACTCGCCCGACACCAACTCCCGTCTTGACACATACCAACCGGTCGGTATTAATTGAGGTCAGACAGAAGGCCACGACATTGACGACGGAGCACATGCAGGAACGCGGCGGGAAGAGTGACGGGCGCAGCAAGGGCGCGCGCGAGCGGCTGCTGGATGCGGCGCTGCGGGTGATTCGCAGCAAGGGCTATTCGGCGACGACGGTCGACGATCTCTGCGCGGCGGCCGGCGTCACCAAGGGCGCGTTCTTTCACCACTTCAGGACCAAGGAAGAGCTCGGCATCGCCGCCGCCGCCCATTTTTCGGCGATGGCCGATGGCATCTTCTCCACCGCGCCGTTCATGGCCATTGACGATCCGTTCGAGCGGCTGATCGGCTATGTCGATTTCCGCCGGGCGATCATCGGCGGCGAACTGCCGGCCTTCACCTGCCTCGTCGGCACGATGGTGCAGGAGGCCTATGCGACCCATCCGGCGCTGCGCGAGGCCTGCGCCCGCAGCATCGAAGAGCATGCGGCGATGGTGGAGGCCATCGTCGCCGAGGTGATCGCCGCGCGCGGCGATCCGACAGGGCAGGGCGCGCGCAGCCTCGCCCTCTATACCCAGGCGGCCATCCAGGGCGCCTTCATTCTCGCCAAGGCGAGCAACGATCCGCAGGCGGCGACCGACTGCCTCGATCACCTGCGGCGCTACCTCGAATGTCTGTTCGGCGCGCCGCCCGCACCCACTGTCTGAGGGAGGAGACCCCATGACCACGAAACTCGACATTGCGCCGGCCACACCCCGCGAACTCGTGCTGGCCCGGATCATCGACGCCCCGCGCGCCGCCGTCTGGCGCTGCTGGTCCGAACCGGAACTGCTGATGCGCTGGTTCTGCCCGGCGCCGTGGAAGACGGTGGCGGCCGACATGGACCTGCGGGCCGGCGGGATCTTTTCCACCACCATGCGCTCGCCGGAGGGGCAGGAATTTCCCAACACCGGCGTCTTCCTCGACGTCGTCCCCGGCGAAAGGCTCGCCTTTACCGATGCCTTCGTCGCGGCCTGGGTGCCCTCGGACAAGCCGTTCATGACCGCGGTGATCACCTTCGAGGATGAGGGCGCCGCCACCCGCTACATCGCCCGCGTCGGCCACTGGACCGACGAGGACGTGAAGGCCCACGAGGAGATGGGCTTTCACGATGGCTGGGGCATGGCTGCCGACCAGCTCGAGGCGGTGGCGCGATCGCTGTCCGCCTGACCGGGACAGCGAGGCCGGGAGGAGCCGGTGTCGCGCGTGACATTCTGGATGTGTCTGGAGGAGATTCCCATGGCCAAGCTGCAGAAGATTGCCCCCTGCCTCTGGTTCGACGGCAACGGCGAGGAGGCCGCGCGGTTCTACGTCTCGATCTTCGACGACAGCGCCATCACCGCGCTCGCCCGCTATCCGGAGGGTTCTCCGGGCACGCCCGGATCGGTGATGCTGGTCGCCTTCCGGCTTGCAGGCCAGGAGTTCCTCGCGCTCAACGGCGGGCCGATGTTCACCTTCTCCGAGGCCATTTCCTTCGTCGTCCATTGCGAGGACCAGGCCGAGATCGACCGGGTGTGGGACCGGCTGACCGAGGACGGCGGGCAGCCGGTGCAATGCGGCTGGCTGAAGGACCGCTTCGGTCTCTCCTGGCAGGTGGTTCCCGCCGACATCGCCGCCTTCTATCCGCCGGAGGACCCCGACGCGGCCGCCCGCGTGATGCAGGCGGTGATGGGCATGGTGAAGCTCGACATCGCGGCGATGACGGCGGCCCGCGACGGGGCGTGAGCCAGGGTGACGGCGGCAAGCCTCGCCACGAGGGCTTGCCAGCCGCCACGGCTTTCCGTTAGATCGGCGCCAAGGGGCAGATCGCGATCACCCCGTGAGGCGTCAGCCGAACGATCGCGTCCACGAACCTCGCACAGGGGGAACGGGCGCGCATGCCGTCGAACACCGAAATCAACGTCTCGCAACTCTCCCGCCTCGTCGGCCTGCCCGGCGCGCCGTGTCTCGTCGATGTCCGCACCGACGCGGATTTCGCGGCCGATCCCCGCCTTCTGCCTGCCGCCTGTCGGCGCGATGCCTTGTCCGTCCGTGACTGGGCTGGCGCGTTTGCCGGCCGTGATTTGGTCGTCGTCTGCCAGCGCGGGCAGAAGCTCAGCCAGGGAACCGCGGCCTTCCTGCGCCATGCCGGCGCCCGCGCCGAGACGCTTGAGGGCGGTTTTCTGGCGTGGAGCGAGGCGGGCGCGCCATTGGTGTCTGCGGACGCGATACCGCCCGCGGACGCCACGGGCCGCACCGTCTGGGTCACCCGCGCGCGGCCGAAGATCGACCGCATCGCCTGCCCGTGGCTGATCCGGCGCTTCGTCGATCCGGCCGCCGTCTTCCTGTTCGTCGCGCCGTCCGAAGTGGCAGCGGTTGCCGACCGGTTCGGAGCGGCGCCTTTCGACGTCGACGGCGTGTTCTGGAGCCACCGCGGCGAGACCTGCACCTTCGACACCATGGTCCGGGAATTCGGGCTGGCGATCCCGGCGCTGGACCGCCTCGCCGTGATCATCCGCGCCGCCGACACCGACCGGCTCGACCTCGCGCCCCAGGCGGCGGGATTGCTCGCCGCGGCCCTCGGCCTGTCACGGATGTTTCGCGATGATCTTGCACAACTCGATGCGGCCATGACGCTCTGCGATGCCTTCTACCGCTGGTGCCGCGACGCCAGCGACGAAACCCATGACTGGCCCGTGGGCCTGAGGACGAAACCGTGACCCGCCCCCCGATCGACGTTCCCGGCACCGACATGGCCCCGACCGACATCCCGCTGACGGGCGCTGCCGCGACCGAACCGGCCCGAACGGCCGTTGTGCCGCCGACCCTCGCCGAGGCGACCCGGGTTTGGGCGAAGATCGGCCTGCTCAGCTTCGGCGGCCCCGCCGGCCAGATCGCGCTGATGCACCGGGAACTCGTCGAGGAGCGCCGCTGGATCGGCGAGCAGCGGTTCCTGCACGCCCTCAACTACTGCATGCTGCTGCCGGGGCCGGAAGCCCAGCAGCTCGCCACCTATGTCGGCTGGCTGATGCACCGCACGCCCGGCGGCCTCATCGCCGGCGTCCTGTTCGTGCTGCCCGGCGCGCTGGTGATGCTGGGCCTCAGCCTGCTCTACGTGCTCTATCGCGACGTGCCGCTGGTCGATGGCCTGTTCTTCGGCGTCAAGGCGGCGGTGCTGGCGGTGGTGGTCGAGGCGGTGCTGCGCATCGGCCGGCGGGCGCTGAAGAACCGGGTGATGGTCGGAATCGCCGCGCTCGCCTTCCTCGGCATCTTCGTGTTCGCGATCCCCTTTCCGCTGATCGTGCTCGCCGCCGGCCTTGCCGGCTGGGCGGGCAGCAAGATCGCGCCGGATCTCTTCGCCGTCGGTGGCCATGGCAAGGGCAATGCCCCGGATGTCCGCGGCGTCATCGACGACATGTTCGAGCGCGGCGAACTCGGCCATGCCGTGCCGTCGACAGGACGGGCCCTGCGGGTTGTGGCTGTATGGCTGCCGGTGTGGCTTGGCCCGGTCGCGCTGCTCGCACTCGCCACGGGGTCGTCCAGCGTCTGGACCTCGGTCGCCGCCTTCTTCAGCACCATGGCGGTCGTCACCTTCGGCGGCGCCTATGCGGTGCTGGCCTATGTGGCGCAGGCGGCGGTGGAGAGCTTCGGCTGGCTGGCGCCCGGCGAGATGATCGACGGCCTCGGCCTTGCCGAGACGACGCCCGGCCCGCTGATCCTCGTGCTGCAGTTCGTCGGCTTCCTCGCCGCATTCCGGGCACCGGGCGCGCTCGATCCGCTGCTCGCCGGCTGTCTCGGCGCCCTGCTCACCACCTGGGTGACCTTTGCGCCGAGCTTCCTGTGGATCTTCCTCGGCGGCCCCTACATGGAGGCCCTGCGCGGCAACCGCACGGTGTCGGCCGCGCTCGGCGCGATCACCGCCGCCGTGGTCGGCGTGGTGATGAATCTCGCGCTCTGGTTTGCGATCCACGTCGTCTTCCGCGAGACGATGACGCTGGCAATCGTCGGCGACGTCGGCCCGCAACTGCCGGTGCTGGCGTCGATCGACGGACGCGCTGCGCTTCTTGCCGCCGCGGCCCTGGTCGCGATGCTGCGCTTCAGGCTCGGCATGCTGCCGACGCTGGCGGCCTCCGCGCTCGCCGGCCTGCTGCTCACCTCCCTGCCCTGATCCCTCCTGCCCTGATCCCCAGGTCCGGCGCCGGCCTGCGGCGCGGACGCGCAGCCGGACGTTGCCCGGGAACAATCCATCCGTATCCGTGGTTCGCTTCAGGACCGCTGCGTTGTGCCTGCGTCGCGGTGTTCACGCCCAGCGCTCGCCGCTGCGTCGGGAAGTCGCCTGCAGCCGCCGCGTCTTGCGGGCGGCAGGGCGGCCGACACCGGCACCGAGCAATAAAAGGATCACAGGGATGAAATGCATCGCCACACTCATGGCCGCCACGGTTCTCTCGTTCAGCCCGGCCATCGCCTTCGCGGAAGACTGCCCGAACCCCGCCGCCATGAATTCCGCCAGCGGAACCGGCGCCAGCGCCACTGACGGTCCCGCCGGCGCCAAGACCGCGAACGCCGAGGGCATCTCCAAGGACGGCAGCCTCGCGCCGCTGGAGACCCCCGGCACCTCGGCAGGGGGAACGTCCGGGCCCGCCGCCACTGGCAATGCCGCCACTGGCAATGCCGCCACTGGCAATGCCGCCTCGGGCAATGGCGCTTCGGGCACCACGACCGCCGGCACCACCGGCGAGGGTACCCGCGAGGAGCCGAATGCGTCGGACGCCACCGCCTCGACAACGCCCCCGGCGGGTGGCGGAAAGTCGGACAGCACCGGTTCGATCAGCAAGGACGGCGGCACGATGCCGCTGGCCGAGAACGAGGGCGGCGGCAACACCAGCATCGCCACGTCCGATCAGGATGTGGCCGCCCAGCAGGAAGGCGGGATGACCGCCGCCAACCGCGCGAAGTGCAGCTGATCTCCGGTTCGCGAGACGGCAACACCTGAAATGGCAAAGGGCCCGGCGGCGATGCTGCCGGGCCCTTCTGCGTGGCGAAGGGGGAAGGTGAGGGCCGTAATAATAGCCGACTAAACATCTCCGCTGGGGCGCGCGATTCGGTATTGAGATGCACCTGCTTCCCCTCGGCTGGCGCCTGCCTCACTTCTCCTCGGTGATCCGGTCGTCGACATGCGGGGTATAGCTCGCGCCGTCGGCCTTCATGTACGCCACCACCACGTCCTCGAGATTCGGCCCGAAGTCGTAGGGGTCGATCGCTTTCTTCGCGAACACCGAATAGCCGTCGCCGCCGCCGCGCATGTAGTTGTTGGTGACGACCAGATAGACCTTGGCGGGGTCGATCGGCACCCACGTTTCGCCGTCCCGGACCTCCACCTTGCGGATCCGGCCCTCGCCGGGCTTTGCCGCCCGGGTCCAGGTGTAGCGAAGGCCCGCGACCTGCGGGAAACGGCCCGCACCCTCCTCGACCCTGGCAACGCCGCCTTCGAGCGCCGCGACCACGTCCGCGCCGGTGAGGCCGAGGGTCGCCACCGTGTTCTGGAACGGCAGCACGGTCAGCACCTCGCCCATGGTGACCTCGCCGGCGTCGATCGAGGCCCGAAGGCCGCCGCCGTTCTGGATCGCGATCGTCACGCCCTGCGCAGCCGTGCGCGCCAGCATCGCGTCGGCGACGAGCACGCCCATCTCGCAGGCGGCGACGCGGCAGGTCTCGCGGCTGCCGTCGATCGGCGCGCTTGTGGCGGCGACGACCTCGCTCCGGATCGCCTCGAGCGGCTTGGCAAGGTCGGCGATCCGCGCCTTGAGCGTCTCGTCCTCGGCAATTCCCGCGTCCATCACCACCGGCGCGCCGGCCGCCGCCGTCACCGTGCCGGCGTCATCGAAGGTGACCTGCAACTCGCCGAGGAAACGGCCGTAGGCATAGGCCTGCACGATCGGCACCCTGGTGCCGTCCGGCCCGGTGATCCAGGTCGGATACGGCCCCTCGGCCTTGTCGTCGGTGTTGGACAGCAGCGTGTGGCTGTGGCCGCCGACGATGACGTCGATGCCCGGCACGGTGGCGGCGATCCGCTGGTCGACCGTGTAGCCCGAATGGCTGAGAACCACGATCTTGTCGACGCCGGCCTCGGTCAGCGCCGCGATCTCGCGCTTCAGCGCGCTTTCGGGATCGGAGAAGGTGACGTTGGGGCCGGGGCTGGCGAGTTCCGCCGTGTCGGCCGGTGAGAGCCCCACGAGGCCGATCTTCTGGCCGCCCTTTTCCACCACCACCGACGGCTTCACCGCGCCGGCCAGTTGCGGCTCGGCCGAGACATCGGCATTGGCGAGCAGGATCGGAAAGCCGACCCTGGCGATGAAGGCGCGCAGCACCTCCGGCCCGTCGTCGAACTCGTGGTTGCCCACGGTCATCGCATCATAGCCGAGCGCGGTCATCATCTCGGCCGCCACCTCGCCCTTGTAGTGGTTGTAGAACAGCGAGCCCTGGAACTGGTCGCCGCCATCCACCAGCAGCGCGTCGGGATGGGCCGCCCGGCGCTCGCGGATCGCGGTCGCGAGCCGGGCCGAGCCGCCGAAACAGGCGCCCTCGGCCAGATCCTTGCCGACGCAGGTGGAGTCGTACTTGTTCACCGGCTCGATCCGGCTGTGGAAGTCGTTGGTGTGCAGGATCGTCAGCTGAAACTCCGCCAGCGCGGGCGCGGGCAGGGCGGCGAGAAGGGCGAGCGCGGCGGCTGCGGCTGCAAGGCGTGTCATGAGGCCCGTCCGTCGTTGGCGTTCGGAGGATCGATCGCGGCCCCGCGACCTCCGTGAGGATCGCGAGCCGCGCGCAGTGTGGTCGGCCCCTGCGACCGCTTCAAGACGAAACTCCGGGCAGGCCGGGCCGCGGATGCGGAACGCCGCCGCTGCAGGCGCAGCGACGGCCGGTCGGTCCTCACCGTCGGCGGCGCGAGACGGCGCCCTCAGGCCGCCTTGACGTCGGCGAGGAAGCGCTCGACGGCCTCGCGCAGGCTGGCCGTGCGCTGGGTGACGTCGCGGGAGACCTGAAGCACCTCGGCGGCCGAGCGCGTCGTCTCGCCCACGATGCGGCTGAGTTCGCCGGTCTCGCCCACGGCCGCCTCGGTGCCCGCGGCAGCACGCTGGGCGTTCTCGGAGATCTCCGCGGTGGCGTGGCCCTGTTCGACGATGGAGGCGGCGATGGCGCCGGTGGAGGAATCCACCTCCGCCATGGTCGCGGTGATCTCGCGGATCGCCTCGACGGCCTCGGCGGTGGAAAGCTGGATCGCGCCGATCTGGCCGGCGATCTCCTCGGTGGCCTTCGCCGTCTGGCTGGCGAGGCTCTTCACCTCCGAGGCGACCACGGCAAAGCCGCGCCCGGCCTCGCCGGCCCGCGCCGCCTCGATGGTGGCATTGAGGGCGAGAAGGTTGGTCTGGGCGGCGATCGCCTGGATCAGGGCGACCACGTCGCCGATCCGGGTCGCGGCCTCGGCGAGGCTGGCGATCTTGGCGTCGGTGACACGCGCATTTGCCCCGGCGGTCTCCACGGTGGCGGTGGCGATCTTCACCTGCCGGCCGATCTCGCCGATGCTGGCCGAAAGCTCCTCGGCCGCGGCGGCCACGGTCTGCACGCTGCGCGAGGCCTCCTGCGAGGCGTTGGCGGCCGCACCCGTCCGGCGCACGGTGTCCTCGGCAATGCCGCTGAGCACCCCGGCGGTCGCCTCCATCTGGTCGGCGTTGCTGCCGACGGCGGCGACAAGCTCCTCGATCTCGCCGCGGAAGGCGGCGATCATCGTCTCGATGCGTGCCTGCCGGGCGCGCGCACCGCCTGGTCCTGCTCGGCGGCGGCCGCCAGCCGGCGCGTTCCACGGCGTTGTCGCGGAAGACGCGCACGGCGGCCATCATCCCGCCGATCTCGTCGCGCCGGTCGCCGCCCTCGACGGCGATCTCGGTGTCGCCGTCCGCAAGCCGGCGCATCGAGCGGGTGAGGCCGGAGATCGGTCCGGCGATGATGCGGGTGAGGGCGATGGCAATCAGGATCGCCAGCGCAAGCGCGGCCGCAACCGTGCCGCCCACGGTCCAGATGCTCGACTGCTGGCTGACGCTGGCCGAGGCGGCGCGCTCGCCGACGACGCCCTCGATCGCGGTCACCGCGGCAGCGGCCTGTGCGCGGGCCTGGTCGCGGGCGGAGACGAAGTCCTCGGTCGCCTGCCGCAGCACGGCAAAGCTCTCGGTGGCGGCGGCGATCATCGGCATCGGATCGGCGACCCCGGTGCTCTTCACCGCATTGCCCATGATGCCGAGCATCGCGAAGCGCTCCTCGACGGCGGTGGCCGTGGTCGCGCCCGGATCGAGCCGGTAGCGCAGCAGCTCGGCATTGAGCACGTCGACGGTCTTTCCGAAGGAACGGCCGGATTCGGCGCCCGCGATCGCGGTGGTCCGCTCGCCGTCCGCCATCGACATCTCGCGGTTGGCCTCGGTGCGGGCCTTGCCCAGTTCCGTGTTGACGCCGTCGGCCAGCGCCACCATCTCCGCAAGCTGGCCGATCGCCTGCTGGCGCAGCCGCGCGATCTCGGCGGTGTCGTAGGACTGGCCGATGGCGCGCATCGTCCCCACGACCTCCTTCAGCTTGGCCGACAGCATCTCGACCGATCCCTTGGCGCCGGGGGCGAGCATGGCGGCGGCGCCGGCAAGGTCGCGCACCTTCGGCGTCATGTCGGAAATGCCGGCGCGGGCGCCGGTGAAGTCCTCCTGCCGGCCGGTGACCACATAGGTGGTCAGGCCGAGGCTGGTGCGCAGCGCACCGGTCTGGATCGCGGTCGCCATGGTGCCGAGCCGCTCGATGCCATCCAGCGTGCCGCGGGCGGTCTCGCCCTTGCCCTTCAGCTCGTCGGCCTTCGCGCCCAGCACCGCGACGACCCGTGCCGTGGTCTTGTTGAGCTCCTTCATCGTCACGTCGATGGTCGCCACCGCGTCGGCAATGCGCGCCGAGGTGGTTTCCAGCTCGCCGATCGCCGCGCGGAACAGGTCGATGGCGGCGGACGAATTGGCAAGGCCGGGATCGCGACTGTCGCCGAGCGCGGCGAGCCGCGGATCGATGTCCGAGAGGATCGCCTTCGCCTCGTTGGTGACCGAAGGGTCGTGCTCGTCGATGAACTGGTTGACCGCCGTGCCCGCGTCGTTGACGCCGGCGAGGATCGAGGCCGACTCCGAGGTCATGTCGACCGCGTGGCCGAGATTGCGGATGCCGTAGAGGCCGACACCGCCGACCACGCCGGCCAGGAGGGTGACGACGACGACGCCGGCCCCGATCTTGACGGCGATCGGCCGGTTGCTGGCGAAAGTTCCGATGGTCATGGTCGTCCCCCCGAGCACGTGTCCCCCCGCTCGCCGGAGGGCATCGTGGCGCACGGACGCGGAGCCTTTGCCGCGCCCGTTTCCGCCAGCACACGACAAAAGTTCGAGGGAAACGTTAA
Source organism: Methylobrevis pamukkalensis (assembly GCF_001720135.1). Taxonomy (GTDB): domain Bacteria; phylum Pseudomonadota; class Alphaproteobacteria; order Rhizobiales; family Pleomorphomonadaceae; genus Methylobrevis; species Methylobrevis pamukkalensis. The sequence continues at coordinate 11,014 of NZ_MCRJ01000099.1, forward strand.
CCATGCAGGCAAAAGCGCGGGATTTTTGCGATCCGGGTCGAGAGGGCGCCGGTTCGGGCCGCGTCAGTCGGCCGGCGGCGGGCCTGACAGGTCAAGGCTGACGCCGACGATGTCCGGGCCGTCCGGCTGCGGCCGCATGGCAAAGCCGAGCGCCTCGCACATGGCGAGCATGGTGGTGTTCTCGCGCAGCACCTCGCCGTCGATCCGGCTGTAGCCCTCGCGCCGGGCAAAGGCGATGATCTGCTGCATCAGCACCCAGCCGAGGCCCTCGCCCTTGAGGTCGGAGCGCACGGCAATGGCATATTCGCCGGACACGCCGTCCGGGTCGCCGTGCAGCCGCACCGCGCCGAGCATGTCGCCGGTCTCCGCCTCGATGGCGATGAAGGCCATGGCCCGGGCATAGTCGATCTGGGTCAGGCGGGCAATGAAGGCATGGCCGAATTCCTTGACGAGGCTGAAGAAGCGCAGGCGCATGTCGTCCGGCGTCATCTTCGAGAAGAAGTCCGGATAGAGCCGCTCGTCCTCCGGCCGGATCGGCCGGAGCTGGACCACCAGCCCGCTCTTGAGCGTGACGGTGGTCTCCCATTCGCTGGGATAGGGCCGGATCGCAAGGCGCGGATGCCCGGCCATCCGCGTGTCGTGCATGATCGCCGGCCGCGTGTCGGCGTTCACGGCGACGCGGGCGTCGACGATGGTGATCCGCTCGCTGTCGGCGATCAGCGGGTTGAGGTCGATCTCGCGGATTTCCGGATTTTCCGCCACCATCTGCGACAGCTTGACCAGCAGCACGGCCAGCGCCTGCCGGTCGACGGGCTTGCGGTCGCGGTAGCCGGCGATCTGGCGGGCGACGCGGGTGCGGCCAATCACGTCGAGCGCAAGGTTGACGTCGAGCGGCACCAGCGCCAGCGCCCGGTCGTTGATCACCTCCACCGCGGTGCCGCCGCGGCCGAACACCAGCACCGGGCCGAACAGCGGATCGTCGGTGACGCCGGCGATCAGCTCCACCGCCTTCGGCGCGAAGATCATCGGATGCAGGGTGATGCCCTCGATCCGCGCCTCGGGGCGGGCTGCGCGCGCCCGGCCGATGATCCGGCGCATGGCGTGGATCACCTGGTCGGAGGAGACGAGGCCAAGCTCGACGCCGCCGACGTCCGACTTGTGCAGGATGTCCGGCGACGCGATCTTGGCAACGACCGCCGACGCCGTCTCCAGCAGCTTGCCCGCCGCGTCCACCGCCTCGAAGGCGGTGGCGCAGGCCATCGCCGGCACGATCGGCAGGTCGTAGGCGGACAGAAGGTCGGTGACCTCGACCGCGGTCATCCAGTCGCGCCCGTCGGCAAGCGCATGGGCGATGGCCGCACGCGCCTTGGCGCGGTCGGGGCTGAAGCCGGCGAGGAGATCGGGCGGGGTCGCCGTCAGCGCCTCCTGCGCGTCGGCGTAGCGCACCAGCTGCATGATGCCCTCGATCGCCCGGTCCGGCGACGACAGGCAGGGAATCCGCGCCCGGGCGAACAGGGCCGACGATCCGTCGTCGGAGCCGAGCCAGGCGGCGATCACCGGCTTCTTGCGGCTGTAGCCGCGGTTCCAGCGGTCGCTCGCCGCGATCACCGCCTCGGCCGCCGCGCGCGAGGAGGCGAGCGCGGTGGGACAGTTCATCGCCACCACCGCGTCGATGCCGCCGTCGGCCAGCATCGCGTCCATGGCGACGGCATAGCGGTCCGGACCGGCGTCGCCGATGATGTCGACCGGGTTGGCGCGCGACCACGTCGGGGGCAGGGCGGCGTCGAGCCGCGCGGTGGTGTCCGGGTGAAGCTCGGCCAGCGTGCCGCCGAGATCCATCAGCGTGTCGACCGCCATCACCCCGGCGCCGCCGCCGTTGGTGAGGATGCCGATCCGTCGGCCGGTGAGTTTCGGCACATGGGTCAGCGTCTCGGCCGCCGAGAACAGTTCGTCGAGCGTGCGGACCCGGAGCAGGCCGGCGCGGCGGAAGGCGGCGTCATAGACCGCGTCGACCCCGGCGAGCGCCCCGGTGTGCGAGGCGGCGGCCTTGGCGGCCGCCTGGTTGCGGCCGGCCTTGATCACGACGACCGGCTTCATCCGCGCCGCCGCCCGCGCCGCCGACATGAAACTGCGCGCGTCGCGGATCGCCTCCACGTAGAGCAGGATCGCCCGGGTGCGGTGGTCGAGCGCGAAATGGTCGAGCAGGTCGCAAAGCCGACGTCGGCGGCGTCGCCGATCGAGACGAGGCCGGAGAAGCCGACCCCGTTGTCCTCGGCCCAGTCGAGCACGCTGGTCATCATCGCGCCGGACTGGGAAATCAGCGCGAGATCTCCCGGATGGCCCGGCCGCTGCGCGAAGCTCGCGTCGAGGCCGGCGGCCGGCACCGAGACGCCGATGCAGTTCGGGCCGACGATCCGCATGCCGTGGCGCCGGGCGGCCTCCAGCATCGCCGCGCCCTGCGAGCCCTCGCCCTTGCCGAGGCCGGCGGTGATGACCACGGCGCCGCGCGCGCCGCGCCGGCCGAGCGCCTCGATCACGCCCGGCACCGCCGCAGGCGGCACGGCGACGACGCCGAGATCGGGGTCGGCCGGCAGCGCGTCCACGCTGGCGTGGAGCGGCAGGCCGTCGATCTCGCCGCCTTTCGGATTGACCAGCATCACCTTCGACCGGCTGCCCGCGCCAAGGTTGCGGGCGATCACGTGGCCGACCGAGCCCGGCCGCGTGCTTGCCCCGATGAGGGCGACGGACTTCGGCTGGAAGAAGACGTCGATGCGGCCGATGGGCATGTCGATCCGGGGCTCCGCGAGACGGATACGGGAGGGGCAGGCGTCAGTGGGCGATGATCACCGGGATCTCGGCGCGGGCCAGCATGTCGCTGGTGGCGCCGCCGATGATGAACTCCCGCAGGCGGCTGTGGCCATAGCCGCCCATCACCAGGAGATCGGCGCCGGTCTCGCGGGCATAGCCGTTCAGCGCGTCGGCGATGTTGTCCGCATCCCGGTTAACCGTGGTCACCGACACGTCCAGCCCGTGCCGCGCGAGATAGGTCGCGACATCGGAGCCGGGCTCGCCGTTCCAGCCCTTGCCGCCGGGCACGATCACGATCTCGACGCTGCCGGCGTGTTCGAGCACGGGCATCGCCTCATGCACGGCGCGGGCGGCGGTGGATCCGCCGTCCCAGGCCACCAGCACGCGGCCGACCGCCAGCGGCTCGTCCCAGCCGCGCGGCACCACCATCACCGGCACGCCGGCATCGAACAGCATCGCCTCGATCAGCGCGCCGCGCATCGGCTCTGGGTTGTCGTCGTCTTCCTGGCCGATGATCACGAGGTCGGAGAGATGGGCCTGGCCGACCAGCGGCGAGGTCGAGCCGGCGAGCACCGTGACGGTGCGGGCCTCGTGGCCGACGCCGGCGTCGGTGGCCAGCTTGCCGAAGGCCTCGGCCGCGGCGCGGGCCTGCCGCTCGGCCTCCTCCACGGCCCCGACCAGATAGTCGGCCGGAATCGGCACGGCGAGATAGGCCGGCGCCATCGGCTCCATGGCGAGGGCAATGCCGGTGACATGGGCGCCGGTGCGGGCGGCAAAGTCGATGGCGAGCCGGGCGCATGCTGCCGCTCGCCGAAGACGTCGAGAATCGTGAAGATGTCCTTGATGGCCATGGTCGTGCCTCCTCCTGGACGGTTGCGGGCGGATCATGGTCCGCCCGGTCGGCGCGCGCCTTGATCCGTCTCAAACCCCGGGCTGCCGGAGCCGGTCGTCGCGATCGCCTGCGCCCGCGGCCAAGCGCAAGATGGACGGCGTCGCCCCCTCTTCGCCATGTCGGCATGCTCACGCGATCTTAACAGGCCCTGCCCACAATGGGATGACGAATTGGCAGATCATGAATTGGGCGGCGACGAATTGGGCAACGGGGGCGTGCCGATGGAGAGCCTGAGACTGGCCGAACTGCTGGGCGCGCTGTCGCATGCGCTCGATCTCACCGAGGGCCAGCCGCCGGGCCACTGCGTGCGCTGCGCCTATCTCGGCACGGCGGTCGGCCGTGCCATGGGCCTTGATGACGCCGCGCTGTCCGACCTCTATTACACGCTGCTGCTCAAGGACCTCGGCTGCAGCAGCAACGCCGCCCGAATCTGCGAGCTCTATCTGACTGACGATCTGACCTTCAAGGCGGACTTCAAGCGCATCGACGGCAGCCTGCCGCAGGCGCTGCGCTTCGTGCTCTCCCACACGGGGCTGAAGGCCGGCCTGTCGGAACGCTTCCGTGCCATCCTCAACATCTTCCAGAATGGCGGCGAGATCGCCCGCGACCTGATCGAGACGCGCTGCCATCGCGGCGCCGAGATCGCGGCAAAGATGCGCTTCAGCCCCGCCGTCTGCGACGGGATCCGCAGTCTCGACGAGCATTTCGACGGTTCGGGCAAGCCGGAGGGCCTTGCCGGCGATGCGATTCCGCTGTTCGCCCAGATCGCCCTGCTGGCCCAGGTTGCCGACGTCTTCCTGATGTCCGGCGGCATCCAGGCCGCGCGCAAGGAGGTGCGGGTCCGCGCCGGCGGCTGGTTCGATCCGGCGGTGGTCGCGGCCTTCGAGGCGGTGGCCGGCGATCCGGATTTCTGGGAGACGCTGCAGTCGCGCAACCTTGCCGACATCGTCTACGAGCTCGAGCCGGCGCAGGTGGTCCGCCATGTGGACGAGGACCATCTCGACGACATCGCCGAGGCCTTCGCCATCGTCATCGACAGCAAGAGCCCCTACACCTCCAACCATTCGGAACGGGTGACCCTGTTCACCGACATGATCGCCGAGGAATTGGGCTATGCGCCCGAGCGGCGCCGCTGGCTGAAGCGGGCGGCGTTGCTGCACGACATCGGCAAGCTCGGCGTCAGCAACGCGGTGCTCGACAAGCCCGGCAAGCTCGACGACGAGGAATGGGTGTCGATGCGCGCCCACGCCGGCCTGTCGCGCGCGATCCTGCAGCGCATCCCGTGTTCGCCGAGCTGTCCGAGATCGCCGGCGCCCACCACGAGCGGCTCGACGGCAAGGGCTACCCGGACGGCATTGCCGGCGCCGCGATCCGCCAGGAAACCCGCATCCTCACCACCGCCGACATCTTCGACGCGCTGACCGCCGAGCGTCCCTATCGCGGCGCGATGCCGGTCTCCAAGGCCTTTGCGATCATGACCGACATGCTCGGCACCGCGATCGATCCGGACTGTTTTGCCGCGCTGCAACGGGCGATGCGCCGCCTCGACGCCGCGGCGGCTTAGGTCACTGGACAATCAGAACAGCGTGCCCTGGCCGCCGTCGGCGCGCTGCGGCTTTTCGCGCTTGCGCTTCGTTGCCGTCTCCGGAGCGGGCGGGTCCGCCGGGTCGGCTTGCTCTGTGGACGCGACCAGCGGCGGCGGCTCCCCATCGATCCGTGCCCCGATCCGGCCGTCGGCGAACTCGATCGACACCGTCTGTCCGGCCTTTGTGTCGGCCACCGCGCGCAGCGGCGCGCCGGTCTCGTCGCGCACGAGGGCAAAGCCGCGTCCCAGCACGGCGGTGTAGCTGACCGCATCGAGCAGGCGGGCGGTGCGGTCGAGCGCAGCGCGGCGACGCTCCGTGCCGTGGATGAAGGCGCGGGCGGACCGGGCGGCCAGCGTCTCCAGCCGTTCGCCGGCCGTCTCCACCCGGCGCGCCAGCGAGGCGGGCTGCAGGCGGGCCGAGATCCGTTCGATCCGGGCGCGGTGGGCGGCGGTGTTGGCGCGGAGCGCCTGCCCGAGATTGCCGGC
>NZ_MCRJ01000100.1 GCF_001720135.1 Methylobrevis pamukkalensis
AGCCCGCGGCTCCGGCGCAGCAGCAGGCGGCTGTTGCCCCCGCTGCCCCCGCTGCCGGCGATTCCGGCTACCGCGTCCAGATTGCCTCGGTGCCGAACGAGGAGCAGGCGCGCAGCACCTTCGCGCGCATGCAGAGCCGCTACGGCTCGGTGCTCGGCGGCCTTCAGGCCGATATCCAGCGCGCCGACCTCGGCGCCAAGGGCGTCTTCTACCGGGTCCGCGTCGGGCCGATGAGTTCGCGCGAAGAGGCCGCACGGGTCTGCAGCCAGCTGAAGTCCGCCGGCGGCGACTGCCTCGTCACCCGCTGAGGCGGGCCTGTACCCATCGGCCGGACGGAAGCGCCCGGTCGATGACATCCCGCTCCAGATTCGATATCCGAAGCATGATCGCGCCGGCCGGATCGCTCCGGTCCGGTCGCCCCATGCTCCAGACGGCGGACGATCCGACCCATGCCCGTATCGCGTTTCGTCTCCGGGGCGAGCGGCCTCCGGCTCACCGCCGAGGAGAAGCGCTTCTTCGCTCAGACTCGGCCGTTCGGCCTGATCCTGTTCCGCCGCAACATCGCCGACCGTGATCAGATCCGTGCACTCTGCGACGAGTTTCGCGATGCGGTCGGGCGTGATGCGCCGATCCTCGTCGACCAGGAAGGCGGGCGCGTGCAGCGTCTGACCGTGCCCAACTGGCGCAAGATCCCGTCGGCCGCGCGCGTCGCCGCCGCCGCCGTGACGGGCGGCGACGCGATCGCCCGGATGTCCGGGCGGGTGCTGGCCGCCGACCTGCGCGAGGTCGGCATCACCATCGACTGCGCGCCCTGCCTCGATCTCTCCATTCCCGGCCAGAGCGACGTGATCGGCGACCGCTCCTTTGGTGCCGACCCCGAGACCGTCGCCCGTCTCGGCCGGGCGACCGCCGAGGGCCTCTTGGCCGGCGGCGTGCTGCCGGTGATCAAGCACATGCCCGGCCATGGCCGCGCGCTCGTCGACAGCCACCTCGGCCTGCCGGTGGTGGAAACGTCACGGGCGGAGCTCGAGGCCACCGATTTCGTGCCCTTCCGCCGTCTTGCCGACCTGCCGGCGGCGATGACCGCGCACATCGTCTTCACCGCGCTCGATCCCTCGCAGCCGGCGACGACGTCGGCGCGCGTGATTGCCGAGATCGTCCGCGGCCACATCGGCTTCGGCGGGCTTCTGTTCAGTGACGACGTGTCGATGGGGGCGCTTGCCGGCTCACTGGCCGAGCGCTCGCGCCGTTGCCTCGACGCCGGCTGCGATCTCGTGCTTCACTGCAACGGCGATCTCGCCGAAATGCATCAGGTGGCCGGCGAGGCGGGGCCGCTCGATGGCGAAAGCGCCCGCCGTGCCGAGATGGCGCTGGCCGCGGTCGGCGATCCGGACGATGCCGATGTCGAGGCGCTCCGCATCCGCCTCGACGAGGCTGTCGCCGCTCTTCCCTCGGCCTGACGCGCGAACCGCGCCTCGCGCCGCCGCCAGCAGTGCAGGAACCGAGATGACCGGACGCGACCTGCCCTTCGAGGAAGACGCACGACCGCCCGCCGGCGAACCGGCGCTGATCGTCGATGTCGAGGGCTTCGAAGGACCGCTCGACCTGCTGCTGACGCTGGCCCGCAACCAGAAGGTCGATCTGGCGCGGATCTCGATCCTCGCCCTCGTCGAGCAATACATGGCCTTCGTCGAGGAGGCCCGGAAGCTGCGGCTGGAACTGGCTGCCGACTATCTCGTCATGGCCGCCTGGCTGGCCTTCCTCAAATCCCGCCTGCTGCTGCCGCCGCCCGAGAAGGCCGGCGACGAGCCGAGCGGCGAGGAAATGGCCGGGATGCTGGCCTTCCGCCTGCGCCGGCTGGAGGCGATGCGCGAGGCGGCCGCCAGGCTGGTCAACCGCGACCGGCTCGGCCGCGACGTCTTTGCCCGCGGCGCGCCGGAGCCGGTGGCGGTCTCGGCCGACGTCCGCTGGCAGGCGAGCCTCTACGACCTGCTCGCGGCCTACGCCACGCAGCGCCAGCGCCAGATGGTGACGCGGGTCCATGTTGCCCGCCGCACGGTCTGGTCGCTCGCCGACGCCCGCGAGATCCTGACGAGGCTCGTCGGCCGGCTGGCGGACTGGGTGCCACTCGAGGAGTTCCTGTCGCCCTATCTCGCCGATCCGCAGACGCTCGCCACCGTGCGCGCCTCGGCCTTCACCGCAAGTCTCGAACTGGCGCGGGAAGGGCGGCTGGAACTGCGCCAGTCCGGTGCCTTCGCGCCGCTCTACCTGCGCAGCGGCACGCCGCGCGCCGCCGATCCGGTTGGCGAGGGGCGCGGGAACGGCAAGGACTCCGACAAGGAAGGCAAGGCATGAGCGGCACGCGGGCGACGATCACCGACCTTGCCTCGCGGGACCGGCGCGAGGCGCTGCGGATCGCCGAGGCGATCCTGTTTGCCTCCGCCGCCCCGGTCAGCACCGAGGATCTGGCGCGCCGGCTTCCGGAGGGCAGCGATGTCGCCGCCGTGCTGCGTGACCTGCAGGCGGCCTATGCCGGCCGCGGCGTCAACCTCGTCCGCGTCGCCGAGGCCTGGGCCTTCCGCACCGCCGAGGATCTCGCCTATCTGCTGCGCCACGAGGCGGTGGAGACGCGCAAGCTGTCGCGGGCGGCCCTGGAGACGCTGGCGATCATCGCCTACCACCAGCCGGTGACCCGCGCCGAGATCGAGGAGATCCGCGGCGTCTCCACCTCCAAGGGCTCGGTCGACGTGCTGCTGGAGACCGGCTGGATCCGCATGCGCGGGCGCCGCCGCACGCCGGGGCGGCCGGTGACCTATGGCACGACGGTAGCCTTTCTGGAGCATTTCGGCCTGCCGGCGCTGTCGGACCTGCCGGGGCTGGAGGAACTGCGCGGCGCCGGCCTGCTGGAAGGCCACATTCCCGTGGGCTTCCGCATTCCCGTGCCCGGCGACGACGACGCGCTGACCGAGGAGGAGGAGCCCCTCGACGAGGCCGACCTTCTCGGCTACGGAGAGGCACTGGACCCGGAGCCGGAGGCGGACTGACGATCCGTCCGGACCGCCGCCCGGCCCCAACGGAGAACGGATCGTTGCCCGAGACGACGGCAAAGACGGCGCAAGGCACCAACGACTTCCAGCGCTGGGGGCGCTCCGGCACCGCCGGCGTCACGATCCCCGCTGGCCTCGCCTTCGACAACGTCGTCCACAGCTACGGACGGGAGCGGTCGGTCGACGGCGTCTCGCTGCAGATCCGCGCCGGCGAGATCGTCTGCCTGCTCGGGCGCTCCGGCTGCGGAAAGACGACGCTGCTGCGGCTCGCCGCCGGGCTTGAGCCCGCGCTGTCGGGCACCGTGTCGCTCGACGGGCGGATCGTGTCCGGCGAGGGCAGGCATGTGCCGCCGGAGCGGCGCGGCGTCGGCCTGATGTTCCAGGACTATGCGCTGTTCCCGCACATGACGATCCTTGCCAACGTGATGTTCGGCCTGCGCTCGCTCGACCGCAAGGAGGCGGCTGGCGCCGCGCTGGCCGCGCTCGCCCGCGTCGGGATGGCCTCCCATGCCGCGGACTATCCCCATGCGCTCTCCGGCGGCGAGCAGCAGCGCGTGGCGCTCGCCCGGGCCATCGTGCCGCGCCCCTCCGTGCTGCTGATGGACGAGCCCTTCTCCGGACTCGACAAGCGCCTGCGCGACAGCGTGCGCGACGAGACCCTGTCGGTCCTCAAGGAAACCGGGGCCACCGCGATCGTCGTCACTCACGATCCGGAAGAGGCGATGCGCATGGCCGACCGCATCGCCCTGATGCGCAAGGGCCGCCTCGTGCAGGTCGGCACGTCCGGGGATCTCTATTCGCAGCCGGTCGATCTTTTCACCGCGCGATTCTTCGCCGAGATGAACGAGATCGAGGGCCGCGCGTCTGGTGGTCGGGTCGAGACGCCGGTCGGCGTCTTCGCCGCGCCGGACATCGCGGACGGCGGCCCCGTCTCGCTCTGCATCCGGATCAAGGGCGTCGAGGTCGGTCCGCCGGGCCAGGGCGTGCCGGGCAGGGTGGTGCGGCGCCGTTTCCTCGGCGAGGTCTGGCTGTTCGAGATCGCGGTCGGTGGCCTCGACGGGCACCTGCGCGCGCGCGTCCGCGACGGCGCGCCCTACGGCATCGGCGACGAGGTGGGCATCCTTGTCGACCCGCGCGACGTCTTCGTTTTTCGCCAGGGCGAGAGCTGAACACATCTGCGCGGGGGCGTCGCTTTTCGCTGGCAATCGCCGTCGGCCCAGCCCACATAAGGCGCATGAACCCTCGGCCGGGCGGCATCCCGCGCGGCCGGGACACCGCCGACGAGGGCCGGAAACCGGCCGTCCGGGCCGTGTTGCGGCGCCACAGGCTTTCTGCAATAGTGCCGCCAATTCTCGGACCGTGCGAAATCACTGGAGATTGAAATGGGTTCGCTCAGCATCTGGCACTGGCTCATCGTCCTTGCGGTGGTGCTGCTTCTCTTCGGCCGGGGCAAGATTCCCGAGCTGATGGGTGACGTCGCGAAGGGCATCAAGAACTTCAAGAAGGGCATGACCGACGAGACCGAGGAGGCCAAGAGCCTCGAGCGCAAGCCCGGCGACCCGGTGGTGACCGAGAAGACCAAGGACGCCGGCAGCACCGGCTGATCGCATTGGCGCTGCCGCCGTCGTCCTGACGGTGGCGGCCCCTTGGGCCAGGACGGGTGCGTTGGCGCCCACTCCGTCGGACCAGGCTGTCGTGCCAGGCTGCCATGAAAGTCGTGCGGTCACCGCGTGAGCGTCGACGGGATTCCATCACATGTTCTTCGATATCGGCGGAACCGAACTGCTGGTGATTGCGGTCGTCACGATCCTCGTCATCGGACCAAAGGACCTGCCCAAGCTGCTGCGCACCGTCGGCCATTTCATCAGCCGGGGCCGGCGGATGGCGTCCGAATTCCAGGGCCAGTTCAACGCGGCCCTGCGCGAGGCCGAGCGCGAGGCCGATCTTCAGGATGCCCGCAAGGCCATCGACGACGTGAAGGCGCTGAACCCGTTGACCGGGCTCAAGGCCGAGATCCAGAAGAGCCTCGATCCCGTGCGCGAGATCGGCAATTCGATCCGCAGCGGCCACGTCCCGCCGGCACCCGCCGCCACTGCCGTGCCGGCCGCGACCGGGTTGACGCCGGATCCGGAGATCCGCCCCGTCGCCCCGGAGACCGTGCCGTCAGCGCCCGTGTTCACGCCTGATCCGGCGGCGCCCGCCGCGAACGCCCCGGCCGCTCCCGCCTCCCATGTGCCGGGTCTTGCCGAGCCGGCGCCGATGCCGCTCGTGCCCGATCCCGCGGCGCCCCCCGTACCGGCCGAACCGATCAAGACGGGCCCTGCCACCGCAGCGAGCCCGAGGGCTTCCGAATGAGCGACGAAGACGACATCGAAGCCTCGCGCGCGCCGCTCCTCGACCACCTGATCGAGCTTCGCTCCCGGCTGCTGAAGACCGTGCTGGCGATCGCGGTCTGCTTCTTCGTGTGTTTCTATTTCGCGACCGACATCTTCAACCTGCTGATCATCCCTTACGAGGAGGCAGCCGGCGTTGGCCACAAGGTCGAGCTGATCTACACCGCGCCGCAGGAGTATTTCTTCACCCAGCTGAAGATCGCCCTGTTCGGGGCGCTGTTCATCGCCTTTCCGGTGATCGCCAACCAGATCTACATGTTCGTGGCGCCGGGGCTCTACAAGACCGAGCGACAGGCCTTCATGCCGTTCCTGATCGCGACTCCGATCCTTTTCTTCCTCGGCGCGATGCTGGTGTTCTTCTTCGTCATGCCGACGGTGATGCACTTCTTCCTGTCGATGCAGCAGGCCGGCGACGAGAACCAGGCGGCGATCTCGCTGCTGCCGAAGGTCAGCGAGTATCTCGGCCTGATCATGTCGCTGATCTTTGCCTTCGGCCTCACCTTCCAGCTGCCCGTGATCCTGACGCTGCTCGGCAAGATGGGCGTCGTCACCGAGCAGGGGCTGAAGGACAAGCGGCGCTATGCGATCGTGCTCGCCTTCGTGGCGGCGGCGATCCTGACCCCGCCCGATCCGCTCAGCCAGATCATGCTTGCGATCCCGACCATGCTTCTCTACGAAGTCTCGATCATCGCCGTGCGCATGATGGTGCGGAAATCCGAGAGCCGCGAGGTGACGACCGACGCCTGACCGGCGAGGTCGTCCATCCCCCGCAGGTGAGGCGGACAAGCCGTCCGGCCACGGCGACGGGAGAAGATCAGCGACGTCTTCCCCGTTGAAAATCAATTCGCTCCGGGGCGACGTTCATGCTCGACATCAAGTGGATCCGCGAAGCGCCCGACGCGCTCGACGCAGCCCTCCTGCGCCGCGGCGCGCCGCCGCTGTCGGCCACGCTGCTGAAGCTCGACGAGGAGCGCCGCGCCCATATCGTCGCCCTGCAGGAAGCGCAGGAAAAGCGCAACGCCGCCTCCAAGGAGATCGGCAAGGCCAAGGCGCAGAAGGACGAGGCCCGCGCGAGCGCGCTGATGGCCGAAGTCGCCGACCTCAAGAGCTTCATCCAGGAGGGCGAGCAGAAGGAGCGCGAGCTCGACAAGGCGCTCGCCGACGCGCTGTCCGTCATCCCCAACGCGCCGCTGCCCGACGTGCCGGACGGCAAGGACGAGACCGGCAACGTCGAGTATCGCCGCCATGGCGAGATGCCGGCCTTCGCCTTCGAGCCGAAGGAGCATTTCGAGATCGGCGAGGCGCTCGGCCTGATGGATTTCGAGCACGCCGCAAAGCTCTCCGGCAGTCGCTTCACGGTGCTCAAGGGCCAGCTTGCGCGGCTGGAGCGCGCGCTTGGCCAGTTCATGCTCGACCTCCACACCGAGACGCACGGCTACACCGAGGTCAACCCGCCGCTGATGGTCCGCGACGAGGCGATGTACGGCACCGGCCAGTTGCCGAAGTTCGCCGAGGATCTGTTTCGCACCACCGACGGCCGCTGGCTGATCCCGACCGCGAGGTGCCGCTGACCAATCTGGTCATGGGCGAGATCCTCGACGAGAAGGACCTGCCGCTGCGCATGACGGCACTCACCCCGTGTTTCCGCTCGGAAGCCGGCTCGGCCGGGCGCGACGTGCGCGGCATGCTGCGCCAGCACCAGTTCTCCAAGGTCGAGCTGGTGTCGATCACGACGCCCGAGGCCTCGATCGCCGAGCACGAGCGCATGCTGTCCTGCGCCGAAGAAGTGCTGAAGCGGCTCGGCCTGCACTTCCGGGTGATGACGCTCTGCACCGGCGACATGGGCTTCGGCTCGCAGAAGACGTGGGACATCGAGGTCTGGCTGCCGGGGCAGAAGGCCTATCGCGAGATCTCGTCCTGCTCGGTCTGCGGCGACTTCCAGGCCCGCCGGATGAATACCCGGAGCCGTGCGCCGGACGGGAAGGGCACCCGCTTCGTCCACACGCTGAACGGCTCGGGGGTCGCGGTCGGCCGCGCGCTGATCGCCGTGCTGGAAAATTATCAGAACGAGGACGGCAGCGTCACGGTCCCGGAGGCCTTGCTGCCGTATATGGGCGGGATCACCCGGATCGGGTGACACGGACCCGCGGACACGAAAAAAGGCGATGGCGACGATGCGAATCCTGATCACCAACGACGACGGCATCCTGGCGCCGGGGCTCGTCAGCCTCGAGAAGATCGCCCGGGCGGTCGGCAGCGAGGTGTGGATCGTCGCGCCCGAGAACGACCAGAGCGGCTTTGCCCATTCGCTGACCCTGCACGATCCGCTGCGCCTGCGCGAACTCGGCGAGCGCCGCTATGCCGTGCGCGGCACGCCGACCGACTGCGTGATCATGGCGGTGCGCGAGATCATGGGCGAGGCGCCCGACCTGATCCTCTCCGGCGTCAACGCCGGCCAGAATGCCGCCGACGACGTGACCTATTCGGGCACCGTCGCCGCCGCCATCGAGGGCACGCTGCTCGGCATTCCCTCGATCGCGCTCAGCCAGGCCTTCGACTGGTCCGGCGGCGCGCGCATCCCCTTCGAGACCGCCGAGGTCCATGCCCCCGGTCTGATCGAGAAGGTGCTCGCCGCCGGAATCGCGCCCGGAACGCTGATCAACGTCAACTTCCCGAACCGTGCGCCGGACGAGGTGTCCGGCATTTCCGTGTGCCGGCAGGGCTCGTCGGTTCACGGCATGCGGATCGACGCGCGCATCGACAGCCGGCGCAAGCCCTACTACTGGCTCACCTATTCGCGTGCCTTCAAGGAGCCGGATGTGGGCACCGACACCCATGCCCTCGAAAGCGGACATATTTCCGTCACACCTCTCAAGCTCGATATGACCTTCACCGAGGGCCTTGCCGACCTTGAAAAAGTGTTCGCCAGCTAGATCTCTCCGGGTCAGGGTAAAGTTCGAGCAGCGGACGCCACGCCATCATGTTGCCGCTTGATACCGACAGGTCGGCCATGGCCGAGCTCGTCATGAAACTTCGCGGCGCGGGCATCAACGACCGCCGGCTGCTGGTGGCGATCGAGCGGATTCCGCGTCGCCTCTTCCTTGGCGCGCGCGACCAGCCCGATGCCGCGCAGGATCGGGCGCTGCCGATCGAATGCGGCCAGATCGCCAGCGCTCCGTCGACTGTCGCCTATGTGCTGCAGTCGCTGGACATCCGTCCCGACGACAAGGTGCTCGAGATCGGCACCGGCAGCGGCTTCCAGACCGCCATCATCGCTCATCTCGCCAAAAGGGTCGTCACGCTCGACCGCTTCCGCACCCTGAGCGATCTTGCCCGCGACCGTTTCGAGACCCTGCGCCTCGACAATGTCGTGCCGGTGGTGGCCGATGGCGCGCAGGGCTACTCGCGCCATGCGCCCTACGACCGCATCGTGCTCAACGCCGCGGTGGACATCGTGCCGCGGGCCCTGCTGGACCAGCTGATGGACGGCGGCGTTCTGGTGGCTCCGGTCGGCACGGGCACGACCCAGACCCTCGTGCGTATCGTCAAGCAGGAGCGTACCTTCACCCGGACGGAGTTGCGCAAGGTGCGCTTCCTCAAGCTTGAGGATGGCGTCGCCCGCATGCTCTGAAGCCGGCGAATCGCTTTTTGCAAGTCCGCCAAGCCGCTTCCTCAGCCGGCTCCCCATGTGGTCGCAGCCGGAGGGAAAGGAATTTTCAGGGCGGTGGATGCCCGGAAACGCCCGCTTTCTTCGATGAAAATATGAGCGGAAACCTGACGAAGGCCGTGAGGCTTAAGCGTTTGTCAACGTTACCGGGGTGTAATCGGGCCAGTATCAGTTGGTCTGGCGAGACACCTCAATGTCCGATTTCACGACGAACAGCCGTCTTCGTTATCTTTCGCAGGTCGCGGCGCTCGCGATCACGGCCGGCGTCGGTGCCGGTTGTAGCGGCGACGTCACGCGGCTCGACACGCTGTTCGAGCCGACGTCCAACCGGACGGCGACGATGGGGCAGGCGACCCCGGCGGGAGACGTGACCTACACCGGGTCGCTTCAGAACGCCGATCCCGCGCCGCGAACGCCGGTTGCCAGCAATGCGCTGCCGCCCGTTCAGGGTGCCCCGACCGCGTCCGACTACAATCAGGCGCCGAGCAACCCGATGATGCGTCCGCCGACGGCCGATTACGGTGCTCAGGCGCCGGCGGTCTATGCCCCGGCTCCGGCGGTTGCCACCGCCAACGTGGCCGGCCAGGCGGTCGGTCCCGGGTGGAGCGGCGCCGGTGGTTCCAGCGTCACGCTGCGGCCGGGCGAGACCGTCAAGACGCTCGCCACCCGCTACAACGTGCCCGAATCGGCGATCCTCAAGGTCAATGGCCTGTCGAGCGCGTCGCAGGCGCCGGCCGGCTCTCAGATCGTGATCCCGGTCTACAATTCCGCTGCCCGTCCGGCCACGGCCGCACCGACGGCTCCGCAGATGCCGGGCGCCCCGTCGATGACGAGCCCGTCCGTTGCCGTCGCACCGCCGGCCCGTCCGCTCGGCCAGCTGCCGGCGAATGCACCGGCCACCGCCTCCGCGGGCGGCGTCTATGTGGTGAAGTCCGGCGATTCGCTCGGCCGCATCGCCAACGACCACGGCATGCGGTCGGTGGAACTTGCGGCCGCCAACGGCATCAACGCCAGCGACCCGATCCGGGTCGGCCAGACGCTGCGCATCCCGCAGGCCGGTCAGGCCGGCGCGGCGCCGACCCAGGTCGCCCAGCTTCCGTCCAAGACGATGACCGACGCGGCGCGTCCGACGCCGGCTCCGGCCCGTCCGGCGGCTGCCGCGGCGGCGGCCCCCGCCGGGACGCCCGCTGCTCCCGCCCCCACAAAGCCCGCAGCAACAGGTCTGGCGCCGATGCCGTCGAACAGGGAAACCGAACAGCAGATCGCGTCCGTTGCGCCGACGGCGCCGGTCGCGGCTGCGCCCGCTCCGTCCCAGTCGCAGGCCTCCGCCAGCGACACTGGCGCCTCGAAGTCCTTCCGCTGGCCGGTCAATGGCCGGGTGATCTCCTCCTTCGGCAAGAAGCCGAACGGCGAGCGCAACGACGGCATCAATCTCGACGCGCCGGAAGGCACGCCGATCAAGGCCGCCGAGGGCGGCACGGTCATCTACTCGGGCAACGAGCTCAAGGGCTACGGCAACCTCGTGCTGATCAAGCACTCGAACGGCATGGTCTCGGCCTATGCCCACGCCAGCGAACTGCTGGTGCGGCGCGGCGACGAGGTGCGGCGCGGCCAGATGATCGGCCGTGTCGGTGCTACCGGCTCGGTCAGCCGCCCGCAGCTCCACTTCGAACTGCGCGAAGGCAACCGCCCGGTCGATCCGTCGCCGTATCTCAACGGCTGACGGCGGACGCTTCGAAATGACGCAAAAAGAGCCGGCCGCGACAGCGCGCCGGCTTTTTCGTTGCGATGTCATCCTCCGCGAAGGCGGAGGATCCACGAAGGCCTCATGAACTCAAGGTCGTGGATGGCCCGCCTGCGCGGACCACGACACCGCAGGGGCGAACGGACCGTCCCCCTCGCCATCATCGACCCTCGACCCCGTCAGGACAGCCGTACGCCGAGGCGGCCGGCGAGGTCCTGGACGTATTGCCAGGCGACGCGGCCGGAGCGGGCGCCGCGGGTCGTCGCCCACTCCAGCGCGTCGCGCCGCAGCGTCTCCTCGTCGACATCGAGGCCGAAGGCCTGCGCATAGCCGGTGACCATCGCCAGATAGTCGTCCTGCGAGCATTTGTGGAAGCCGATCCACAGGCCGAAGCGGTCCGAGAGGGACACCTTCTCCTCGACGGCCTCGCCGGGGTTGATCGCCGTGGAGCGTTCGTTCTCCATCATGTCGCGGGGCAGGAGATGGCGGCGGTTGGAGGTCGCGTAGAACAGCACGTTGTCCGGCCGGCCCTCGATGCCGCCGTCCAGCACCGCCTTCAGCGACTTGTAGCTGGTGTCGTCGTGGTCGAAGGACAGGTCGTCGCAGAAGACGATGAAGCGCTGCGGGGCAGGCCGCAGCCGGCCCATCAGGTCGGGCAGCGATTCGATGTCCTCGCGGTGGATCTCGATCAGCTTCAGGGTCGAGGAGCCGGTCGCCCCATCGGCCGCAAGCCGGGCGTTGACCTCGGCCTGCGCGGCCTTGACCAGCGACGACTTGCCCATGCCGCGCGCGCCCCACAGCAGCACGTTGTTGGCCGGCAGGCCGCGGGCAAAACGCTCGGTGTTGTCGACCAGCATGTCTCGGCTGCGGTCGATGCCCTTGAGCAGGCCGATGTCGACGCGATTGACCTTGCGCACCGGCTGCAGGCTGCGGCTGGAGGCCTGCCAGACGAAGGCGTCGGCGGCGTCGAGGTCGAGCTGCGGTGGCACCGGCGGCACGGCGCGCTCCAGCGCGGCGATCAGGCGGTCGAGCTTGGAATTGAGAAGAGCGATCGGATCGGTCGTCACCGGGAGGCCTTTCGGGGAGGCAAGGAAGGGCGGGCGCCGCCGTGAGCACCTCTCGGCGGGGCTGCGTCAGACCGGCGTGCCGGAGCCCGCGTTTTCGGCAGGCGCGGACGGACTGTCAATGCCCGTGCCCTCGTGGAACAGCTGATAGCCGACCACCAGCGCCGCGCCGATCGCGATCCAGGTGAGCAGGGCCTTCAGGTGGCCGCGCGCGACGTGCGGGAATAGACCAGCGCGGAGCCGGCCAGCAGCAGGATCGCGGAGAGCTGGGCGAGGCGCGCGAAATCGTCCGGATCGACGCCGGCGATCGGACGATCGCCGCCCGACAGCAGCAGGATGCCGAGCGCGGTGACGAGGATTGCGATGCCGACGATGAGGAAGGGCTTGCGCATCAGGCGCGCCCGGCAAGGGGGAGGCTGCGGCGGGACGCAATCTGGATCAGGCGTTGCCGCTCGGCCTCGCTGAAGCTGCCCCAGCCGGCGATCTCGCCGAGCGTCCGCAGACAGCCGCGGCACAGGCCGCTCGCCTCGTTGATCACGCAGATCTTCACGCAAGGGGTCGAAACGCCTGCCATCCTGCCGCCATATGCAGAACGGCCGCCCGAGTGCGGCCGTTCCGTCAACATATGCGCTGAGACAGGCGGATCAACCGCTTCGCGGTCATCGCGGACACGATTCACGCGCACGATGCCGCAGAGGGGGCCTCAGGCGGCCATGACGCGGCGCAGGAAGTCGTCGAAGGCGGCCTTCAGGTCGCGGGTATGGCGGCTGACATCCGACGAGGATGCCCGGGCCTCGGTGCAGGATCTGGAGACGCCATCGACCGCGCGGCGCATCTCGATCATGTTCTGGGACACCTCGCCGGTGCGCCGCGAGGTCTCCTGCGCGTTGTGGGCGATCTCGGACGTGGCGCCGCCCTGCTCGGACACCGAGGTGGCAATCGAGGCGGTGTGCGAATCCACCGACTTCATGGTCTCGCTGATCTCGCGGATCGCGGCCGCGGCGTCGGTGGTGGAGGCCTGGATGGCGCCGATCTGGCTGCGGATTTCCTCCGTCGCCCGGGCGGTCTGGTTGGCCAGTTCCTTGACCTCGGCCGCCACCACGGCAAAGCCGCGTCCGGCCTCGCCGGCGCGGGCCGCCTCGATGGTGGCGTTGAGCGCGAGCAGGTTGGTCTGGGCGGCGATGTCCTCGATCAGGTTGACCACCTCGCCGATCTTGTCGGCGGCCGACGCAAGGCCCGCCACGCGCTGGTTGGTGGTCTCGGTCCGCGTCGAGGCGCCGGCGACGATGCCGGTGGTCGTCTTCACCTGCCGGCTGATCTCGTCGATCGAGGCGGCCAGTTCCTCGGCGGCGGCGGCGACGGTCTGGATGTTGGCGGAGACGATCGACGTTGCGGTCTCGGTGCTGCCCGCTGTGGCGGTGGAGACCTTCGCGGCGGCGTCCATGGTCGTCATGGCGCCGGCGAGGGCCGCGGAGGCGCTTTCGAGGGCGGCAAAATAGCCGGAGGTCGACTGCCGGAACTCGTCGGACACCCGGCGCAGCATCTCGGCGCGTTCCGCCTGGCGTCCGGCTTCCTGGCCGGCGATCTGGCCGTTGAGCCGCTGCTGTTCGGCGAGCGCATCGCGGAAGGACGACATCGCATCGCGCAATGCGCCGAGTTCGTCGCCCGAGCGCCAGTCGGGCAGGGCGACCGAGGTGTCGCCGCCGCCGAGCCGATTGGCGAGCGTGGCAAGGTCCGCGGCACGGCGGGCGACATTGCGCCAGATGAACAGCAGGCCGCCGGAAATGGTCAGCAGCATCAGCAGGCTGCAGGCCGCGAGCAGATATCCGGCCTCGGTGATGGTGGCGCGGAGCGCGGCGGTGCCGGCATCGATCTCGCGGTGCAGCAGGATGCCGGTCTCTCCGGAGGCGTCGATGAAGGCTTCGAAGGCGCCGTCGAAGGCTTCGTCCGCCGCGCTGCCGGCGCGACGTCGCCGCTGTTCAGCGTGGCATGACGCTCGCGCGCGACGCGGATGAAGGTCTCGATCTTCGCGCGGGTGTCGAGCATCTTTGCCCGGACGTCCGGCGAAGCGGTCGGCAGGTAGGTGACGCCGTCACGCGTGCCGCCGTCGAGGATGGCATTGGCAAAGAACATCGTCTCGTCCAGCAGGCCCCACACCTCGTCGATGCTCTCGTTCGCATCGCCGGAGGCGATTTCCTCGAAGATCAGATGGGCGCGGGTCGCGGTGAGCTCGATCTCCTTTGCGGCCTCGGCGAGCGGGGCGAGCCCCGTGCCGACCTCGAGGCCGTAGTCGCCGACCTTGGTCGTCTCGTGATAGCCGACATAGCCTGTGCCGGCCGACAGCAGCAGGATGGCTCCGAAGACGAAGCCCACTTTTCCAGAAATAGAAAGTCCCATGGCGATTCCCCACCCCGTTCCGCCTTGCGCGGATCCCGGAAGAAGGGTGAGCCCGAAGAAATAACGCTTCGTTTACGATGAAAAAGAAAAAGGGAGCGCCATGGGCGCTCCCTTCCGGACGTCCTGTCAGTGAAACTGACGATCAGGCCGAATAGTACATGTCGAATTCGACCGGATGCGGCATCATCTCGTAGCGCATGTTCTCTTCCATCTTCAGCTCGATCCAGCTGTCGATGAAGTCGTCGTCCATGACGCCGCCGGCCTCAGGAAGTCGCGGTCGGCGTCGAGCGAGGCGAGCGCCTCGCGCAGGCTGCCGGCCACGGTCGGGATCTGCTTCAGCTCGTCGGCCGGCAGATCGTAGAGGTTCTTGTCCATCGCCTCGCCGGGATGGATCTTGTTCTTGATGCCGTCGAGGCCCGCCATCAGCAGGGCGACGAAGCAGAGGTAGGGGTTGGCCACCGGATCGGGGAAGCGGGTCTCGACGCGCTTGGCCTCGGGTTGGTGGTGTAGGGGATGCGGCAGGACGCCGAGCGGTTGCGTGCCGAATAGGCGAGCAGCACGGGGGCCTCGTAGCCCGGGACCAGACGCTTGTAGGAGTTGGTCGAGGGATTGGAGAAGGCGTTGATCGCCTTGGCGTGCTTGAGGATGCCGCCGATGTAGTAGAGGCACATCTCCGACAGGTCGGCATACTGGTTGCCGGCGAACACCGGCTTGCCGTCCTTCCAGATCGACTGGTGCACGTGCATGCCCGAGCCGTTGTCGCCGAACACCGGCTTCGGCATGAAGGTGGCGGTCTTGCCGTAGGCGTTGGCGACCTGATGGATCACATACTTGTAGATCTGCATCTGGTCGGCCATGCGGGTCAGCGTGTTGAACTTCATGCCGAGTTCATGCTGGGCCGAGGCGACCTCGTGGTGATGCTTCTCGACGGTGACGCCCATCTCGGCCATGACCGAGAGCATCTCCGAGCGCATGTCCTGCAGGCTGTCCACCGGCGGAACCGGGAAATAGCCACCCTTCTTGCGCACGCGATGGCCGAGGTTGCCGGTCTCGTAGTCAGTGTCGGAGTTGGTCGGCAGTTCGGTGCAGTCGAGCTTGAAGCCGGTGTTGTAGGGTTCGGTCGCGAACTTGACGTCGTCGAACACGAAGAACTCGGCCTCCGGTCCGAAGAACACGGTGTCGCCGATGCCGGCGCTGGCCATGTAGGCCTCGGCCTTCTTGGCGATCGAGCGCGGGTCGCGGTTGTAGGGTTCGCCGGAAATCGGGTCGATCACGTCGCAGGTGATGACCATCGTCGACTGGGCGAAGAAGGGATCCATGTGCGCCGTCTCGGGATCGAGAATCAGCGTCATGTCCGATTCATTGATGGCCTTCCAGCCGGCGATCGACGAGCCGTCGAACGCGGTGCCTTCCGCGAACATGTCTTCGTCGACGAGGCCGACATCGAACGTGACATGCTGCATCTTTCCACGCGGATCGGTGAAGCGGAGGTCGACGAACTTGACGTCGTTGTCCTTGATCATCTTCAGGACGTCGGCAGCGGTTGTCATTGGCCTTCCCTTGCATTTTCTTGAATTGAATGTCCCGTCCCCCGGGTCAGGGAACGGGACACTTATAGCACGCCATTGGCGCATGGCACCTCGGCAGATGCCTCAAATCGCGTCGTTTCCGGTCTCGCCGGTCCGGATGCGGACGGCCTCCTCGACCGGCGAGACGAAGATCTTGCCGTCGCCGATCCGCCCGGTCTGTGCCGCATTGCGGATCGCCTCGACGGCCTTCTCGACCATCTCGGTCGGCAGCACCACCTCGACCTTCACCTTCGGCAGGAAGTCGACGACGTACTCGGCGCCGCGGTAGAGCTCGGTATGGCCCTTCTGGCGTCCGAAACCCTTGGCTTCGGTCACCGTGATGCCCTGCAGGCCGACCTCCTGAAGCGCCTCCTTCACCTCGTCCAGCTTGAAGGGCTTTATGATTGCCTCGATTTTCTTCATTGCCTCCGCGACTCCGCCATGAGTGAGGCCAATCGGCCATACTGAATTGACAAGCCCCTCAAGCACGGCCTGTGCCATATGAGGGAATGCGAAAAGACCCCGCGGTTTTGCCGAGAAATGAGGCGGCATCCCCGGACATTG
>NZ_MCRJ01000101.1 GCF_001720135.1 Methylobrevis pamukkalensis
AGATCCTCGGGCGCCGGTAGAGAAAATCGCCGAGATCGCGGATAGAGCGGATAGCCGGGGGCGAGCAATTGGCACCCGCCGGCAAGGGCCGAGATCGCCCGGTTGAGCGACTTGGCGATGCTGAAGCCCTGGCCGCCGACCGGGATGAAGGCGACGTCGGCCTGCTCCAGCGCCGCCGCCTCGCCCGCCTCGCTCCAGGCCGCCAGCTGCCAGTCGACCGGCAGGCCGCGCAGCTGGCCGAGGGCCTCGCGGGTCATCGCCCGGGGGTTGGTGAGGATCTCGAGGTCGACGGCAAAGCCGGCGCGGCGCAGGCGGCCGAGTTCGCCGGCAAAGGCGACGAGATCGTGAAGACCCACCGGGAAATAGGGATTGTCGCCCATGCCGAACCAGACGACGGACAGACGGCGTTCCGCCTGCGCCCGGCGCAGCTTGCGCGCGGCGATGTCGGCCACCCGCAGCGGCTCGAAGCGGTCGACCGGATCGCCGACCACCGTGACCGGCACGCCGGGCAGGCACTGCGCGGCGACCCTTGCCATCGCCGGCGTGCTGCAGACGGCGAAGTCCGTGGCCGCGCCGAGATCGGCCATCGCCGCGCGAAACCGGGCAAGGCGCGGGTCGCCGGCCTGGCTGAAATAGTCGTCGAACAGGTCCTGCCCGATGATGCGCCCGAGCCGCTTCAGGCGATGGGCCAGCACGGCCGCGCGGGCGTCGTAGACCTTGGCGAAAACGAACACGTCGCCGTCCGGCTCGGCCGCGCCGAGGAGGTCGCCGATCGGCCGCACCGCGATCCGCACGTCCGGATCAGCCTGATCGGCCATGATCCGGGCATAGCGGATCCGCATGCCGGCGGCGGTGAGGAATTCCTCCGACGGCACGACGATGGTGATCCGCATCAGACCACCCTCTGCACGACCGTCGTGGTCGCAAACAGCCGGTCGAGCGTTGCGGGCGCGATGCCGGGGCCGGCGACCAGCGGATGGGCGCGGCGCGGCGGCGGCAGGTCGGGCGCCAGGGCGGTGACGAGGGTGGTCGCGATGTTGGTGAAGCCCGCCTCCGCGAGGCGAAGGCCGAGCGCCACATCGGCGGCGGCATCCAGCCCCTCCGCCGCGCCGCAGCCGCCGACCGCCGCAAGCACCTCGCTGCGGATCGCCAGCAGCGCGAGGCTGACGGCCAATACGGGCAGCGCCGCGCCCGGCACCAGCGCCCGGCCGTCGATCCGCTCGAAGGTCAGCGACGGCAGGCCGAGGAAGGAGACGCCGGAGACCACATGTCCGCAGACGGACGCCTGGACGGCGCCCTGCCGGACCACCGCAAGGCTGCAACTCGCCGACCCCACATGCGGATCAGCGGCGATCGCAGACAGCAGCGCCAGCGTGCGCGGATTGGGCAGGCGGACGCCAGGATCGCAGATCACGAGGCAGCCCGGCCGGGCACGCGTGGCGGCAAGATCGACGAGGCCGCCGCGGCTGGCCTGCGGATCGACAATCTGCGCGTGGCGGCCGGGGAAGAGGTCGGCCAGCGTGGTCTGCAGGCTGGCGGGAAGCGCCGCGGCGGAGGCAATCACCACCTCGATGTCCGCGCCGATCGTCTGGGTCGCGAGCGTGTCCAGCAGCGCGCGGACCGGGTCGGTGGCGCCGGTGACCGGCACCAGCACGCTGACCGGCAGGCCGGAAGGTGCCACGACCGCCGCCAGCGGCGACGGCTCGTCGAGGGCGCGCACGAACGGCCCATCGCTGCTGCGCGCGGTCGGCGGGTCGCGAACAGGATCGCCGCCGGATGGCCCGCGCCGCGCTTTGCAGCGCCGATCTCGCCGGACAGCCACGGCAGGGCGGGCCGCAGCCCCGGCGGCTGCAGGGCGCCGAGCCAGCCACCCAGCGGCGGCAGACCCACCAGCCACGCCGGGCCACCCGCCTCCGCCGCCACGAACGGTTGGACGACCGTGCCGGCGCCGGGCTCGGCGAGCAGGCCGTACAGCGCAGAAAGACTGGGAATGGCGTTCGCCGGCAGATGCAGCACCGGCCGGGAGGGATCGGCCTCGGCGTGTGGCGACGCGCCGATCAGGCCCTCGAGATGATCGCGCAGAAGCGGATCGAGGGTCTCGACATTGGCGAGGCCGACGGGTACGGCCGCAAGGCCGGTCAGCCAGTCGAGGCAGTCGCGGTCGAAGATCCGCTCGGTGCCATTGGCCCCGGTGGCGGTAATCTCGATGCGGCCGAGGGGCTTATGATCGCGGGTCCCGGCGGCCAGCCGGTCGGCGGCATGGCGCAGATCCTCGAGGTCGTGGCCGCTGCCGGCGAACAGGGCGACTTCGACCGCGTGCACGCCGCCGCGGCAGAGCGAGGGAAAGGCGAGCAGATCGCTGGCATGGATGCGGCCGGCCGCGTCGCGCAGCACGAACAGCAGCGGCAGATAGGGGCTGGCGAGCGGCACCTCGACCAGTGTCGGGACGGCCCCGAGCGCAACACCGCCGCGCAGCCGCACCGGCGCGCTGCCTTTGGTGACGCCCGCCTGCAGGACATCGAGCAGCAGCGGCGGCGCCCCCTCGGCCGCCGCAAAGCGCAGTTTCAGCGTGAGCGGCCCGGTCAGCCAGAGGGCGGCAAGGGGCACCGGCGAGCGCGCGTCGCAGAGCCGGAGATTGTGCAGGTCGGCCGCGGACGGGGCGGGAATCGACGGCAGATCGGCATGGCCGGTGAACGTCGCAAAAGCCGCGACCCCGACAAGGGCGACATTCGGCTCGGTCGTCTCGCCCGCAGGTGCACTCCGGCCGAGCGCCACTCCGCCCAGCGACAGGACGTCCCCCTCCCCTCCGGCGCCGGAACGAAGAAGGCGTCCACGGCCGATGCCACGACCGGTTCGCCGGTCTCGGTCGCGCTGGCGCCTTCGGCGGCTGCGGCGGGCGGCGGGCGATGGCGAGCGCTTCCAGCTCCTCGCGGGCATGCCAGGCCGCGCGGCTCTCGCCGCCGACCGCGCAGGCCATCTCGTAGGCGGCGATCGCGTCGTCGATCCGCCCCTGAAGCTTCAGCGCATGGCCGAGCTGGAGGTGCGCGTCGGCATCAGTCCCGTCGAGGGCGACCGCGCGGCGGTAGGCCTCCTCGGCCTTTCCCAGCAGGCCGATCTCCTTGCGGGCATGACCGAGCTGGATCCAGGCCTTGCGCGCCTTCGGCTGCGCCGCCAGCGCCGCCTCGAAGGCGGTCATCGCCTCCGTCCAGCGCCGCTCCCGGTTCGCGGCGTTGCCCGCCTTCACCGCCCGCTTGAAGGCGCGCGCCGCAAGGGCGTCGGAAATCATCCGGAAGGGGTTCACAGGTCGGGGCCTCGTCGGATGCGGATCAGGGTTGCCGCCAGCCGGCGGCGTGGGCGTGAGATAGATCGCGTAGAGCGAGGTCTGGGCGGTGATGTAGAGCCGGTTGCGCTTCGGCCCGCCGAAGGTGACGTTGGAGACGATCTCCGGCACCGGAATGCGACCGAGTTCCGTGCCGTCCGGCGCATAGCAGGAGACGGCATTCTCGGTCGAGGTCCAGAGATGGCCGCGATTGTCGAAGCGGAAGCCGTCGAACAGCCCGGCCGGGGAATCGGCGAAGTTGCGGCCGTTCGAAACCGAGGCCCCGTCGGCGGCGACGTCGTAGACCCGGATCTCGCGCGGATGGCCGTCGATGTGGCTCGACCCGGTGTCGGCGACATAGAGCTGCGTCTCGTCGGGCGAGAAGGCGAGGCCGTTCGGCTGCACCATGTCGGTGACGACGGCGGACACCGCACCGCTCGCCGGGTCGAGGCGGTAGACGTTGGAGGCACCGATCTCGGCCGTCGCCGCAAAGCCCTCGTAGCTGCTGTCGATGCCGTAGGTCGGATCGGTGAACCAGATCGTGCCGTCCGACTTCACGACCACGTCGTTGGGCGAATTGAACCGCTTGCCGTCGAAGCGGTCGACGAGGCCGGTCCAGCGCCCGTCATGCTCGAGGCGGGAGATGCGCCGGCCGCCGTGCTCGCAGGCGACGATCCGCCCCTCGCGGTCGAGCGTGTGGCCGTTGTGGTAGCCGCAGGGGTGCTCGAAGACGGAGACCGAGCCGTCGGTCTCGTCGAAGCGCATCAGGCGGTCGTTCGGAATGTCCGACCAGATCAGCGACTTGGCGGCGGGGACGTAGACCGGCCCTTCGGCCCAGCGA
Organism: Methylobrevis pamukkalensis; assembly: GCF_001720135.1. Taxonomy (GTDB): domain Bacteria; phylum Pseudomonadota; class Alphaproteobacteria; order Rhizobiales; family Pleomorphomonadaceae; genus Methylobrevis; species Methylobrevis pamukkalensis. The sequence continues at coordinate 4,161 of NZ_MCRJ01000101.1, forward strand.
CAGCCGGTGTAGAGCGTCTCGCGCTTCGCATGGCCGATGATCAGCGCCTTGAACCGCTGATCGAGGATCTCGTAGGTGCCCACGCCTGCTTCCTCCCCCGGATCATGGCATGCGGGCCGGCAGTTGATTTGCCTTTGGTTTCCCGCACGTTGCCCCCTATCCATAGCCGCGCGCGGAGCCGCCCGCAATCGGGGCGCCGGCGGCCGCCGCTTCGCTCGGGTCAATGATTGTTGCGCGGCACCGTGGCAACGACGCCGCGGTATTTCACGGCAAGCTCCATGCAGCCGCCCTCGGCGAGCTGGCCGACGGTGGCGCGGTGGATCTCCTGCCACGGGGTCTGGCTGGCCGGGAAGCTCGGTGTGAAGCCTTGCGGCGCGCCTCCCACTCCTCCGCATCCACCACCGCGTCGGCGGTGCCGGTGTTGAGGTCGATGCGCAGCAGGTCGCCGGTCTTGACGAGGCCGAGCCCGCCGCCGACCGCCGCCTCGGGCGAGGCGTTGAGGATCGAGGCCGAGGCCGACGTCCCCGACTGGCGGCCGTCGCCGATGCAGGGCAGCGCCTTGACGCCGCGCCGGATCAGCTCGGCCGGCGGCTGCATGTTGACGACCTCGGCCGACCCCGGCCAGCCGACCGGCCCGGCGTTGCGGATCACGAGGATCGAGTCCTCGTCGATGCCGAGCGCGGGGTCCTCGATGCGGTGGTGATAGTCCTCGGAGCCCTCGAACACGACGGCCCGCCCCTCCAGCACCCAGCGCTTGCCGGGCTGGTTCAGGTAACGCTCGAAAAATTCCTCGGAGATCACGCTGGTCTTCATGATCGCCGTGTCGAACAGGTTGCCCTTGAGGACGATGAAGCCGGCCTTCTCCTTCAGCGGCGCCGCAAAGGGCCAGATCACGTCGCCGTCGGGCGCGGCCGCGCCGGCCACATTCTCGGCGGCGGTGCGGCCGGAGACGGTGAGCGCCTCGCCGTTGAGCCGTCCGTGGGCCAGCAGTTCCTTCATCACCACCGGCACGCCGCCGGCGCGGTGGAAGGCCTCCGAGAGATACTTGCCGGCCGGCTGCATGTTGACGAGCAGCGGCACGTCGTAGCCGACCCGCTGCCAGTCCATCGGCTCGATCTCGACACCGGCGTGGCGGGCGATGGCGGTGATGTGCGGCTGGGCGTTGGTCGAGCCGCCGATCGCCGAGTTGACCATGATCGCGTTCTCGATCGCCGCGCGGGTCAGGATCTTGGAGGGCCGCAGGTCCTCGTCGACCATGGCGACGATGCGCGTGCCGGTCGCATAGGCCATCTGCGCCCGCTCGCGGTAGGGCGCGGGGATCGAGGCGTTGCCCGGCAGCGACATGCCGAGCGCCTCGGCGAGCGAGTTCATGGTCGAGGCGGTGCCCATGGTGTTGCAGTAGCCGACCGACGGCGCGGAGGCGGCAGCCGCATCCATGAACTGGGTATAGTCGATCTCGCCGGCGGCCAGCCGCAGCCGGCTTTCCCAGATCATCGTGCCCGAACCGGCCAGCCGGCCCTCGTGCCAGCCGTCGAGCATCGGCCCGGCGGAGAGGACGATCGCCGGCAGGTCGACGGTCGCCGCCGCCATGATCAGCGCCGGGGTTGTCTTGTCGCAGCCGGTGGTCAGCACCACGCCGTCGAGCGGATAGCCGTGCAGGATCTCGACGAGGCCGAGATAGGCGAGGTTGCGGTCGAGCGCGGCGGTGGGGCGGCGGCCGGTCTCCTGGATCGGATGGACCGGAAACTCGAAGCAGATGCCGCCGGCGGCGCGGATGCCCTCGCGCACGCGCTTGGCAAGCTCGATATGGCCGCGATTGCAGGGGGACAGATCGGACCCGGTCTGGGCGATGCCGATGATCGGCTTGCCGGACTGCAGCTCCTCGCGGGTCAGACCATAGTTCAGATAGCGCTCCAGATAGAGCGCCGTCATGCCCGGATCATCCGGATTGTCGAACCAGAGGCGGGAGCGGCGGGGCGGCTTGGTCATCTCGCGATCTTTCGGCGCTTGCTGCAGGAACGGGCACGCCCTCCCCCTGGGGGAGAGGGCGCTTTCGTTCTAGACCGCAACGCCGGACCGCGCCATGCCCGCCCGGAGCGGGCCGACACGTATTTTTGCTGTTCCAGCCCCGGTCAGCAGTCGAGCGTGGTCTCGCGCTCCCAGGTCGACAGATGCCGCGCGTAGTCGTTCCAGTCGTTGGTGCGGAGCTTCAGGTAGCTGCCGACGAACTCCTCGCCGAGCATCTCCTTCATCGCATCGCAGCGGTAGAGCGCGCGCAGGGCGTCGAGCATGTTGAGCGGCAGCTTCTTGGCGCCGGTCACCTTGTGGCCGTCGGTGTACATGTTGATGTCGAGCCGCTCGCCGGGGTCGCGGTCGTTGGTGACCCCGTCGATGCCGGCGGCGATGATCGCGGCCTGCAGCAGGTAGGGGTTGACCGACCCGTCCGGCAGGCGGAACTCGAAGCGGCCGCCGTCCGGCACCCGGATCAGGTGGGTGCGGTTGTTGCCCGAATAGGTGATGGTGTTCGGCGCCCAGGTGGCGCCTGAGGTCGTCACCGGGGCATTGATGCGCTTGTAGGAGTTCACCGTCGGATTGGTGATCGCGCACAGCGCCTCGGCGGAATGCATGATGCCGCCGATGAACTTGTAGCCGAACTTCGACAGGCCGATCGCGTCACTGGTGTCGGCGAACAGGTTGCTGCCGTCCTTGGTCGACCAGGCCGAGATGTGGGCGTGGCAGCCCGATCCCGTGAGCTTGAGGAAGGGCTTGGGCATGAAGGTGGCCCGCAGGCCATGCTTCTCGGCGATCGATTTCGCCATGTACTTGAAGAAGGTGTGGCGGTCGGCGGTCTCCAGAACCGGGCCGAAGTCCCAGTTCATCTCGAACTGGCCGTTCGCGTCCTCATGGTCGTTCTGGTAGGGATTCCAGCCGAGCTCCAGCATCGCGTCGCAGATCTCGGTGATGACGTCGTAGCGACGCATCAGCGCCTGCTGGTCGTAGCAGGGCTTGGCCTGGGTGTCGGCCGGGTCCGAAATCGCCGAGCCGTCCGGCTGGATCAGGAAGAATTCGCATTCGACGCCGGTCTTGACCTCGAAGCCGAGGGCGGCGGCCTTCTCCACCATCGCCTTCAGAAGGTTGCGCGGCGCGTGGGCCACCGGCTGGCCGTCAATGACGAGGTCGGCGGCAAGCCAGCCCACCTCCGGCTTCCACGGCAGCTGGATCAGGCTTTCCGGGTCGGGCATGGCGAACATGTCGGCGTTGGCCGGTGTCATGTCGAGCCAGGTGGCGAAGCCGGCAAAGCCCGCGCCCGACTTCATCATCCCGCCGATCGCCGCCGCCGGTACGAGCTTGGCCCGCAGCGTGCCGAACAGGTCGGAATATGAAATCAGGAAATACTTGATCCCCTTTTCCGCGGCGACCGCCGCGAGATCGATCGACATCGATGTTCCCCTGTGATCAGTCGTTGAACCACCCGTCGGCAGCCCCTGCCGCCGGGTGCGCGGGCCGCGGCGTTGTTCAGTAGCCGTTCTTGCCCGGAATCCAGCTGGTGCCGGCCAGCGGCACCTGCGCCATCGCCGCCGCCTCGACGGTCAGGGCGACAAGATCCTCCGGCTCCAGATTGTGGACGTGGCTCTTGCCGCAGGCGCGGGCGATCGTCTGGCACTCCAGCGTCAGCACCGCGAGATAGTTGGCAAGGCGTCGGCCGGCCTTGATCGGGTCGAGGCGGCTGGCCAGTTCCGGCTTCTGGGTGGTGATGCCGGCCGGGTCGAGACCCTCGTGCCAGTCGTCATAGGCGCCGGCCGTCGTGCCGAGCTTCGCATATTCGGCTTCGAGCGCCGGATCGTTGTCGCCGATCGCAATCAGCGCAGCCGTGCCGATCGACACCGCGTCGGCACCGAGCGCGAGGCACTTGGCGACGTCAGCGCCGTTGCGCACGCCGCCGGAGACGATCAGCTGCACCTTGCGGTGCATGCCGAGGTCCTGCAGCGCCTGCACCGCCGGACGGATCGCCGCGAGGATCGGCAGGCCGACATTCTCGATGAACACCTCCTGCGTCGCCGCGGTGCCGCCCTGCATGCCGTCGAGCACGACCACATCGGCGCCGGACTTCACGGCGAGCGCGGTGTCGTAGTAGGGCCGCGCGGCGCCGACCTTGACGTAGATCGGCTTTTCCCAGTCGGTCAGCTCGCGCAGTTCCTCGATCTTGATCTCCAGGTCGTCCGGGCCGGTCCAGTCGGGATGACGGCAGGCCGAGCGCTGGTCGATGCCTTCCGGCAAGGTGCGCATCTGCGCCACGCGCGGCGAGATCTTCTGGCCGAGCAGCATGCCGCCGCCGCCGGGCTTCGCCCCCTGGCCGATGACGATCTCGATGGCGTCTGCCTTGCGCAGGTCGGCCAGATTCATGCCGTAGCGCGAGGGGAGATACTGGTAGACGAGGGTCTTGGAGTGCCCGCGCTCCTCCGCCGTCATGCCGCCGTCGCCGGTGGTGGTCGAGGTGCCCATGGCACTCGCGCCGCGGCCCAGCGCTTCCTTGGCCTGCGCCGACAGCGACCCGAAGCTCATGCCGGCGATGGTGACCGGGATCTTCAGCTCGATCGGCTTCTTCGCAAAGCGGGCGCCGAGCACGACCGAGGTGTCGCACTTCTCCCGGTAGCCCTCGAGCGGATAGCGGCTCATCGAGGCGCCGAGAAACTGGATGTCGTCGAAATGCGGCACCTTCTTCTTGGTGCCGCCGCCGCGGATGTCATAGATGCCGGTGGCGGCCGCGCGCCGGATCTCCGACATCGTGTAGTCGTCGAAGGTCGCCGACTTGCGGGGAACCGTGTGGGGGACGTGGTCGGTCTTCGACATCAGTAGGCATCCACATTGTCGACATGGAAGTTGTAGAGCTTGCGGGCCGATCCGTAGCGGCGGAACTCGTCCGGCGCGACATCCTCGACCCCGGCCGCCGCCAGCAGCGACTTCAGCTCCTCGACGTGTTCCTCGCGCAGCGGCTTCTCGATGCAGTCGGCGCCGAGGCTCTTCACCGTACCGCGCACGTAGAGCCGGGCCTCGTAGATCGAATCGCCGAGCGCGTCGCCGGCATCCCCCAGCACGACGAGGGCGCCGGCCTGCGCCATGAAGGCGCTCATGTGGCCGATCGAGCCCTTCACCACGATGTTGATGCCCTTCATCGAAATGCCGCAGCGCGCCGAGGCGTTGCCGTCGATGACCAGCAGGCCGCCGTGGCCGGTGGCGCCCGCCGCCTGGCTGGCGTCGCCCTTCACGTGCACCATGCCGGACATCATGTTCTCGGCAAGACCGACGCCGGCGTTGCCGTTGACCACGATCGAGGCGGCATCGTTCATGCCGGCGCAGTAGTAGCCGACATGGCCGTTGATCTCGATCTGCACCGGCACGTCGACACCGACCGCGATCGCATGGCGACCGGCCGGGTTCTCGACCACCCAGTGGGTCTCGTTGGTGTCGGCGGCTAGGGCGTGGAGGGCGGCGTTGAGATCACGGAGGGGGGTCGTCGAAAGGTCGACGTTCGGCATCACTGGCGCTCCCAGAAATAGACCCTGGCGGGCTCGGGCTCGAAGATGTGGGCCTTCTCGATGTCCGGCAGGCCGACCAGCGCGCGGTATTCGGAGGCAAAGGCGACATAGTCCTCGGTCTCGGCCATCACCGCGGGCTTGCAGGCGATCGGATCGCGCACGACGCCGAAGCCGCTCTCGGTGCCGACGACGAAGGTGAAGAAGCCGTCGAGGTCGATCAGCGCGTGTTCCAGCGCCTCGCCGAGATTGTCGCCCTCGCGCATGCGCCAGGTGAGATAGGCGGCGGCGACTTCCGAGTCATTCTCGGTCTCGATCGCGATGCCTTCCCGCTTCAGCTTGCGGCGCAGAAGGTTGTGGTTCGACAGCGAGCCGTTGTGGACGAGGCACTGATCGAGGCCGGTGGTGAAGGGATGCGCGCCGTTGGTGGTCACCGCGCTTTCCGTCGCCATGCGGGTGTGGCCAATGCCGTGGGTGCCGCGCATGTCGGCAAGCCCGAAGCGCGCGGAGATCTCCGCCGGCAGGCCGACCTCCTTGTAGAGCTCCATCCGCTCGCCCTCGCCGACGACCGCGACGTCCGGGGCCAGCGCCGGCAGCGCGGCGCGAATGGCCGCAACGCTGGCGGCCGGCACGGTCAGCACCGCATGGGTGTCGCGCACGACGACATCGACCGGGCCGAGATCCTTCTCTTCCAGCCCTCTGGCAAGCGCCGTCCAGTCGGCGCCCTCGGGGCCGCGCAGGGTCAGCTTGTGCCGGGCGGTGTCGCCGGCGCCGTAGACGGCAAAGCCGGCCGAATCCGGCCCGCGATCGGACATCACCGCCAGCATCTCGGCGAGCATCGCGCCGAGGCGGTTGTCCTTGTCGTCCTTCTTGAGAAACAGTCCTACGATCCCGCACATGGGCAGGCATCTCCGGTGATGGTGAACCTTGCTCAAGGGTCTAGCCTGCCCGCAAAACCCTGTCAATCTTCAAGAAAGAAAGTTTCCTAAAGAGAACATTCAGGCGAATTTCACGCGGGACGGTATGGCCGATACGCCAGGCCTCAGCGGTCGGCTGTCGGGGCCGTGCCGAAGCGGGCCCGGTAGGCGCGGGAAAAGTGGCTGGGGCTGGCAAAGCCGCAGGCCGCCGCGATCTCGGTGACCGGCATCGCGCTCTGGCGCAAGAGCGCGCGCGCCCGTTCCAGCCGCAGACCGAAGGCGTGGCGGGCGATGGTGGTGGACATCTGCTCGGCAAACAGCCCCTCCAGCCGGCGCAGCGACACCCCGGCGAGCCTTGCGAGCGCGGCCCGGTCGAGCGGCTCGCCCACATGCGCCTCCATGTGGACCAGCACCCGCAGCAGGCGCGGATTGCGCACGCCGAAGCGGTCGCGCGGGTCGATGCGCTGCGGCGCGCCGCCTGCGGCAAGCTCCCGGCGCAGGAACCAGTCGCCGACAGCAACGCCGAGCGCGGCGCCGTGGCTCTGGGAGATCAGGGCGATCATCATGTCGAGCACGGCGACGCCGCCGGCGCTGGTCATCCGGTCGCCGGCGATCTCGAAGACGGTGCCGGTGACGTCGAGCGCGGGAAAGGCCTCCGTGAACGGGGCAAGATGCTCCCAGTGGATCGTGGCGCGGCGCCCGTCGAGCAGGCCGGCGCGGGCAAGCACATAGGGCCCACCCGAGATGCCGCCGAGCGCCACCCCGTGGCGCGAAAGGCCGCGCAGCCAGCCGTAGGTCGGGGCATGGTCGAAGCTTGCCGGGTTGCCGCCCGCGCAGACCAGCAAGAGGTCGAGGTCGGCCGGATCGCCGACCTTGCCGTCCGGCACGATCGAGACGCCATTCGAGGCGAACACCGGGCCGCCATCAAGGGAGAAATGCCGCCAGTCGTAGAGACGGCGCCCGGCGATGGTGTTGGCCGCGCGCAGCGGCTCGACGGCGCAGGCATAGGACATCATCGGAAAATCCGGGAGCAGCAGGAAGCCGATGCGTCCGGCCCCCTCCCCTGCCGAGGGGAGATCGGCCACCGCCCTCAGCTCCCGCCCGCGCCAAAGGTCTCGCGCAGCTCCTTCTTCTGGATCTTGCCCATGGCATTGCGCGGCAGGCGGTCGACGAACAGGATGCGGCGCGGCTGCTTGAAGCGGGCAAGCTGCCCCTCCAACGCGGCGCGCACGCCGTCGGCATCGAGCGTCGCCCCCGGCCGCAGGGCGATCACCGCCGTCACCTCCTCGCCGAAGTCGGCATGGGGCAGGCCGATCACCGCGCTCTCGGCGACCCCGGGAATGGCGTCGACCAGCGCCTCGACCTCGGCCGGATAGACGTTGTAGCCGCCGGTGATCACCAGGTCCTTGGCGCGGCCGACGATCGACACCCGGCATTCCGCGTCCATGAAACCGAGATCGCCGGTGATGAAGAAGCCGTCGGCGCGAAATTCAGCGGCTGTCTTTTCCGGGTTGCGCCAGTAGCCGGCAAAGACATTCGGCCCCTTCACCTCGAGAACGCCGACGCTGCCGCGCGGCAGCTCCCCCGCCCCGTCCGGATCGCGACCCGCACCTCGACCCCCGGCAGCGCAAAGCCCACCGTGCCCGGCACCCGCGCGCGTCATAGGGATTGGAGGTGATCATCCCGGTCTCGGTCATCCCGTAGCGCTCGAGGATCTCCTTGTCCGTGCGGGCGCGAAATTCCCGGTGGGTCTCGGCCGACAGCGGCGCCGAGCCGGAGACGAACAGGCGCATGTGGTCGACAAGGGCCGCGTCCACCTTCGGGTGCGCGACAAGGCGGGAATAGAAGGTCGGCACGCCCATCAGGCTGGTCGCGCGCGGCAGGTCGGCCACCAGCCGCTCCACGTCGAAGCGTTCGTGGAAGATCATCGCCGCGCCGGCGGCGAGCACCACGTCGGTCGCCACGAACAGGCCATGGGTGTGGAACACCGGCAGCGCGTGGATCAGCACGTCGGTCGCGTCGAAGCGCCAGAGGTCCTTCAGCGCGAGGGCATTGGAGAGGAGGTTGTCGTGGGTGAGCATTGCGCCCTTCGACCGCCCGGTGGTGCCGGAGGTGTAGAGGATCGCGGCGAGATCGGCAGGGCCGCGCACCACATCGGCGAAGGCGGCGCCAGTGGCCGCATCGGCGGCCTCGGCCATGCTGCCGCGCCCCGCGGCGTCCATGGTCGTCACCGCCGTGCCGGGCGGGACAAGCGCGGCGATCGCGTCCGCCTCCTCCGGCTGGCAGACGATCACCTTCGGCTCGGCATCGCCGAGGAAGTAGTCGAGTTCGGCGATGGTGTAGGCGACATTCAGCGGCAGGTAGACCGCCCCGGCGCGCACCGTGCCGAGATAGAGCATCAGGTTTTCGACCGACTTCTCCACATGGACCGCGACCCGGTCGCCGGGCGCAACGCCGAGCGCGACGAGGGCGGCCGCATGGGCTGCCGAGCGGGCGAGCATGTCGCCATAGGTGATCCGCGCGTCGCCATGGTGGATGAACACCGCGTCGTCGCCGGCAAAGCCCGCGCGAAGCCCGTCGAACAGCCAGTTGCCCATTGCCTCACCCGTGTCCTTGTCCGTTGCCACCCTGTTGCCGGGCGCGTGTCCCGATCCCGCGCCGAGGAAACGTGAGCCTGCGCAAAACATCAAGCAAATTTCGCTGACAGGCTAGCGGCGCCTGCACGACCTCGTCATCCTGTGGCCACGACCGCTGTCCGGGACCTTCACACAGATGCGTTATTCTGCCCTGTCGCTCCTGCGCAACGCCTTCTCCGGCCACCAGAAATGGCCGCAGGCCTGGCGCAAGCCGCATCCGAAACCCTTCTATTCCGTCGTGATCGTCGGCGGCGGCGGCCACGGGCTTGCCACCGCCTTTCATCTGGCCCGCGACTACGGCATCCGCGACATTGCCGTCGTGGAAAAGGGCTGGATCGGCTCCGGCAACGCCGGGCGCAACACGACGATCATCCGCTCCAACTACCTGCTGCCCGGCAACATTCCCTTCTACGAACTGTCGATGAAGCTGTGGGAGCGGCAGGAGGCCGACCTCGACTTCAACACGATGGTCAGCCAGCGCGGGGTGCTCAACCTCTACCATTCGGACGCCCAGCGCGACGGCTATGCCCGGCGCGGCAACGCCATGCGCCTGCACGGTGTCGATGCGGAGCTGCTGGACGAGGCGCAGGTGCGGGCGATGGCGCCGTTCCTCGACTTCGACAACGCCCGCTTCCCGATCCGCGGCGGCCTTCTGCAGAAGCGCGGCGGCACCGCCCGCCACGACGCGGTGGTCTGGGGCTATGCCCGCGCCGCCGACCGGCTCGGCGTCGACATCATCGAGAATTGCGAGGTGACCGGCCTCGTGCGCGAGGGCGGCAACATCACCGGCGTCGAGACGACCCGCGGCGCGATCTTCGCCGGCAAGACGGCGCTGGCCGTGGCCGGCAACACCTCGCGCGTCGCCTCCATGGCCGGCCTGCGGCTGCCGATCGAGAGCCATGCCCTGCAGGCCTTCGTCTCCGAGGGCGTGAAGCCGCTGATCCCCGGCGTGATCACCTTCGGCGCCGGGCATTTCTACGTCAGCCAGTCCGACAAGGGCGGCCTCGTCTTCGGCGGCGACATCGACGGCTACAATTCCTACGCCCAGCGCGGCAACCTGCCCGTGATCCGCGACGTCTGCGAGGGCGGCATGGCCTTGATGCCGATGATCGGCCGCATCCGCCTGCTGCGCCACTGGGGCGGCATCATGGACATGACCATGGACGGCTCGCCGATCATCGACAAGACGCCGCTGCCCGGCCTGTTCCTCAATGCCGGCTGGTGCTACGGCGGCTTCAAGGCGACGCCCGCCTCCGGCCTCTGCTTTGCCCATCTGCTGGCGACCGGCGCGCCGCATGCGGCCGCAAGGGACTACCGCCTCGACCGCTTCGCCCGCGGCGCGGTGATCGACGAGAAGGGCCAGGGCGCCCAGCCGAACCTGCACTGAGGGAGGACGGAATGCGCCTCCCCTCCCCCGCCGACCGACCTTTCGTGCTCATGACCGGACCCGCGCCATGCTGATCCCCTGTCCCTTCTGCGGTCCGCGCGATGCGGCCGAGTTCACCTATCGCGGCGACGCCGCCCCGGTGCGTCCCGCCGACGACGCCGGCGAGGCGGCCTTTGCCGACTATGTGTATCTGCGCGACAACCCGCGCGGCGAGATCACCGAACTCTGGTATCACCGCGCCGGCTGCAACGGCTGGCTGGTCGTGACCCGCAACACGGCCACCCACGAGATCGCCGCCGCGCGCCTCGCCGCGGCCCCGGTCCCGGCTCCGATCCGGGAGACGGCGGAATGAGCGGCCATCGCCTGCCCTCCGGCGGTCTGATCGACCGCGACACGGGCCTGTCCTTCCGCTTCGACGGCAAGGACTATCGCGGCCATCCGGGCGACAGCCTCGCCTCGGCGCTGATCGCCTCCGGCGTCACGCTGTTCGGACGCTCGTTCAAGTATCATCGCCGCCGCGGCGTCTTCGCCTTCGGCGCCGACGAGCCGAATGCCCTCGTCACCCTGCGCGAGGGTGCGCGCGCCGAGCCCAATCTGAAGGCGACCACGGTCGAGCTTTACGACGGCCTCGTTGCCGCCAGCCAGAACCGCTGGCCGTCGCTGGATCACGACGTGATGGCCGTCAACGGTCTGCTCTCCAGGCTGTTCGTGGCCGGTTTCTACTACAAGACCTTCAAGTGGCCGTCCGCCCTGTGGGAAAAGCTCTACGAGCCGGTGATCCGCCGCGCGGCCGGCCTTGGCGCCGCGAGCGGGCTGCCGGATCCCGACAGCTACGAGACCGTGACCGCCCATTGCGACGTGCTGGTGGTCGGCGCCGGCCCCGCCGGGCTGATGGCGGCGCTTTCCGCCGCCCGCAGCGGCGCCAGGGTGATCCTCGCCACCGCCGACACCCGCCTCGGCGGCCAGCTTCTGGCCGAGCGCCATGCGATCGACGGCCGGCCCGGCGCGGAGTTTGCCGCCGGTATCGCCGCCGAACTCGCCACCATGCCGGACGTGCGCATCCTGACCCGCACCTCCGTGTTCGGCGCCTACGACGGCGGCAGCTTCGGCGCGCTGGAAAAGGTCGCCGACCATCTGCCCGTGCCGCCGGACGGCCTGCCGCGCCAGCGGCTCTGGACGCTGCTTAGCCGGCAAAGCATCATTGCTGTCGGCTCGACGGAACGGCCGATCGTGCTCTCGGGCAACGATCTTCCGGGGGTGATGCTGGCCGGGGCCAGCCGCAGCTATGCCGTCCGCAACGGCGTTTCGACCGGCCGGCGCACGGCGATCTTCACGGCCAATGACGCCGGCTGGCAGGCGGCCGCGGACCTTGCCGCCTGCGGCGTCTCGCTCGCCGCCGTGATCGATCCCCGCGCCGATGTTTCGCCGGCGCTCACATCGGCCCTTGCCGGTGTTCGCACCTACACCGGCGCCCGCGTCCGCGAGGCGCTCGGCGCCAAGACGCTGGAGCGGATCGTCATCGACAAGGCCAACGGATCGAGCGAGGTGCTCGACGTCGACGGCCTCGGCCTCTCGGGCGGCTTCCAGCCGAGCATCCAGCTCACCGGCCATCTCGGCGGCCGCCCGGTCTGGCGCGACGATCTCGGCGCCTTCGGTCACGGCCCGCTGCCGAAGGGCATGCAGGTCGCCGGCTCCGCCGCCGGCACAATGAC
>NZ_MCRJ01000102.1 GCF_001720135.1 Methylobrevis pamukkalensis
AAAGAGAAGTAAAAGCTTGTAGGGCGTCAGGAAGCTTGAAAGTTTGTGCAGGAAAAATATCAGGAACATGCAAACCAGGAGGCTTGCAGGACTGACGGATTGGCTGCGTTGCAGGGAATGTTCGCTTATAGGCATGCACAACCGCTTTCCGCGCCGGTTTCGGCGTCGTGAACTGGTCATAGCGGGGGATTGCCGGTCGAAGTGAAATGCATCTTCTGATGCATCTGAATATTTTCAGTATTCGCCAAAAGATGCGCTGCATGACCTCGGCTGTCAACATTCCAGTGTGTCGTAGCTGCCCCTCCGTCTCCCTTTTCTCGTCGGGCGCGTCCGCTATAGTCCGCCGGCCGAGATTCCCGATCCGAGGACGCCATGACCGAGACTGCCGCCGATCCGAAGTCCCTCACCGAAATCGAGGCGGCGGCCGAACTCGAGCGGCTGGCCCGTGAGATTGCCCGGCACGATGCGCGCTATCACGGCGAGGACGATCCGGAAATTTCGGACCAGGCCTATGACGCGCTGAAGGCGCGCAATGCGGCGATCGAGGCGGCGTTTCCGCAGCTGGTGCGGGCGGATTCGCCGTCGCGGCGGGTCGGCGCGGCGCCCTCCGAGGCCTTCTCGCAGATCGAGCATGCCCGGCCGATGCTGTCGCTCGACAACATCTTCGCCGAGGCGGACATCGCCGACTTCGTCTCCGGCGTGCGGCGTTTCCTCGGGATCGCGCCCGAGGCGGAGCTGGCGTTCACCGCCGAGCCGAAGATCGACGGCCTGTCGATGAGCCTGCGCTACGTGGACGGCCGGCTCGTGACCGCGGCGACCCGCGGCGATGGCACCACCGGCGAGAATGTCACCGCCAACATCCGCACCATCGCCGAGATCCCCGAGACGCTGCCGGCCGGCGTGCCGGAGGTCGTGGAGGTGCGCGGCGAGGTCTACATGGGCAAGGCGGCCTTCCTGGCGCTCAACACCCGCATGGCCGAGGCGGGAAGCAAGGTGTTTGCCAATCCGCGCAATGCGGCGGCCGGCTCGCTGCGCCAGCTGGACCCGAAGGTCACCGCCGCGCGTCCGCTGCAGTTCTTCGCCTATGCCTGGGGCGAGATGAGCGCGGTGCCGGCGGACACCCAGTATGGCATGGTTCAGACCTTCGCCGAGTGGGGCTTCCCGGTGAACCGGGAGATGACGCGCTGTGCGGGCGCGGAGGAGCTTCTGGCGGTCTACCGCCGCATCGAGGCGATGCGCGCCGAACTCGACTATGACATCGACGGCGTCGTCTACAAGGTCGACCGGCTGGACCTGCAGCAGCGGCTGGGCTTCCGCTCGCGCAGCCCGCGCTGGGCGACGGCGCACAAGTTTCCGGCCGAGCGGGCGACCACGATCCTGCGCGACATCGAGATCCAGGTCGGCCGCACCGGCTCGCTGACCCCGGTCGCGCGGCTGGAGCCGGTGACGGTCGGCGGGGTGGTCGTGACCAACGCCACGCTGCACAACGAGGACTACATCCGCGGCATCGGCCAGAGCGGCACGCCCATCCGCGAGGGCCGCGATCTCCGGATCGGCGACACGGTGATCGTCCAGCGGGCCGGCGACGTGATCCCGCAGATCGTCGACGTGGTGCTGGACCGCCGGCCGGCGGATGCCGCGCCTTACGTGTTCCCGGACACCTGCCCGGCCTGCGGCAGCCACGCGGTGCGCGAGGAGGGGGAGGCGGTGCGCCGCTGCACCGGCGGGCTCGTCTGCTCGGCGCAGCAGCAGGAGCGGCTCCGGCATTTCGTCTCGCGCGGGGCGCTGGACATCGAGGGCCTCGGCGACAAGCAGATCGCCTTCTTCTTTGCCGCCGACGATCCTGCCCTGACGATCCGCACCCCGGCCGACATCTTCACCCTGAAGGCGCGGCAGGAGGCGTCTTCGCTTGCCAAGCTGCGCAACCGTGACGGCTGGGGCGAGACGTCGGTCGCCAACCTGTTCGCCTCGATCGACGCGCGGCGCAGCCCGCCGCTCGCCCGCTTCATCTTCGGCCTCGGCATCCGTCACGTGGGCGAGACCAACGCCAAGCGTCTGGCCCTGCACTACGGCACCTTCGAGGCCCTGCGCGAGGGGGCGAGGCAGGTCGTGCGGCCGAGCGGCGAGCGCGGCGACAAGGGCAACGAGGCCTGGCAGGAAATGGTCGGCATCGAGGGCATCGGCGCGGTGGTGGCCGAGGCCGTCGCCGACTTCTTCGCGGAGGCGCACAATCTCGAGGCCCTCGACGCGCTGCTGGCGGAAGTGACGCCCGCGCCCGCCGAAGCGATCGCCGCCGTCGCCTCGCCGGTTGCCGGCAAGACGGTGGTCTTCACCGGCACGCTGGACAGGATGACCCGCGACGAGGCGAAGGCAACGGCCGAGCGGCTCGGGGCGAAGGTGTCGGGCTCGGTGTCGAAGAAGACCGACCTGCTGGTGGCCGGGCGCGACGCGGGGTCCAAGCGGGCGAAGGCGCAGGAGCTTGGCGTTGCGACCATCGACGAGGACGGCTGGCTGGAGATGATCCGCGGCCTGTAGGCGATCGGGCGGATGAGGTCGGGGGGAAAACATGGGATTCATCATCAAGAATGCTCGACATCGCGAGTATTTCCGCGATCCTGCGGTGGTTTTCGGTATTTTCACGTAGAAATACGCTGTCGCTGATCGGATACCTCGCATTCAATGCTTTTTGATCAGATGAAAAATGCCCCGTGATGACGAATTTGCAACCATCAGGCGAGGGGTCGCAACGTCACATTAAGAGAAACGGTCGATCATGGGTCGCATGCTGCACGTCGCACCGAGGGGGTGTGGCTGCGGCCGGGCGCAAACGGCGGTTTCACCCATGCTATTCACGAGTGGTCGGCAGGTCCGCGAATCTGCCTCGCTTCTGGCTGCCCTGAACAGGGTCCAGGCGGTCATCGAATTCGATCTCGACGGCAATGTCCTCAAGGCAAACGAGAATTTTCTCGGTGTTCTGGGCTATGGCCTCGCTGACATCGTCGGCCGGCATCACCGGATGTTCATGGACCCGGTGGAGGCCGAAAAGCCGGAGTATCGCCAGTTCTGGGACAGTCTGCGCAAGGGCGAGTTCCGGGCCGGGCAGTTTCGTCGTCTCGGCAAGGGGGGGCGGGAGATCTGGATCGAGGCGTCCTACAACCCGGTGTTCGACAGCCACGGCAAGCCCTGCAAGATCGTCAAGTTCGCCACCGACATCACGGCCCGCAAGGTGGAAGATGCCGAACGGGCGGGCCTCGTCGCGGCGATCGGCAAGAGCCAGGCGGTGATCTCGTTCAATCTCGACGGCACCGTGATCGACGCCAACGACAACATGCTGACGACGGTCGGCTACACGATCGAGGAGATCCGCGGCCGTCATCATTCGATGTTCGTCGATCCGGCCGAGCGCAACAGCCCGGAGTATCGCACCTTCTGGGACGCGCTGCGGCGCGGCGAATTCCAGTCCGCGCAATACCGCCGGCTGGGCAAGGGCGGCCGCGAGATCTGGATCCAGGCAACCTACAATCCGATCTTCGATCCCTCGGGGCGGCCCTACAAGGTCGTGAAATTTGCCACCGACATCACCCCGCAGGTGGAACTGCTCGGCAATCTCAAGGGGCTGATCGACCGCAACTTTGCCGAGATCGACCAAGCTGTCAGCCGCACCACCGCCGAGACGGCGACCGTGTCGCGCTCGGCGTCCACCAGCGCCGGAAACGTGCAGAGCGTGGCGGCCGCAACCGAGGAGCTGGCCAATTCCATCACGGAGATCTCGGCCAGCATGATGGCCTCGAAGGATGCTTCCGACGAAGCCTTCGAGAAGGTGACGTCCGCGACCACGCTGACGGGCCGTCTGTCCGACGCAACCGTGTCGATGGCCGGCATCCTTGGCCTGATTCAGGATATTGCCGCCCAGATCAACCTGCTCGCTCTCAACGCGACGATCGAGTCGGCGCGGGCCGGGGAGGCGGGCCGGGGTTTCGCCGTGGTGGCGCAGGAGGTGAAGAACCTTGCCAACCAGGCGGCGAAGGCCACCGAACAGATCGGCGCGGAGATCAAGGGCGTGCAGGCGATCTCGGGCGATGTGGTCAATGTGCTCGGGTCGATCCAGGGATCGGTCGGCCTGATGCGCAACCAGTTCGTGGCGACATCGGGCGCGGTCGAGGAACAGAGCGCCACCACGCGCGAGTTGTCCCAAAACATGCAGCGCATGGCCAATTCGGTCGGCGACATTTCCGAGAGCGTCAGTTCGATCGCCGCGGCGGCCTCGCAGGTCAGCAGCGCCGTGGCGCAGACGCGCCGGTCGGCGCAGGTGCTCGTCCGCTGATCCGGCGTCAGCCGCGATGGATCGTGCCGGCGGGGGCCACGATCTCGTAGCGCATGCCGCCGTCGGTGAATTCGATCCGGGCCTTGCCCTGGAAACTGGCCGGAACGAACTGGCCGAGCACCTTGGTGCCGAAGCCTCGCGGGAGGTGATGGGAGGGGATGGTGTCACCCCCGTTTCCTCCCAGAGAAAGCGGAAGATGGAGGGCTCGGCGTCGGAGTCGAAACCCCACCTGATAGCGACCCGTCCGCCTCTGGACAGCGCGCCATACTTGATCGCGTTGGTGATGAGTTCGTTGAGGGCGAGCGACAGCGACAGGCCCTTGCGCGGATCCAGAAGGCACGGCGTGCCCGAGACCTCGATCTGCTCGCTCAGCCGCATGTGAGGCTCGAGCGCCTTGTCCACGAGCTCGGCGATGCTCCACTCGCTGGTGCTTTCGGAGACGAGCAGCATCTGGATGCGGCCGAGGGCGACGAGGCGCTCGGAGAGGTCGTGGCGCGCGTCCTCGATGTTGGCGGCGTGACGCAGCGACAGGTTGGCGATCGCCTGCACCATCGTCAGCACGTTGCGCATGCGGTGGGCGAGTTCGCCGTTCACCACGGCGAGCTGCCGCTGCGCCATCACCGTCTGCGTGGTCTCGATCACCGTGTCGATCATCCCGACGACGGTGCCGTCCTCGTCCCGGATCGGGCTGAAGCAGAAGGTGAAGCAGGCCTGCTCCGGATAGCCGTGGCGATCGATCGTCACTTCGTAATTCTCGATGAAGGTCGATTCCCCTGCATAAGCCCGGTCGATCAACGGCTTCACATCGGCCCAGACCTCGGCCCAGACGTGCTTCCAGAGCCGACCGATGGCCGCCGGCTTGTCGCCGAGAATCGGCTTGTAGGCGTCGTTGTGGAAGGTGATGTGATCCGGGCCCCAGAGGAGCGCGACCGGAAAATGCGAAGCCAGCATCACGCCGAGCGTCGTTTTCAGCGCCTGCGGCCACTGCTCGGGCAGTCCGAGGGACGTGCTGGACCAGTCGAACGCGGCAATCTCGTCGGCGGCTTTGCCTCCGCCTGTCAGGAACGAAGGTCGTGCGCCCAATCGTGTCATCCTTGGATCATGTGATGACAGCATAGGGGAAAGCGCGCGGCGAGTCACGGGACGGGATGCTGCATCACGTACAATCACGGGTGGCCATGTCAGTCCGCCTGCGCGCACGGGCGAGCGGCGGTCGCCTTGCTACCCTGTCGGGAACATTCTATTCGCGCTTTCAGCCCGGGGTGTAGGATCGGCATCCGGCAACGACAGTTTTCGTCAGGGCGCGCCGCACATTCTCAAGTCCATTTTTTTCCCCAAGCGCCCCCTGCAAGCCATTTCCTGTTGCCGCAGCGGGAGGTACCGATGGCCGGGGTCAATTTCACCGCGTCCCTCAGGGATGAATACGACGAACTTTTCAGATCGGCAAGGATCAGGCCGGAACGGAAGGCCGAGATCGACAGTGTCGCAGCAAGGATCATGTCGCCCGTCAACTGGGCAAGATACCAGAAGATCGAAACCGGGATCGGCGTGCCGGCCTATGTGGTCGGCATCATCCACAGCCTCGAAGCCTCGCTCAACTTCAAGGGCCATCTTCACAACGGCGACCCGCTGACCGCCCGCACGAAACAGGTACCTGCCGGACGGCCGAAGCCTGGCACGCCCCCCTTCGACTGGGAAGAGAGCGCCATCGACGCGCTGACGCTCAAGAAGCTCGACCAATGGACGGACTGGTCCGTGGCCGGCATTGCCTATGTGCTCGAAAGCTACAACGGCTGGGGCTACCGGAAGCATCATTCCCATGTGAAGAGCCCCTATCTGTGGAGCTTCACCACGGTCTACGCCTCGGGCAAATACGTCGCGGACGGTACATGGTCCGACACCGCCGTCAGCAAGCAGTGCGGCGGCCTGGCGGTCCTGAAGGCCATGATCGACAGCGGGAGGGTGTCCCTGGCCGTGCCGGCTTCCCCAGAGGAGGACGACGAGGCCGTGGTGATCACGCCGCAGGTGATGACGGAGGAAGGCATCGCGCCGGCGCCGGTGGCGCCGCCGCCCTATCCCGGCCGGCTTCTGCGCCATGGCTCGCGCGGCGAGGATGTGCGGATGCTGCAGAGCCGGCTTCTCGCGCTCGGCATTTCCGGCGTCGGTATCGCCGACGGCGACTTCGGCGACAACACCGAGAACGCCGTGCGGCTGTTCCAGGCCCGGTCCGAGGACGAGGAAGGCGAGCCGCTCGGCGTCGATGGGGTCGTCGGACGCAAGACGTGGCAGACGCTGTTCGGCGGGACGGCCGACGCTGAGCCGGCACCGGCGATGGTGGCGTCGGGGATCGCCGGGCGGGCGCTGGACATCGCGCGGGCCCAGCTCGGCGTGCGCGAGGTGCCGCTCGGCTCGAACCGGGGGCCGATGGTCGACCAGTATCTCCTGAGCACCGGGGTGCCGCCGGGCCATGCGTGGTGCATGGCCTTCGTCTACTGGTGCTATGCGCAGGCGGCGGCCGAACTCGGCCTCGCCAATCCCATGCCGCGGACGGCCGGCGTGATGCGGTCCTGGCAACTGGCGAAGGACAGCGGATCGGCCCGGCTGCTGACGGCCGCGCAGGTCAAGGACAATGTCGCGGATGTGGAGCCCGGCATGGTGTTCTACATCAGCACCGGCGGTGGCCTCGGCCATACCGGCATCGTTGCCGATATCGTCGCCGGCAGGCTGGTGACGGTGGAGGGCAACACCAACGACGGCGGCTCGCGCGACGGCATCGGCGTCTTCATGCGCAGCAAGCGGCGGATCGACAGCATCAACCTCGGCTTCGCGGCCTTCGGCTGACGACACGGTCCGCCCCGGGCGTGGAGGCGCCCCGGGGCGGATCCTTGATCATCCGTCCCAACCGACCGGACGGACGCGGGGAGGGCGCGGCCAGGCGCGTTGTTCGGGAAGGCGTGCCGGCCGGCTGCCTCGCCGCCCCGGCGCGATTGACATCGGCGGCGGCGCGGTGTTCCTGCCACGCACGTCTCAACCGTCCGCGGACCGCCTGTCATGCCCCAGATTCACGCCCGCCTGCTTGCGGGCCCTGCCGAAGCCGAGCGGATCGCCGCGCTGCTGGAAGCCGCCCTCGGCGAAGACGTCCCGGTCGCGTGGTCCGAGATCGGCGACCCGGCGGAAATCGGCACCGACCGCGACGCGCTCTGGGCGGTCGACGCCTATTTCGACGACGGCGACCCGGCCGAGATCGAGGCGCGGATCAAGGACATCCTCGGCGGCGACGGCTTTGCCGCGCCCATGACCGTGGAGGCGCTCGCCGACATCGACTGGGTGTCGGAAAGCCTCAAGGGCCTCGCGCCGGTGGTGGCGGGGCGCTTCGTTGTCCACGGCGCTCACGACCGGGACAAGCTGCCGGCGGGGGCGATCGGTCTGGAGATCGAGGCGAACCAGGCCTTCGGCACGGGCCACCATCCGACGACGTGGGGCTGCCTCGTGGCTCTGTCGCGGCTCGTCCGCCGCCGCCGCTTTGCGGCCGTGCTCGATCTCGGCACCGGCTCCGGCGTGCTGGCGATCGCCTATGCCAAGCTGACCGGCAACGCCGTGCTGGCGAGCGACATCGATCCGGTCTCGACAAGGATCGCGGTGGAAAACGCCGCGCTCAACGGCGTCGGCCGCAAGGTGGAGGGGGTCACCGCCGAGGGCTTCCGGCATCCGCGTCTGGCCGCCGGGCGCTTCGACCTCGTGCTCGCCAACATCCTCGCCGGTCCGCTCAAGCGACTGGCGCCGGAGATCCGGGCCCGGGCGATGCCGGGCGCAACCGTTGTCCTCTCCGGCCTGCTCGCGTCGCAGGCGGCCGAGGTCGACGCCGCTTTCCGCGCGCAGGGGTTCCGCCGCGAGGCGGCCTTCGTGCGCGAGGGCTGGGCGACGCTGGTGCTGTCGCTGCGCGCGCACCGTCCGACGCCGTGGTGGGCGGACTGACGCCTCAGGCGCGGCGATGTCGGGCGCGCACCTGCCGGATCCTCAGTCCTGTCCCACGGCTGAGAAGGGCCGCGCGCTGATCACCACTGCGACCCGTGGCGCAGCAGACGGCGGATCCGGTCCTCGTCATAGCCGAGCGAAGCGAGGGTCTCGGCGTCGAGCGCCGAGAGATAGCGGCTGGAGATCCAGTGGGCCTGGCGCTCGCGGGCGCCGAGCATGGCTTCGAAAGTGCGGCGGAAGATGCCGCCGCCAAGGCGCCGGGTGGTCGGACGAGCCGGGTCGGTGCGGGTGGACATGGTGTCATCGTCTCGCATCGGGCACGGGACCCGGCTTTGCCGGGCACGCGGAAGTCACACTGGAGCGGATCCTGTCTGGACCCGCCGGTTCTTCCTCCCGCGCACATCGCAAGATCGTGGTGACGCCGGGTCTCCTCCCGGCGTGTTCCCGACTGCAGCGCCGACGTCGAGCGTGCGCTGCAAAATTTGATGTTGCGCTGCGAAATACTACCGGTGGCGCGGGGCGATGGGAACCGCGTTCTGGACGCGCCTGTCCTGCGCCGGCCGCATTGCACCAGCTTTCGGCACCTGTCGGTCTGGACATCTGGGCCCGGCAACCCGGGGCGGGTCATTCCGGACCAGATGGGCGGACAGGGGCCTGGCGCGGCCCCGACTCCGTCAGCTGTGGGAGATGGCGCTGGCGATGGCCTGACGCTGCTCGCCGTTGGTGAAGTCCATCAGCTGCCAGAATTCCCCGTCGGCGATCTCGTCGGCAAGCGCCATGAAATCGGCGGCCGCCAGCACCGAGCAGAGAACCGCCTTTTCTCCCTTGCTGAGCGAGGCGGCGAGCCGCTGGATGTCTTCCGATGACGATCCGGCGCGATCCATGATGGTGGTGAATTCGTCCCAGGTGGTGCAGGAGGAAATGTCGAAGCCGAGGCGCTCGCAGATGGCAGCTGCCGGACCGGTCTTGAAGGTCTTGAATTCGATCATGTCTCCTCCTCGGAGTTCTTTTCGCGCCCCTTGGCGGGGCGTCCGTTCATTACGCTACGCAAGGCACCGGCTGCCGGTTTCAAGGCACGGCAAATTTTTCAACGCACGTTGAAGGCTGGCCGGACAAGAGCTTCGACCAGCCAACCCCGTATCGCAGCCTCGTATACGTCCCTCATACATGGGGCAACGGGGAAAATGTAACAAGTAGGGGCCTTCGACGCGGATCCGTCTTTTCGGGGCGTGACCTGTCTCCGGCAGCAGACGTTGCCGCGGTTCCGGAGCTTCATTCTCCGTTTACTTTGATTTCATGAAGGAATCGCGCGTTCGGCGGACAGCCGCGGAGCCACGCGGGAGGAGGCTCCGCGCAAGGCCGGCTTGACCGGAGCGGGAGCGTGCCGTCTTCTGGTCGCCCGGCGCGTGCCGGCATCTTCCTCTCTCGCTGGCGGCGCCATTCCATGTTCCAGGACTTCGAAAGCAGATCCGACCCGAGCCACGGCCCGGAGCGGCTGGCGAAACTTCGCGCCGAGCTCGCGCGGCGGGGGCTGGACGGCTTTCTGGTTCCGCTCGCGGACGAGTATCAGGGCGAATACATCCCGCCGTCCGCCCAGCGCCTCGCCTGGCTCACCGGCTTCACCGGGTCGGCCGGCCTGTGCGCGGTGCTCGCCGACCGGGCGGCCGTGTTCGTCGACGGCCGCTATACGATCCAGGTCCGCGGCCAGATCGACCCTGCCGCCTTCGAGGCACGCCATCTCGTCGACGACCCCGTCTCCGGCTGGCTTGCTGCGGCCCTGCCGAAGGGCGCGCGCCTCGGCGTCGATCCCTGGCTGCACACGGTCGCCGAACTGCGCCGGCTGGAGGCGGCTCTGGCGGAGGCCGGCGCCGACCTCGTCCGGCTGGCCGACAACCCGCTCGACGCGGTGTGGACGGACCGGCCCGCGCCCCCACTGGGCGCGGTAAGCCTTCATGCCGACGCGCTCGCCGGCGAGACAGCAGGGGACAAGATCGCACGGATCGGCAAGGCCATTGCCGCGGCCCGGGCAGATGCCGCGGTGCTGACCTCGACCGACTCGATCGCCTGGACCTTCAACATCCGCGGCAGCGACGTCGCCCATACGCCGGTGCCGCTCGCCTTCGCCATCCTGCGGGCAGACGGGCGGCCGCAGCTGTTCGTCGACGGCCGCAAGCTGTCCAACACCGTGCGGGCCGGGCTGGAGGCGATTGGCGATGTGGTCGAGCCGGCCTCCTTCGCGGGGGCGCTGGACGGGCTGGGACTGTCCGCCGCCCGCGTGCTGGTCGATCCGAAGGCGGTGGCCGCCGCCATCGCCGACCGCCTCATCGCGTCGGGCGCGCGTCTCGTCGAGGGCGACGATCCGGTGGTGCTGCCGAAGGCGACGAAGAATGCGGCGGAGCTTTCCGGCACGCGCACGGCGCATCTGCGCGACGGCGCGGCGATGGTCCGGTTCCTCGCCTGGCTCGACGCGAACGCGGCCGAAGGCGGGCTCGACGAGGTGGCGGTCGCGCGCAAGCTGGAGGAATTCCGTGCCGCGACCGGGATGCTGAAGGAGATTTCCTTCGACACGATCTCGGCGGCGGGGCCGCATGCGGCCATCCCGCATTACCGGGTGTCCACCGCCTCGAACCTGCCGCTGCGGCGCGGCGAGATCTTCCTGATCGATTCCGGCGCCCAGTATGAGGACGGCACCACCGACATCACCCGCACGGTGATCGTGGGCGAGCCCACCGCGGAGATGCGCGACCGCTACACCCGCGTGCTGAAGGGCATGATCGCGATTTCCATGGCGCGGTTCCCGAAGGGCACGACCGGCGCCCACCTCGACGTGCTCGCCCGGCAGGCGCTGTGGAGCGCGGGGCTGGACTTCGACCACGGCACCGGCCACGGGGTCGGGGTCTACCTGTCCGTGCACGAGGGGCCGCAGCGGATTTCCAAGGCGAGCCATGTGCCGCTGCTGCCGGGGATGATCCTCTCCAACGAGCCCGGCTATTACAAGGACGGCGCCTGGGGCATCCGCATCGAGAATCTGGTGATCGTCACCGAGGCGGCGCCGCTGCCCGGCGGCGAGCGGCCGATGATGGGCTTCGAGACGCTGACCTTCGCGCCGATCGACACGCGGCTCGTCGAGCCGTCGCTGATGACCGACGCCGAGATCGGCTGGCTCGATGCCTATCACGCCGAGGTTGCCAGCCGGGTCGGGCCGCTGGTCGAGGATGCGGACGCGCTCGCCTGGCTTTCCGAAGCGACCCGGCCGCTCGGGCGGCCCTGAACGGCGGGCGTGCCATGGCGGACGAGGGCCGCTTTCAGCATGGCGCGCGGGCGGCATCCGTCGCTTCTCCGGCGGCCTCTCGCTCAGGCTCCCTGAGCAACGCCGCCCCTGGCCTCGTCCCGGTTTTCGCGGAACCTTTCATCTTTGACCGTGTTTATCGATCAGACGGACGCGACGCTCCGACGCATGTGTAGTTTCACAGTCGTTGGAAATTGTGCCGCTCTGAAAGGCTGCGGGCTTCATTGCTTCTACTTGTTAGACAGCGAAGGGCCGGCAGCTTCAAGATTGATGAATATGGGAGAAAGATCATGAAGACTCTGATGACCGCTACGGCCGTTGCCGCCATGCTCGCCATGACCCCGGCCATGGCGCAGAACGCCCCGGCCACCCAGGATCCGATGGCGCCTCCTGCGGAGATGAACAGCCCGTCCGACACCACGACCCCGTCCGAGACCACGCCGTCGGCCACGCCGGATGCGGCGACCCCGCGCCGGGCATGGGTGCGACCTCGACCGATTCGGCGATGAAGCCGGCGAGCGACGAGATGTTCTACGGCGAGCAGATGACCGGTGAGGTTCTTGCCAGCGAACTGATGGGCGAGAGCATCTACAACAGCCAGGACGAAGGCATCGGCGAAGTGACCGATGTGATCGCCACCGAGGACGGCCAGATCAAGGCGCTCGTCGTCGGCGTGGGCGGCTTCCTCGGCATCGGCACCAAGGATGTCGCGGTCAACTACGACAAGTTCGTCGTGGTCTCGGACAACGAGAACACCACCCGCGTGGTCCTCGACACCAACCGCGAGTCGCTTGAATCCGCTCCCGAATACGTGACGCTCGCCGAGAAGGCTGCCGAGCAGCCGATGCAGCCGAGCACGGGTTCGGCCACCACCGACACCCCGGCCACGACCGCGCCGGCCACCGGCACGACGGGTACGGTGACGCAGTAAGCTGCGTCTGGCCTCCGGGCCAGCTGACAGTCGAACAGGCAGACGTGAGCAAGACTGGCCCTGTACCGGAAGGTGCAGGGCCATTTTTTGTGCGTCGATGCCGCCGCGCGAACGCGCCGGTCAGCCGTTCCGGACGAAGCTGTCGACGACCTTCTTGCGGCCCGCCTTGTCGAAATCGACCGTCAGCTTGTTGCCGTCGACCGAGACCACGTCGCCGTAGCCGAACTTGTCGTGGAAGATCCGGGCACCGGAGACATATTTCGGCTCGCCGCCGACGACCGAACGGGCGATCAGCTCGCCCTCGATCATCTTCGGACCGCTGCGCATCGGCTGCGCGCCACCGGCGTTCGCCGCGCGGTTGGCCTGCGCGCGCTGCCAGCCGGGGGTGTCGTAGCTCGACGAGAAGCTCTGGGCGCGGTCGAAGCGGCTCGCGCCATAGGCGCCGTAGTTGCTGCGGCCATAGCCGCCGTAACTCGCGCCCTGTTCCACCACATCCACATGGGCAGCCGGCAGTTCGTCGAGGAAGCGCGAGGGGATCGACGACTGCCAGGTGCCGTGGATCCGCCGATTGGAGGCAAACCAGATCGTCGCGCGCTTGCGCGCCCGGGTAATGCCGACATAGGCGAGGCGGCGCTCCTCCTCAAGGCCGGCGCGGCCGGTCTCGTCGAGGGCGCGCTGGTGGGGGAACAGCCCTTCCTCCCAGCCGGGCAGGAACACCGTGTCGAATTCCAGGCCCTTGGCCGAATGCAGCGTCATCAGCGACACCGCCTCGGCGTTGTCGTTGGCGTCGCGGTCCATCACCAGCGAAATGTGTTCGAGGAAGCCGGCGAGCGACTCGAAGTCCTGCATGGAGCGGATCAGCTCCTTGAGGTTTTCCAGCCGCCCCGGTGCCTCGGCCGAGCGGTCGTTCTGCCACATCTCGGTGTAGCCGCTCTCGTCGAGGATCATCTCGGCCAGCTCGGTGTGGGGGAGGGCGTCGATCTGGCCGCGCCAGCGCTCCAGCGAGGCCATCAGCTCGCGCAGGCCGGTGCGGGCCTTGCCCTTGAGCTCCTCGGTCTGCAGCAGCGTCAGGGTCGCCTCGGTCAGCGGCACCCGGTTCGGCCGGGCGTAGGCATGCAGGATCTGCACGGTCGCGTCGCCGATGCCGCGGCGCGGCGTGTTGACGATCCGCTCGAAGGCGAGATCGTCGGCCGGCTGCAGGACGACGCGCAGATAGGCCAGCGCGTCGCGGATCTCGAGCCGCTCGTAGAAGCGCGGGCCGCCGACGACGCGGTAGGGCACGCCGAGGGTGACGAAACGGTCCTCGAACTCGCGCATCTGGAACGAGGCGCGCACAAGGATGGCGATCTGGTCGAGGCTCTGGCCATTGCGCTGCAGCCGCTCGATGTCGTCGCCGATCGAGCGGGCTTCCTCTTCGGAATCCCAGGCGGCGGCGACGCGCACCTTCTCGGCGTCCGGATCGGTGCTGTCGGTGAACAGCGTCTTGCCGAGCCGGGCCTCGTTGTGGGCGATCAGATGCGAGGCGCTGGCGAGGATATGGGTGGTGGAGCGGTAGTTGCGCTCCAGCCGGATCACCTTGGCGCCCGGAAAATCCTTCTCGAAGCGCAGGATGTTGTCCACCTCGCGCCGCGCCAGCCGTAGATCGACTGGTCGTCGTCGCCGACGCAGCAGATGTTCTTGGATCCCTGGGCGAGAAGCCGCAGCCAGAGATACTGGACGACGTTGGTGTCCTGATACTCGTCGACGAGGATGAAGCGGAAGCGGCCGTGATAGTCGGCAAGCACGTCCGGATTGTCGCGCAGCAGGCGCAGGCCTTCCAGCAGCAGGTCGCCGAAGTCGACCGCGTTCAGCACCTTCAGGCGGTCCTGATAGGCGGCATAGAGCTCGCGGCCGCGGCCGTTGCCGAAGGAGCGGGCGTCGCCCTCGGGAATGTCCTTCGGCGACAGGCCGCGGTTCTTCCACGTGTCGATCAGGCCGGCGAGCTGGCGCGCGGGCCAGCGCTTCTCGTCGATGCCTTCCGCCTGGATCAGCTGCTTCATCAGGCGGATCTGGTCGTCGGTGTCGAGGATCGAGAAATCCGAGCGCAGGCCGACGAGTTCGGCGTTGCGGCGCAGCATCTTGACGCCGATCGAGTGGAAGGTGCCGAGCCAGGGCATGCCCTCGACCGCGCCGCCGACAAGGTGGCCGATGCGCTCCTTCATCTCGCGGGCAGCCTTGTTGGTGAAGGTCACCGCGAGGATCTGCGAGGGGAAGGCCCGACCGGTGGCGAGGATGTGGGCGATGCGCGTCGTCAGCACCCGCGTCTTGCCGGTGCCGGCGCCGGCCAGCACCAGCAGCGGCCCGTCGAGGGTCAGGATCGCGTCACGCTGCTCGGGATTGAGATTGTCGAGATAGGCGGCCGGCCGGGCGGCGCCCATGGCGCGGGCGGCGATCGAGCCGGGTCTCGGGCCAGACTGGGGGCCGGACCGGAGATCGGCGTTGGCGTCGTCCCGATGGGCTCCGGACGCGGGGGTCGGATGATTCTGCATCGGGCGAAGATAGTGCATCGCCGGCGCAGAGGGGAGGGCCGATCACTTTATGTTCGGCCGGCTTTCCCCGGTCAGATCCACGCGGTCGACCGTGATGCCCTTCTCAGCCAGAAAATGCTGCAGGCTGTCCGGTCCGGAGAGGTGGGCGGCGCCGACCGCCACGAAGGTCGCGCCCGCGCCCTTCATGCGGGCCGCGATCTGGTCCGCCCAGTCGCGGTTGCGATCGGTCAGGAGACGGCGGCGGAAGTCAGGTCCGGCGGTGCCCATGCTCGCCATCAGGATCCGGGAGAGATTGTCCTCGTCGCCGCTCAGCCAGGCGCCGGTCATGTCGTCGAAGATCTCGCCGACACCCTCGGCCTGGTCGAGGACGGACAGCAGCATGGCGATCTCCTCCTCCTCGCTCTGGCCGGCGAAGATCTCGAACTGCTGGCGCGCGGTCTCGAAGCCCTCCACGGGCTTGTCCGCGATGACCGCAAGGCGCAGGAGCTGGAGGTCGGCGCCCTGGTCGCGGTAGCCGGCGTTCTGGGCGGCGATGCTGCTCAGGGTGACGGCGGCAAGCCAGGGGCGCAGCGGATCGAGGGTCGGGAAATCGGCGCCGAGATCGGCGGCGACCCGCTTCACATAGGCAAGGTCATCGGGGGAAAGACGCTGCGACAGCGGACGGTCGGGGCTGGTGCCGAGGGTGGCGATCACCGACAGCATCGGCGAGCGGATGTCCGCCTCGAGGATCAGTTCGTCGGCGTGGTCGAAACGGGCGCGGATCTCCGGCGTCAGCCAGGCCGTGCCGGGCTTCAGCACGTGGATGGTGCCGAGGATGTAGACCGTGCTGTCGTCGTCGCGGGCCACCCAAAGCGCCGGCTCGGCGGCGGCCGGCAGCGCCGGCAGGACGAACGGCAGGGCCAGCGCAAACCGGCGCAGCAGGCGCCAGGGCCGGAGGAAATGCCCGAACTCGAAACCCATCATCGCGGTGTTCCCCGGATGGCAATGCACCTGCAAGATGTGGCATGGCGGAAAAGTGTTGTCGAGGCGATGGTGGAGCGTGTCCGTGAGACACCCTCTCGGACGAGCTGAAGGCAGGGCCGGGCACTGCACAGCTCAGCCGGAGACGATGGCGCCCGTGCGCCCATCTTCGCTGTCGCGCGCTATTGAGGCAGCGTCAGTCTTGCCGGCCCGTCCTTATCTGAGCAGGGCCGCTGGCAGGCCGTCACGTCCGGCGATGCAGGTCACATCTGCGGAG
>NZ_MCRJ01000103.1 GCF_001720135.1 Methylobrevis pamukkalensis
TCGCGCTCCGAAAGCGCCCCGGCCGCCACGAACCGCCCCAGCGCGCAGGCCGCGGCAAACACCGCCTTGCCCCGCCCGCCGGGCGCGTGCCGGAAGCCTCGGAAACGATCCGGTCCAGCGCGGCCCGGGCATAGCGCCGCACGGCGGTGTCGCCGGCATCCATCGTCCCGGCCAGGATGCGCGCCGGGCCTCCAAATGCGGGGCTGAGGAGGGGTTGCGGGGCGCATCCCCCTTGCCCACCTTGCCCTTGTCGCGGATCAGCGCCAGCAGCGCCTCGGGCGCGGCCGGCGCCGTGGCCGGGTCGAAGGCCTCGCCCTCCCAGGCGTAGGCCGCCCCGTTGCCCATCACCGAGGGCGGCAGGATCACGTAGCCGGCATCGCAGCGGATGTCGATGTTGGGCAGCCCCGGCGTGCCGTTGCCAAGCCCCCCCTCCGGCCGGGCAAACCACAGATGCCGCCCGCCGCTCTGGGTGATCGTCCGCGCGCAGGCCGGCAACGGGGCGCCGATCGCGGCCACCAGCCGCGCCTCCACATCCGCCACGCTCTCGCCCTTGGGATCGAGGTCGACGACGAACCCGTCAGCCCAGCCGGGCGCCATGCCGATCAGCGCCTTCGGCCAGCGCGTCCACCAGGCGCGGATCCGCTCGGGGTCGGCGCTCGCCTTGGCCGGCCAGCCGCTGCCGGCAATCGGCTTGTTGTCGCGGTCGCGGTCGGTGCCGATCAGCGGGCTTTTCGCGCGCGGCTTGGTCGGCGTCGGGTCGCAGGGAAACACCCGCCATCCCCGCGCGGCAAAGGCCAGCGCCGCCTCGAGCATGTCCGTCATTGTGCCCCCTCTAGAGCGATTCGCCCGCCGCGGCGCCGGTCGCAGATCTCGCGGAACCGGTCGGCCCCGGCCCGCCGCAGGGCCGCGTCGCGGCGGTTGATCTCGCCGCGCAGCACCCGGTTCTGGCATTCCAGCAGGTGCACGTAATTGGCGTCCGTCCCCCGCTCGTCATGCGCCTCCCGCGCCCGGTCCAGCTGCTGGTAGGCCTCGTCGAGGTCGATCGGGAGAATGTCGAGGTCGTCACTCATTCCGCCGCCTCCCGGAAAAGATCCATCTGGTCAGGCTCCGCCGCCATCGCTGCGGTCCACTGCGCTGCCATCGCCCGGGCAATCCCCTCGGATGTCCGGCTTCGAATCCGCCAGCGGTCGGGGCCGGGCGAGGCGCGGTGCACGGCGGACCACGCCCGATGCGCGTCGCTGCCCGGCTTCGGCGGGGTCAGCCGGTCGGTGGCCACCAGCGGCGGCAGGCCGCGGAGGTAAAACCCTGTCGCCTTGAACGCCGGGTCGCCGAACCACCACGGCTGCACGATCTGCGGCCGGATCAATCCGGCGATCCGCTCGCGGGCGTGACGGTGCATCACGGGATTTTCGACCGCCACGCGCGGCACAGGCGCGGAAAAACAGGCCGAAAACAGCGCGGCGCCCGCGTCGAGTTCCGCCCACATCTCGTCGCGCGTCCGCCCGGGCGGCGGCACGTGCAGCCAGCGCACCCCGGAATTGCACAGCCGGGTGCAGGGCGGGTGCATGACGGCGAGCAGGTCCCACCCGTCGTCCAGATGGTCGCGCACGTCGCCGATGATGTGGCGGTTGGATCCGTCCTCGGCCGGCAGCAGGTCCACCGACCAGACGTCATGGCCGAGCGCGGCGAATGCCCGGCGCACCACGCCGGATGTCTCGCAGCCGATCAGGATCCGCCGGCAGGTCGCGGGCATGTCGAGGAGGGCAGTCACTCCGCCGCCTCCCTCTCGTCGCCGAACATTTCCCCCTGCCGGGCGTCGGCCCGGTCCAGCATCCGCAGCACGGTCTCGCCGCCGTGGCGGGCGCGGTGCGCCGCGTCCCAGACGAACCAGGCGTGCAGCGCCGGCGGGGCGCCCTGCCCGGTGAAGTCGATCTTCCAGCGCATCAGGTAGACCCGGGCCGGGGGGTGCTCGGCCCAGAACGGCCCGAGGCCGCCGGCGCCCGGCCACGACCAGTTGAGAAGCAGCGCCATGTAGCGCAGATCCGGCATCGCCAGCGCGTGGCGCAGCCAGCGCGCCTTGCCGTTGCCCCAGCCGCAGTCCTGAAACGGCGGATTGGTTACGATTGCCGGGGCCGGCGGGGTGGCGTAGTCGTAGAAGCTGCGGATTTCGGCGCCGCAGCCCCGGTCGATCAGGTCGGACGCCACCACATCGAGCCCGGCGGCCACCAGCTCGCGCACCATCGCCCCGTCGCCGGCCGCCGGCTCCCAGACCTTGCCGAAGCTGCGCAGCCGCCCGCCCTCGGTCGCCAGAAACGCCCGCGTCGGCTCCGGCGGGGTCCGGTTGAAGTCGTCCTTCTCGCGCTCCAGCCCGCCCTCCACCTTGCGAATCTCGCCGGTGATGAGATCGCGGATCGCGACAGGCCGGGGGGTCTTGCCGGTGGCGCGGAACAGGCCGCGTGCCGAAGGCGCGCTCACGGGCTCACCCCGTCCGGGTTGCAGGCGCAGGCGCGCATCAGGATCGCGAAGCGGCCGTGGTGGCAGTCGTCGAAGGCCGGGGTCGCCAGCCAGCCGGCGGCGAGATAGGCCTCGGCGCGCGGGATGCGCACGTAGCGGTAGACGCCGGACCTCATGACGCCACCTCGTCAGCCGGGGCCGGGCGCAGCCGCGAGGCGGGCAGGACCGAGGTCCAGACCCCGTGCTCGCACTGGACCACGGCCATCAGCGTGTTGCGGTCGTTGAAGAACAGCGCGCGGACGATGCCGGGCTCCTGCCCCCGCCCCGCCACGCGGGATCGCGGCAGCAGCCAGTCCGGCACGCCCAGGGCGCGCCAGAGCAGCCACTGGCTGTCGATGTAGGCGTTGGCCGTGCCTTCGGAGATCACCGGCACGGGGGCGTCGGCGGCGGCGCTCATGCCCGCACCTCGTCCGCCCGGCATTTCCAGCCCGCGACCCGCCATTTCGGATGCGCGGCGCTCCAGCGGGCGATCTCGGCCACGGCGGCGATCATGCAGCCGGAGGCCAGCGCGTCGGCCCGGCCGCGCAGCTCGCGGGTTTCGCAGTCCGCCGGGGCGGCGACGAGGCAGATGGTCAGGACGAGGATCATCGCGTCGCCCTCCGCATCGCCAGAATCCCGAGCGCGATCGCCCGGCGGGTGGCGGCTTCGTGGTGGTCGACCGCAGCCAGAGGCTGGGGTCGCCGGGCAGCTGCGGGCCGGGGCGCGCGAGGGCCGCGCGTTCGGCCGCCTCGCAGCGGGTCTGATGAAACCGCGCGCGCATCCAGCACACCGCCTCCACCACCGCCCACGCCGGCCAGGGCAGCCACCGCAAACCTCTCGGGATCGAAAAGCGCATCACTTGCCCCCCTTGCGCCGGGTTGTGGCCTTGCCGCCTTCGGCGAGCGCGGCGGAAAGCTCGCGCTGGGTGGTGCTGAGCGCGGTGATCTCGCCGCTCATCAGGTCCAAGAGGCCGCGCAGTTCGGCCGGGGTCACAGTGCCGTCGGCGAGCGCCGCGCCGATGCCGCCGATCAGCGCGCCGCTTTCGCGCACCACGCCAAGAAGCGCCCCCGACACGTCGGTGCCGGCGGGGGCGCTGTCCATCGGCGCCAGCGCGCAGCCGGCCGCCTCGGCAAACACCGGGGCGAACACCGGCGCGCCGATCGCCGCCTCGAGGGTGAGCGCGGCGGTGATCGAGATCACGTCGTCATGGTCGGGCGAGGCCCAGCGGCTCAGCGTGCCGGGCGCCGCCCCGGTCAGCCTTGCGGCCCGGGCGCGCCCGGTCTCGTCGGCCGTGGCCAGCGCCTCCAGCGCCGCCCGGGTCGCCCCTTTCAGCCGCGCGGTCATCCCGCGCAGCGCCGGCTGTCTCGCGTCCGGATTGTGGAAACTTTCGCTCATCTTGTTTCCTAGGTGTTTTTGCGCAGATCGGGGATGGTGCAGTGCAGAAGCGGCGCGGGGCCGGTTCTGGGGCGAAATCAGGAGGGGGCGAGATGCAGACCGATCACGCGATCACCTCGCCGGTGCGGCGGCTGACGATCACCGGCAGCGGGCGGGCCAGACTCGGCACCGGCGCCAGCGACGGGCGCGGACGCTGCTGCGGCGCGGCCTCGGGTTCGGGCGCCGGGGCGTCCTCACGCGGGCGGGGCTTGATCACCTCGTTGATCGTCAGCGTGTGGAGGCGGCGCGACACGGTGTGGTCGGAAATGGCGAAGCGGTCGCGCATCGCCCGCTTGATCTGCGGCACCGGCAGGCCCGCCGCCCAGAGATCGGCAAGGGCGGCGTCCTCGTCGGCGCTCCAGACGCGGGCCATGCCGCCCGTGGGGGTGGCGCTCGTCGGCAGCTCGGCGCGCTGGCGGGCAATGCGCCGCATCTTGCACACCGTGCCCTTGCTCAGTTTCAGCGCGGCGGAAATGGTCGGAAGGTCCAGCCCCTCGGCGGTCATCGCCACCACGTCGGCGATCCGCTGCTCGGATCGGGCGGTGCGCCGGGCCTGTTCCGCCTGCATCGCCGCCTCCCGGTTGCGCGCCACCTCCGGGTCATGGCGCATGCGCCGCATGTGGCAGGTGTTGCAGTGCCGGTCGGCGCTCAGCGCCTCGCAGGCCTGCGGCTTCTGGCAGTGCGGGCGGGCGGTCATTGTGCCTCCGTCTCCGGATCGGCACTTGCCGCGCGATCCGATTGCGCGGAAAAAGTGTGGGGCCGGCCCTCCCGCCGAGGGCCAGCCCCTTCCATCCCCGCGCAAGGCGCGCACGGAGACGAACCATGGAAAGCAAGATCGGGATCACCCTCGCCTGCCCAACCTGCGGCAGCCAGGAGCTCGAAAAGCTCGACGTCGCTGACGGGGTCGAGCCGGACAGTGCCCGGGTCCGCTGCAAGAGCTGCGGCGCGCTCCTCGGAACATGGGGCGAGGTGAAAGCGCAGGCCAAGCGTGTCGCACTCGACCGTGTACGGCTCAAATTCCGCAACACCTTCAAGGGCCTCAAGGGCTGGAAGCTCAAGTAGCAGGGTGCCGATCTCGGTGCTCATTCGGCAGCCTCCGGGCAAAGGCCCTCTCCCCTGGCGGGAGAGGGCTGGGGTGAGGGGGCGGCGGCTTGCTCGGCGCCGGCGGCGGTGCGCTCCGCCATTTCGGCGAGGAGCCCGAGCGTGATCTGCGGCACGCCCGCGTTTTCCGCCGCCCGCACCACGGCGAGCAGCCGAGGGCCGGGAATGGAATTGCGCAGCCGCCACGCGCCCACGGTTCGGGCGGGCACGTCGAGCAGTTCGGCGAGCCGCTTGTTGCCGAAAAAGGCGATCACGTCGGCGTGATTACGAAGCCCGGAGATGTCCATGGAACTGCATTCGGTTGATGACATGCGCTCAAACTACGTTTCGCAGTTTGATGCGTCAAGCGGCAAAACCACCAAATGCAGTGACGGGCAGACTACGTTCCGTCGTATGACGACTTCCAGATGGGCCACCCACCACGACCGATTGCGCTGGGCGCGCGAACGCCGCTTCGACCAGATCAAGCTGGCGGCGGAGGCTTTGGGCGTGAACGAAAAGACGCTGCAGGCGCACGAGACCGGCACGCGCGGCACGCGGGGCTTTCCCCAGGCGCTGGCGGAAAAATATGCGCGAGGGCTTGGCGTTTCGGCATCGTGGCTGATGAGCGGCAAGGGCGAGCCGACCTCGCGCACGCCCGAGACGATGCGCCGGGTGTCGGTGTCCGGCTATCTGCAGGCCGGCGTCTGGTCGGAAAACCACGTGCTCGCGCCGGACGAGGAATTCGACGTGTTCATCCCCGACCGCCCTGAATTCCAGGGCTGGCCGCTTTACGGCGCGATCGTGCGCGGCGAATCGATGAACCAGGTCTACCCGGCCGGAACGATCGTGGTGCTGATGCGCAAGCACGACGGCGCGCGCGATCTGGTGCCCGGCAAGCGTTACCACATCGACCGCGCCAAGCCCGACGGCACCCGCGAAAGCACGATAAAGACGGTGAAGATCCGCCGCGAGGGCGAGGTGTGGCTGGTGCCGGAATCGGACGATCCCGCGTTTCAGGCCGCGATCCCGCTGAACGGCGGGGAAACGGGCATCGAGATCAACTTCGTCGCCGCGTGGTGGCGGCCCTGATCAACGAGTGAGGCAGACGATGCGGCGCATGATCCTGATCGCGGCGGCATTGCTCGCCGGCCCGGCCACCGCCGGGGAGCTCCCGCGCTTCGACCCGAAAAGCCACTGCACGCGGCTTGCCAGCCTCAGCGGTGGCTACTCGGAAGGCCTGTTCGGCATCTGCTTCCGCTCCGAACAGAGCGACTACGACGAGCTGAAGGCGCGCTGGAGCGGCATCGCCGAAAGCATCGCCACGCATTGCCAGCGCGTGGCGACCATGGGCGGCGGCGGCAGCTACGGCCTGCTGAAGATCTGCATCGATTCGGAGATCCGGGAACGCGAGACCAACAGCGGCGCCGAGTTCAAGTTCTAGCCGATCCGCTCGGCTTCCGGGAACGGCTCCCAGATCGCGTTCTCGCAGTTGCCGAAGATCCCGGCCTTGAACGAGCCGAAGGCCTGCCCGTCGTTGAAGGCGAGCACGAAGGTCTCGATGCCGGTGTAGGCGCCGAACGAGTCTTCGAATTGAACCGCACGCACACCCCCGGCCGCCGCCCGCCATTGACCAGCCCGGCGAAGATCTCGAGCGGCGCGGTAATTTCCGCGCTCCGCACCGAATAAGGGTCTTTCAGCCGCTCGCGCAACAGCGCCACCACCGCAGCCTTGTAGTCCGCCGGCACCCGCCCGCGCGCCGCGATGTCCGCCGCCGTTCCGCCGGTTGTCTGGCAGCCGGCCAGCAACACGCCGGCCATCACGATTACCCCTGAGAATTTCATGTCCGCCCCCCGCAGCCCTGTTGCGCGGCATGCACGATACGGCGCGCCGCGAGGTGCCGCAAGTTGCGGCGCAAACTGCGTTCCGCCGATCGCGCTCGGGAAAACTGCGTTTTGCAGTTGACAGGATAAACTGCGAAACGTAGTTTATTCCCACGGCCCGAGACCTCCTCCCCTCGGGCCGGGCGCCCGCCGGGCGGGTCCTGTGTCCGGATCCGGCGTTTCCGGCGGGCGCCCACCGTCTCCCGCGAAAGGAGGCAGCGATGGCCTGACCCCATCACCCGACACGAGTTGCTTTCGAGTTTGCGAACCTCCCTTTGACCTCCGCCCCGGCTCCGGCCGGGGCCTTTTTCCGAAGGACCTGCCTGATGCGAATGACCGCCCGAATGCTCGGCCTCGACGATGACGACGACGCCCTGCCGGCGCCCGCCCCGCTGCCCGAGGCGATGGTGATGGACCTGCGCCAGCAGTTCGACACCTACGCCGCGATGATGGCCAACGGCTGCCCGTTCAAGCCGGGCGACATCGTCACCCCGCGCAACGGCCACAACCAGAAAGGCATCGGCATGCCGCAGATCGTGCTGGAATTGAACGCGGCGCATCTGGCCGCGCCGGACACCTCCGAATCGATTTTCACCAGCAGATACGGCGTGCGCCTCGACATGCGGGTCAGCTGCGCTTCCGGGGGCGATCACCTCTACACGCGCTTCTGAGTCGAAAGCGTTGACTACGAACTCTGGACGCCCGCCGCCGAGGCCGACGCCCCGCCCCCGTCCGCCCACAACTGACCCTCGCGCCTCCCGCCCTGCCGGCGCGCGACGCCGGCAGCACCGGATGCCTGGAGACCAGCCCGATGCACATGATCATCCTGAAATTCGACACCGAAGACGACGCCCGCGACATTCTGGCCGCAATCGCCCGCGCCCAGGAGCTGCAGGCCCACCACGAACTGGACCCCGACGAGGCGCCGGCCGAAGGCGGCGACGCGCGGCCCTGCCCGCTGTGCGGGGTGGTCCACGTGCAGGCAGAATGGGGCGGGCAGAGCAAGCATATCGACGGGCTGGAGCCGACATCGCTCCGCAGGCAGACCAAGCATTTCGATTTCCGCCTTGGCCAAGTGGTGCGAGTGCGCCGTTCCAACACGATTGGGCGGGTCATTCAGCAGATCGCGAGCATCGATCGCGCATCGCAATACGTGCTGACCTTCCGGAATGTCAGCTTCATGACGCGCCCTCTGTACGCCAACGAACTCGCCGAGGTTCACCCGGAAGAACCCGGCGCGGAAGACTTCGACCCCTCCGACTTCTGACCGCCCGCGCCTCCCGCCCTGCCGGCGCGCGCCGCCGGCAGCAGCGGATGCCCGACACGCAACACCCGACCGGAGACCGACCCCATGACCGTCAACACCCTGATCCGCTCCCGCGCCCCGGCCCGCCGCGCGCCCGTGGGCGAGGCCGCCACCGTGGCGCGGATGGCCGACATCATCGACGAGGTGAGCAGCCGCGGCGACTGCGTCGTCATCGGCGATTTCGCGCGCGCCGGCATCGCCCGCGCCACCGCCGACAGCCTGATCGAACGCGCCCGCGACCTCTTTGTTGCCCGCGTCAAGGCCCGCGAAAAGGCCCGCCGCGTGGCGTGATCCACAGGGCCGGCCACCCCGGCCGCCCCACCCGCCCCGCGCCGCGCCGTCATGGTCCGCGCAGGCGGACCACCTTTGAAACCCGAGGAGGCCGTGATGTCCGCGCCGCTTGCCGAATCCACCACCCTGTTCTGGTTCGCGGCCATCGCCGCGTTCCTGCTCGCGCCGGCCTTGGCGCCGCCACCCGCCTCATCGTGCGGGACAAGGTGTCCGACCTCGACCGCGAGATCAACGAAGCCCCGATGTTCGACGACCCCGACCGCGCGGCGGTGACGCCCCTTGGCATCAGCCCGGACGGCGCGCCGGTCCACCTCGTCACCGCCCGCCGCGGCAGCCCCTGCGGCCTGTTCCGGCAGGCGGCGGGCCGGAGGGCGCGGGGATGAACGGCGCCGAGACCACATCCCCCCGATTGCGCGCCCGCCGGGCGTACGCGATTGCCGAGTTGCAGATGAGTTTTCCTTGGTTCTCGCGCCTGCAGATCGAAGCGGCCGTCGACCGCGCCATCATCGATGTGGCCGACGCTACGCCAACCGCAAGATGATCGACGGCATGTCCGACGCCGGGAGGGCACGGGGATGAGGTTTCTTGATTTTGCAGCCGCAGCTTTCTTGTGGTGGCTTGCGCTCAACGTCCTGCTCGATGCCGGCGCGCGGCGCGCGGCCGGCGATGACTTCTCCGGGGCGCTCCTCGTCGGGGTGGTTTTCATCCTGCTCGCCAACTGGCTTGCCCGCAGCCGGGCGCAGTCATGACCACCCCCACCCTCTCCCCCCGCCAGCGCCACCACGCGCGCCACGCCCTCGGCCTGCCGAACCCGCCGAAGGGCGACCGGGCGCGAACCTGCCGCAACCGGGTCGAGACGATCCGGGGCACCGCGCCCGACGAGATGCTGCAGGCGATGGCCGATCTCGGCTGGGCCGAGCTTGTGCCCAGCCGCTTTGCCACCGCCAGTTTCCACGTCTGGCGCCTCACCCGCGCCGGCGCCCTGCTCGCCCTCGCCGATGACGAGACGCTGGACCCCGAAGATTTCCCGCAGCCCACCACCGAGGAGACCACACCGTGAAACCTGATCACCCGCAGGAGAGACGCACGATGGGCAGCAATTCGATCAGCGCGGTGGATCTGCGCAACTTTATCGACCGCATCGAGAACATCCGCGAGCAGAAGACCGCCTTGGCGGACGACGAGAAACTCGTCTTCGCCGAGGCCAAGGCCCTCGGTTTTTCGGCGCCGACGATGCGCGATATCCTGAAGATCCGCACCCAGAAGCCGGCCGACCGGCAGGAAGCCGAAAGCCTGCTGGACCTCTACATGTCGGCGATGGGCATGGCGACAGAGACCCCGCTGTTTCGCCACGTCGGGCTGATGAGCGTGGACATCAGCGCCCGCGAAAGCGTGGTCGAGGCCCTCAAGGAACTGGTGCCCATCAACGGCGAACTGATCGTCAAGGCCGGCGGCGGCGCCGTGCGGCTGTGGCGCGACCAGGAGGGCACGGCCCACGCCGAGGATTTCGTGGAGCGCCCCGCTCCGCAGGCGCGCGCCGCCGTTGCCGCGGCCCCGCGCACCGGCAAGGCGCCGCCGCCCGAGGCCAGCCCGGCGCAGGCCGAGGAGATGGGCCGGCAGGCGGCCCGCGACAATCAGGCGATCATCACCAATCCCTTTCCGTTCGGCGATGCGCGCCGGCCGCTCTGGGATCGCGGATGGCGAGTGGAAACCGGTGGCGACGGCATGGGGCCGGAAGACGAATGAACATCGACGGTCGCCTGCTTCAACCCCACGAGGCCGAAGAGCCGATCCTCGCCCGGCCCGTCCGCGCGGCGCTGATGGAATGGCTGATGGAGATCTGGTCGGCCGAGGAACTGGCCGACGTGGGCCTCAAGGCGCGCAGCCGCGCCCTGTTCCACGGCGCCCCCGGCACCGGCAAGACGACGCTGGCCCACCATCTTGCCGCGCGCCTCGGTCTGCCGATGCTGATCATCCGGCCGGACGACATCGTCGGCCGCTACGTCGGCACCGGGATATCGAACGTCCGCAGCGTTTTCGACGTGATCGACAAGATCGACGAGCCCTGCGTCGTGTTCTTCGACGAGTTCGAGACCGTGGCGGCGCGGCGGATGACGTCGGGCGTCAACGAGGTCGGCGAGCACGATCACAACGCGATGATCAACGCGTTGCTGGCCCGTATGGACGCTCACGAGGGTTTTCTGATCGCCGCAACGAACCACGCATCGCTGATCGACCCGGCCATCTGGCGGCGCTTCGAGATCCAGATCAAGCTGGACGTTCCGGGCCAGGGCGAGCGCGAGCGAATCCTTGCCCGCTATCTTACCCCCTTTGGCCTGCCGCGCGACGACCTGCGGCGCATCGCCGAGGCGATGAGCACGGCGGCGCCCTCGTTGATGCGCCAGTTCTGCGAAGCCCTCAAGCGGCAGATCGTCGTCGGCCCGAAGGCCGGCTGGCCGATGGAGCGCGAGGCGGTGATCGCCCGCATTCTCGCCGCCAACGAGCCGCATCCGGATCTCGGCCGCCCGCGCCTCTGGTCCCTCGGCATCGAGGACGCGGCAATCCGGGGGCTTGGCTGGCCACTGCGGCGCGCCGCCGACATCGCCGCCGATCCGGAGCCAGCCGAGACCGCCGACCAGCACGACGAGCACCCGCCCGCCTCTGTCGTGGCCTTTCCCGGGCGTGCCACGTCCAGAGGCGGAGACTGACCCCGATGCGCGCCCTCTCCATCATGCAGCCCTGGGCCTGGCTGATCGTCGCCGGCCACAAGGACATCGAAAACCGCACCCGGGCCACCGGCGTGCGCGGGCGCATCCTCGTCCACGCCGGCAAGCGGGTGGATCTGGACGCGATGACCGAGATCAAGGCCGGGCGCCACCCGGTCACCGGCCGGCCGCTGCGGCTCACCCTGCCGGGCGCCTTTCCCACCGGCGCGGTTGTCGGCGAAGTGGAGATCGTGATGTGCGTGACGGACCACCGCTCGGACTGGTTCGTGGGCGACCACGGCTTCGTGCTGCGCAACCCGCTGGAATTTGCGCCGGAGCCCTGGCGCGGCCAGCTCGGCTTTTTCGACATCCCCGACGACACCGCCCGCCGCCTCGTGCCGCTCACCCCGGCCTCCGCCGGGCAAGGGAGACTGATCTGATGATCCGCCTTTGCACTTTCCGCCTGAAATCGACGACGCCCTATTCCCAGTCCGCCAGTCACGATGCGCCGAAGCTGAACGACAAGGAAACGCCCGAGGACTACGACAAGCGCACGTGGCGCGAGAAGGCGACGGTCACCGACGACGGGATCGTCGGCATTCCCGGCATGGGGCTGAAGCAGGCGGTGGACGCCGCCGCCGGGAGGCTTTCGATCAAGTCCAAAGGTCGTCAGACCCTCACCAAGAATTTCCTGTCCGGCGCCATCCCGGCCGCGTTGGTATTCCCGATCGCGTCCGGAAAGAAGATCTGAAGCCGATCCGGATATTCGCCAACGTCGACGGTCGGCGCGGCAGCGGCAGCCGGGTCAAGCGGATTTTCCCCTACATCGCGGAGTGGGAAGCCCTTATCGCATTCCGGCTTCTCGATGACGAGATCCCGAAAGACGCTTTTGAACGGGTGGTGATCGAGGCCGGCAAACTGATCGGCGTCGGCCGCTTCCGCGCCGAAAAGGGCGGTCTTTTCGGGCGCTTCCAAGCCTACGACTTTGCCTGGACAGAAGAAAAATAACGAGCCACTCGTCGCCTCGCGTCGCGTCTCCACGCCACGCGCCGCGGCGCAAGGCCGCGCAGGGCATCGCCACTCAACGCGCCGCGGCGCAACGCTCTGCTTCGCACCAGCCCCGGCGCTCGCCGCCGGACCTTTTCTCAGGGAGATCGCCATGGACCGACCCCGCTTCGAAACCTCCGCCGAGACGGCGATGATCGCCAGGGCGCTGAAAGCCGTGGCGATCGGCCAGACGATCAGCTACGCCGCCCTGTCCGACGCCGCCGGCCGACGGGTGGACGGCAGCTGCGGCAATCTCCAGTCGGCCCGCCGCCGTCTCCTGAAGGAAGACCGCGCCGTGTTCGACGTGATCGTCGGCTTCGGCCTCAAGCGGCTGGAGGATGGCGAGATCGTCACCTCCAGCGAGCGCGACGCCCGGCTGCTGCGCCGCGCCGCCGAGCGCAACGTGATGAAGATCACCGCCGTGCGCGATTTCGGATCGCTCACCGAAGACCAGCAGCGCAAGCATTCCGCCCTTGCCGGCCTCTACGTCGGCATCGCCGGCATGGCCTCAGACAAGGCGATCGAGCACGTGGGCGAGACGATCGAGCGGCCCTCGCTCGCCGCCGGGCTGGAAGGCGCGCTCGTTGCGTTCCGTCCGTTCGTGAGGAGCCGCCCGTGACCCGCCTCCTGATTCTCCTCGCCGCCCTCGCCCTGCCCCTGCCGGCCCTCGCCGAGCCGTGCCGGTGTGCCGGCGGGGGCAGCCGGACGCCGCCTGCGTGGTGGACGGCGACACGATCTGGCTGCGCGGCGAAAAGGTGCGCCTCGTCGGCATCGACGCGCCGGAGGCGAGCCACCCGGCCTGCGAGGCCGAGCGCCGCCTTGCCGCCGCCGCCACCGCCGCGCTGGCGCAGATCCTGTCCCTCGGCCCCGTCCGCCTCACCCGCACCGGCCGCGACCGCTACGGACGCACCCTCGCCACCGTCCACGCCGGCCGCCTCAACGCCGGCGCCGAACTGATCCGCCGCGGCGCCGCCCGGGACTGGCCGGGGCGGAAGGTCAACTGGTGCAGGGGGCCTGACGCCCCATGAGCCTCCCGCCCGACATCTCACCGACCGATCCGCTGACCCTCAAGGAGGCCTGCGACCTGCTGTTTCGTGGCAAGATCAGCCCGTCGACATTGCGGGCGGAGGCAGCGCGGGGCAATCTGGTGATCGAGAGGGTCGGCCGGCGCGATTTCGTCACGCCGAAAGCCGTCGAGGAGATGCGCACCAGATGCCAAGACCGTCAAAAGGCGCCCGCCTGTGGCTCGACCCCCGCGAGCGGGTCTGGTGGATCCGCGACGGCGCCGTCAAGCGCCGCACTGGCTGCACTCAGGGTGAGCACGAGCGCGCTCAAAGGCTGCTCGCCGAGCACATCGCCGCCAAATGGACGGCGCCGGTCGAACGTCGTGCCGATCGGCTCCTGATCGCCGACATCCTGACCTGGTACGCCCGCGAGATCGCCCCGCGCCACCGCGCGGCCGCCACCACCGGCCACGCGATCGACCGCCTCGCCGACTGGTGGGGCGCCAAGACCCTCGCCGAGATCCGCGCCGCCACCTGCCGCGCCTACGCCGAGCACCGTCGCCGCCAGCCCCGGCCGCAGGCGAAATCCGAGGCTGCGAAAGCGAAGACGATCGGCGACGCCACGATCCGCCGCGAGCTGGGCGTGCTGCGGGCCGCCGTCAACGCATGGCACGCCGAAGAGCCGCTCGAGGCTCTGCCGGTGATCACCCTGCCCGACCAGCCCGGATCGCGCCTGCGCTGGCTTCGCCGCGACGAGGCCGCCCGGCTGCTGCGCGCCGCCCGCAGGCTGGACGATCGGCAGGCCGGCCGGGCGCTCGCGCGCTTCATCCTGATCGGTCTCCACACCGGCACGCGCTCCGGCGCGATCCGCGATCTGGCGTGGCTGCCGAACGTGCGCGGCGGGTGGATCGACGTCGAGGCCGGGCTGATCCACCGCCGCGGCGAGGGGCAGAGCGAATCGTCCAAGCGCCGGCCGCCGGTGCGCATCCCGGCCCGGCTGATGGCGCACCTGCGCGCGTGGCGCCGCGACGGCCGCAGCTACGTCGTCCACTACCGCGGCCTGCCGGTGGACCGCCAGCGCCGCAGTTGGGACGCTGCCCGCAAGGCCGCAGGCCTCGGCACCGACGTCACCCCCCACGTGCTCCGGCACACCTGCGTCACGTGGATGATGATCAACGGCGTGTCGATCTGGGATGCGGCGCACTACGTGGGCATGAGCCCGGCGATGGTCGAAACCGTCTACGGCCACCACCACCCCGATTACCAGGTCGAGGTCGCCAACCGCATCGGCCGGCAGGCCCGGCCAGTTATGGCCAGAAACCCGTGAACACATCCGCAACATTACTGGCCGGTCCGGGCCGAAAAGCGGCGGTTTTCCGGGGTTTCCCGCAACCGGCACTCCCTTGGTAAGGGAGAGGTCGAGAGTTCAATCCTCTCTCACAGCACCAGTTTTCCCAAGGAAATTCAAGGCTTAAGCCCGCATCCGCTCCCTTGTCCCCCAGACTTGGAGCGTGAACGCACCCCGAACGACCCTCAAGACGTGGGGGAAATCCGGGGGACTCTGTTCTCCGGCTGTTCCGACGACGGACCGCCTGAAAACGAAAACGCCGTCCCCGGTGGCAACGGGAACGGCGCATCAAATCTCGAAAACATCACCCCGGAACAATGCCAAATTGCGGCGAAGCCGTCAACGATTGAAGCCGATATGGCTGCCTTCGACGCATGGGTGACGCGGCACGCCGAGCAGCAAGCTCTAGCCGGCCGTGAAGTTGCCGAACAACTGATTCTGGAAGGCGAGCCGCTCACGACCGAATCTCTCGACGAGATTGTCTTTGAGGTGCAAGAGACGCTCGACGAGCTTCTATTGACGGCACTGCCGCCCGGCATGGTGTCTGTTTTCGCCCGGCCTCTTTTCGAGCGTCTACGTGGCAAGGTGCTCTTGTCGCTGGTCCTTTGCTTCAAGCTTGGCCTGCTCAATCGGTACGCCGACGCAATCCCGACAGACTCGACGGGAGGGCGTGCATGACCGACGCCGCCGATACCGCAACCCTCGTGGCCAAGGTCCGCAAGAACGGCCACGAGGACATCGTCGTCCGGCTCGACACCTATCATGGCGTCGACTGCTGCGACGTGCGCGTCTTCGCGGACTACGACGGCACCGGGGAACGACGGCCGACGAGGAAGGGCGTTGCCTTCCGTGTCGACGTCATCCCGGCCCTGATCGAAGCCCTTCACGCCGCCGCAGAGGCATACCAGGAGGCGCAAGGGAGATAA
The DNA here is from genome assembly GCF_001720135.1 of Methylobrevis pamukkalensis. GTDB lineage: Bacteria > Pseudomonadota > Alphaproteobacteria > Rhizobiales > Pleomorphomonadaceae > Methylobrevis > Methylobrevis pamukkalensis. The sequence continues at coordinate 15,518 of NZ_MCRJ01000103.1, forward strand.
CTCGCCAGCGTGGCGAGGTGCAGCGTAGACAAGCCCTAGGGACCGCTCGGAGGCTCCCGCCTATGGCTTTCCTGCCCTGCCCTCGCCGCGACGATCTAGCGGCGGGTGGTCTCTCAATCTTGCTCCTGCCGCGTCATAGCCGGACGGCGATCTGCCCGGCTTCGATCCGATGAAGATGGAGAGGTGTCGGCCTCAACAAAAACCGACAATGCCTCGGCGGATCTTACGGCACTCGTTGCCGGTTCCGACGCCCCGACTGGCGATGCGGCCTGAGGGATAGCGTGCCCATAATACCCCCTAGGTGACTGGCAGCCGCGCTGCTGGGGAGGCGACTGGTCCACGACACGGACAGGCACGGTAAACGAGGCTGGA
>NZ_MCRJ01000104.1 GCF_001720135.1 Methylobrevis pamukkalensis
CCTTGCGGAGAGGGTGCCCGAAGGGCGGGTGAGGGGTCGCGGCCTCTCGGCTGTCTCGATCGCCGGCGTGGTCACGCGGTGGGCGGACACGTCGTCTGCCGATCGGCCGAAGACCCCTCATCCGGCGCTGCGCGCCACCTTCTCCCGCAAGGAGAAGGGTTTTCGAGACGCCGCCTCCCGAGACAGAAGGGGCGCACTGGCATTTTCCGGCGCTTTCGGCCATATAGCCCGCAGACGACGTGGGATTTTTCGTGAGGCCGCGCGCGCGGCGGGACCATCTGCAATGGGTATCGAGGTCATCACCTTCGGCTGCCGCCTCAACACGGTGGAATCGGAGGTCATGAAGACGAAGGCCGCCGAGGCGGGTCTGACCGACGCGGTGCTGGTCAACACCTGCGCCGTGACGGGCGAGGCCGTGCGCCAGGCGCGCCAGGCGATCCGCCGTGCCCGGCGCGAGAACCCGGAGGCCCGGATCATCGTGTCCGGCTGCGCCGCCCAGACCGATCCGGACAGCTTTGCCGCCATGGCCGAGGTCGATCTCGTGGTCGGCAACGTGGAAAAGCTGTCGGACGCCGTCTACCGCGACGCGCCCGCCAACGTCGGCATCGCCGATTTCGGCCTCGGCCGGAGCGAGAAGATCCGCGTCAACGACATCATGAGCGTGACCGAGACCGCCGGCCATCTGGTCGACGGCATCGAGGGCCGCGCCCGCGCCTTCGTGCAGGTGCAGAACGGCTGCGACCACCGCTGCACCTTCTGCATCATCCCCTATGGCCGCGGCAATTCCCGCTCGGTGCCGATGGGCGAGGTGGTCGAGCAGGTGCGGCGCATCGTCGACAACGGCTATGGCGAGGTGGTGCTGACCGGCGTCGATCTCACCAGCTGGGGCCAGGACCTGCCGGGCGCGCCGAAGCTCGGGCGGCTCGTCCGCCGCATCCTTGCCCATGTGCCGGCGCTGAAGCGGCTGCGGATCTCGTCGATCGATTCCATCGAGGTCGATCCGGAGTTCATGGCGGCGATCGCCGAGGAAGAGCGGCTGATGCCGCATTTCCACCTGTCGCTGCAGTCGGGCGACGACATGATCCTGAAGCGGATGAAGCGCCGGCATTCCCGTGCCGACACGATTCGCTTCACCGACGAGGTGCGGCGCCTGCGCCCCGACGTCGTGTTCGCGCCGACATCATCGCCGGATTTCCGACCGAGACCGAGGCGATGTTCGGCCAGTCGCTGCAGATCGTCGACGACTGCGGCCTGACCCACCTCCACGTCTTTCCCTATTCGCCGCGCCCGGGCACCCCGGCCGCGCGCATGCCGCAGCTGGCAAAGGCCGTCATCAAGGAACGCGCCGCCCGCCTGCGCGCCCGCGGCGAGGTCGCGCTGCTGGCGCATCTTGCCGCCGAGACCGGCCGGCGCCGCGCCGTGCTGGTGGAAAAGCCCGGCCTTGGCCGCACCGAACAGTTCACCCTGACCGAGATCGCTGGCGGCGCGCCCGGCGAGATCGTCGAAGCCACGATCACCGGCCACACCGGACGGGCGCTGGTCGCCCGCCTCGCCGCCGCCCCTGGCGCCGGCGCACATAGTTGTCCCGAAGCCGGCACCGAAGCCGCCTGACCCGAGGATCTGCATGACCGAGGACAAGAAGTCCGGCTTCTTTCGCAAGCTCCAGGATTTCATGGTGGCGAAACCCGCCCCCTCGCCGGAGCCCGAGCCGATCGAGGAGCGCCGCCCCGCGCCCAAGCCTGAGCCGAAGCCGGAAGCAAAGCCCGTCCCTGAGCCGGCAGCGCCGGCGGTGCCGGAGCTTGCGCCCTCGCTTGCCGCTCCGGCCCCCGTGCCGGCCCGTGACCTGCTGCCCCCCGCGCCGGAGCCGGAGCCGGCGCCGGAATCGCCGGTGGCCGAGCGCGCGCCCGAATCTGCGCCCGGGCCCGCCCCTGCGGCGCCCTTCGTCGCGCCCGCCCCGGTGATGCCGGCGCCTCCCCCGGTGGTGGTCGCGCCCGTCGCCGTCGCGCCCCCCGCCCCGATCACCGAACCCGTCGCCGCCGAGCCCGCAAGAAAGCTCTCGTGGTTCCAGCGGCTGAAAAGCGGCCTTGCCCGCTCCTCTTCCGCGATCGGCGAGGGCATCACCTCGATCTTCCTCAAGCGCAAGCTCGACGACGACACGCTGGAGGAGCTGGAGAACGTCCTGATCCAGGCCGACCTTGGCGTTGCCACCGCCACCGCCATCACCGAGGCGCTGGCCAAGGGCCGCTACGGCAAGGACATCGCCCCCGACGAGGTCAAGGCGATCCTGTCGTCGGAGGTGGCGAAGGTGCTCGCCCCGGTCGCCGCGCCGCTGGTGATCGATGCGGCGAAAAGGCCTTTCGTGCTGCTGGTGGTCGGCGTCAACGGCTCGGGCAAGACCACCACCATCGGCAAGCTCGCCGCCAAGTTCCGCGCCGAGGGCCGCAGCGTGATGATGGCCGCCGGCGACACGTTCCGCGCCGCGGCCATCGAGCAGCTGAAGGTCTGGGGGGCGCGCACCGGCACGCCGGTCGTCGCCCGCGAGGTCGGCTCCGACGCCGCCGGCCTTGCCTTCGACGCGGTGAAGGCCGCGCAGGAGACCGGCACCGACGTGCTGCTGGTCGATACTGCCGGCCGGCTCCAGAACAAGGCCGAGCTGATGGCCGAGCTCGAGAAGGTGATCCGCGTCATCCGCAAGGTGGACCCGACCGCGCCGCATGCGACGCTGCTGGTGCTCGACGCCACCACGGGCCAGAATGCGCTCAACCAGGTGGAGGTGTTCGGCCGCACCGCCGGCGTCACCGGCCTCGTGATGACCAAGCTCGACGGCACGGCGCGCGGCGGCATCCTCGTCGCCATCTCCGCCAAATTCCGCCTGCCGGTGCACTTCATCGGCGTCGGCGAGGGCATCGACGATCTGGAGCCGTTCAGGGCCGAGGATTTTGCCAAAGCGATCGCCGGAGTCTGACACGGCCGCCTCCGTGGCCGGGCCGACGCGCGAAGGCCGGACGGGTGCATGGCCCGTCCTGATTTGACTTGCACCCCGCATGAGGGATCGTGGACGAGATGAAGCTGGAAAAGGCCCCGAACGACCCCACGCGCAAGGCGCAGAACCCGCTGCTCAAGCTCGGCCTCGAGCTCGGGCCGCTGATCCTGTTCTTCTTCGTCAACTCGCGCGGCCAGAGCCTGATCGACGCCGTGCCGGCGCTCGGCGTCTTCGGCCAGCCGATCTTTCTCGCCACCGCCGTGTTCATGGCGGCGATGATCGTGGCGCTCACCGCCTCGTGGCTGATGACGCGGCGGCTGGCGATCATGCCGCTGGTCACCGGCGCGGTGGTGCTGGTGTTCGGCACGCTCACGCTCATCCTGCAGGATGACACATTCATCAAGATGAAGCCGACCATCGTCAACGTCCTGTTCGGCGCCACGCTGCTGATCGGCCTTGCCTTCGGCAAGTCGCTGGTCGGCTACGTGTTCGAGGACGCCTTCCGCCTCGACGCAGCCGGCTGGAAGAAGCTCACCATCCGCTGGGGCCTGTTCTTCCTGCTGCTTGCCGTGCTCAACGAGGTGGTCTGGCGCACCCAGACCACCGACTTCTGGGTGGCCTTCAAGGTCTGGGGCATCCTGCCGCTGACACTGGTGTTCTCGGCGCTGCAGCTGCCGCTGCTGATGCGCCACGCCCTGCCAGAATCGAACGAGCAGGCGACCGAGGAGCCGACCGACCGGCCGGACGAAGGGAAGGCCCGGGGATGATGCGCGCACGGACGGGCCTGCGGCGCGCGCGGATCACCGGCGGGGTCTGGCTGTTTGCCGCCGTCGCGGCGCTGGCCGCCACGGCCGCGATCCTGCTCGCCATGGGCCGGGTGCCGATCTGCGAATGCGGCTACGTGAAATTCTGGGAGGGCGCGGTCGACGGACCGGGCAATTCCCAGCACATCGCCGACTGGTACACCTTCTCCCACATCATCCACGGCTTCCTGTTCTTCGGCGCCACCTGGTGGCTTTCCCGCCGCTGGCCGATGGGCTTTTCCGCGCGGCTGTTCCTCGCAACCCTGGTGGAGGCCGGCTGGGAGATCCTGGAAAACTCGCCGCTGATCATCGACCGTTACCGCGAGGCGACGATCGCCCAGGGCTACACCGGCGACAGCGTGCTGAATTCGATCTGCGACATCCTCGCCATGGCGCTCGGCTTCGCGCTGGCCGCCCGCCTGCCGGTGTGGCTGACCGTGGTGCTGACGCTGGCGATGGAAATCGGCGTGCTGCTGGTGATCCGCGACAACCTCACCCTCAACGTCCTGATGCTGGTCTGGCCGTCGGACGCGATCAGGGCGTGGCAGGGCGGCGGCTGAGCCGGAGGGTGGCGGAGACCGGCAGTCGCCGGCACAGACTCTCGGCTTGTCATCCCCGGCAGGACGGGCGGCAGCCCGGCATGGGAAGGCGATCCAGACATCAGCCGTGGAATTCATTCGCCGGCTTCTGGATTCCCTTCCCTCGCTTCGCTCGCCGGGAATGACATGATCCGGTCAACCGACAGGGTTTTTGCCGATCCTGTCCCTCGTCACGCAAAGGCGTCTGCGTAGCGGGAAAAGCCCTCGGCGCTGCCGAGATAGGCCCGCGACCAGGAATAGCTGCCCGTCGTCACCCGCCCCTCGGGCGTGGTGGCGGTCGAAAGCGACACCTCGGCACTCGCAAGGAAGATGCCCTCGGCGGTGACCTCGATCTGCGCCGATTTCGACGTGGCGCTCGCCCCGTCCTGATTTGCGGAAATGGTCGTCTGCGACGCGCTGAGCGACAGCGACGTCAGCGCGAGCGTGTTGCCCGCTGCCTCGTCATCGCCCTTGCCGGAGGCCGCTTTCTTCAACCTCGACGCCTCGGGCTCGGCATAGGTGACGGACGCGCGCGGCGCATCCTCGTCGCGGTTCTTCTCCAGCGCGCTTTCGAGACTGTCGATCACCGCCGCGGTGTCGCTCGCGGCCTTGACCGCCGCCTCGATCGGGCTCGCCGGAGCCGCGGCAACCGCGGGCGCGCCCGCGCCCGGAAGGCTGGACATCAGCATCGAGGCGGAACGCTGCAGCGTCGCGCCGGCGGACAGCATCTGCATGGGCCGACCTCCTGTCGGGCACGCGGCGCCTTCTGCCCCGCGGGTAACGATCCGTTCAAGAGTCGCGCCTCGGACGTAATGGCGGGTTAACGCGGCGCTCGGCGACCTTGTCTGTACCAGTCCAAGGAAGATCCCCGAAGGTCGGCGCCCTCGGCCTCGTCCTTCGAGACAGCCCTTCGAGCTTCCTCAGGATGAGGCCTTCGAAAATTTCATCTCACCGTCAATGTGTTGCTCTTTCCCCTCATCCTGAGGAAGCCGCAACGCGGCTGTCTCGAAGGACGAGGGGAAAGCCCCACGTCATCACCGGGAAGCCGCCCGCACTCCGCCCGCTCCGCCCACGAAAAAGGGCGCCGAAAACCGGCGCCCTCCTCTCGATTCATCAAATCAGACAGCCAGCCGCTCAGGCGGCGGCCTTGCGCTTCAGCAGGCCGCGGTTGACCAGCACTTCGGCGATCTGCACCGCGTTGAGGGCCGCGCCCTTGCGCAGGTTGTCCGACACGATCCACATGGCGAGGCCGTTGTCGATGGTCGGGTCCTCGCGGATGCGGCTGATGTAGGTGGCGTCCTCGCCGGTCGCCTCGTAGGGCGTGGCGTAGCCGCCGTCCTCGCGCTTGTCGATCACGAGGCAGCCCGGCGCCTCGCGCAGGATGTCGCGAGCCTCGTCGGCCGAGATCGGGTGCTCGAACTCGATGTTGACCGATTCCGAATGCGACACGAACACCGGCACGCGCACGCAGGTGGCGGTGAGCTTGATCTTCGGATCGAGGATCTTCTTGGTCTCCGCCGTCATCTTCCACTCTTCCTTGGTAAAGCCGTCTTCCATGAAGACGTCGATATGCGGGATGAGGTTGAAGGCGATGCGCTTGGGGAACTTCTTGGCCTCGACCGGATCGGACACGAACACGGCGCGGGTCTGCTGGAACAGCTCGTCCATGGCGTCCTTGCCGGCGCCGGACACCGACTGGTAGGTCGAGACCACCACCCGCCTGATCGTCGCCTTGTCATGGAGCGGCTTCAGCGCCACCACGAGCTGGGCGGTCGAGCAGTTGGGGTTGGCGATGATGTTCTTGCGCGAGAAGCCCGCCACGGCGTCGGCGTTCACTTCCGGCACGATCAGCGGCACGTCCGGATCCATGCGCCAGGCCGACGAGTTGTCGATGACGACGCAGCCGGTGGCGCCGATCTTCGGCGACCATTCCTTGGAGATCGTGCCGCCGGCCGACATCAGGCAGATGTCGATCTCGGAGAAGTCGACGAACTCGAGCGCCTTGATCTTCAGCGTCTTGTCGCCGAAGGAGACCTCGCGGCCCTGGCTGCGCCGCGAGGCGATCGCGATGACCTCGTCGGCCGGAAAGCCGCGCTCGGCGAGGATGGAGAGCATTTCACGACCCACGTTGCCCGTGGCGCCGACGACAGCGACCTTGTAGCCCATTCGTCCCGTTCCTTGTTCCTCGGCAAAGACCGCCCGGGCCACGCCATGCGCGCGGCCGGCGGGCTTTGCCCGTCGATGACGTCTCCCGCATCTCGCTCGGCGGGACGGTTCGGAAATCTCAAGGGCAGAGGTGTCCGAGGCGCCGGCCGGTTCGCCCCCCGCAACCCCGGGGAGACGGCGGGCGCGAGAGGTCGGTCAGGTCGTTTTGGTCGTTTTCGTCGTGACAGGCGTCATCGCCCGGGACATCGTCCCGGTGCGCATCACCCAGGTCAGTGCGACAAAACGGGCCATCGACAGGCACCTCTTCAGCAAAACGGAGCCTTCATCGGCCAAAGCCGCGGGGAAGTCAAGGAAAATGCCGGGTCGGCGGCCCCCTCGGCGGCGGTGGTGCTTGCCCGCATCACCATCCGCGATGGCAGCCATCACGGAGTTTCATTTGAACGACCGCGCGGTTGCGCCGATGATTCGGTCCCTGCTTGCCACCGGAAGATCCACCATGTCCGAGATCGACAATCTCCGCCTCCTCGCCGCCTACAATCGCTGGATGAACGCCAAGGTCTACGACGGCGTCGCCGTCCTGCCGGCGGACGAGATCGCCCGCAACCGCGGCGCCTTCTTCGGCTCGATCCTCGGCACGCTCAACCATCTCGTGGTCGCCGACACGATCTGGCTGAAGCGCATTGCCCGCCATCCCGCGCGCCGGCGTCGCCCCCGAGGTGGACGCGCTGGAGGCGCCGACGGCGCTCGACCAGATCGTCGAGACCGGCCTCGCCGACCTGCGCCGGCGGCGCGACGTCCTCGACGGGCTGTTCGAGCGGCTCGTCGCCGGCCTCGAACCGGCGGATCTTGGCCAAACGCTCGCCTATGCCCGCATGAACGGCGAGCGCCAACAGAAGCCGCTTGGCCTGGTGCTGATGCATGTGTTCAATCACCAGACCCACCACCGCGGCCAGACCACCACCCTGATGTCGCAGGCCGGATCCGATGTCGGCGTCACCGACCTGCTGGCCCTGATCCCCGAGGCCGCCTGAGCCCGGCGCCGGGCAGGTCAATTGCGGGCGGAGGCCGATGGGGGGTTTTCGCGAAAGGCGCATCCGCGTAAAGGTCGTGGTTACCAACTTCGTTGATCCTTGGCCAACGACGAGACCGCCGCCGGCACGTGACGACCGGCGCCGTGGCCCTGAAGACGCCGGACCTCCCGCAGGGAACGCCCGGCAGGCCCGTGGCTCGTCAGGATCCCTTTCGGAACGGCGCGCCGCGCCCTCCGTCAGCGCGTGGTGGAGCCTTTGACCGAGACAGCCTTCGATGAAACCGCCGGCCGGACCAGGCCCTCAGTGTCCGCGGGCCGCAAGGCGCCGCGCGCCGGCCTGCGCCGCGCGCTGATCGGCGGTGCGGCCGCTTTCGGCGCCGTGCTGCTCCTGTCGGTCGGCGCGCTGGTCGGCCTTGATCGCGGCGCGGAACGCCTGTCCATCGCCAGCCTCGACACTGCCGGCGTGCAGGCCGGCACCGCTGCCCCGCTCGCCCTCACCCCGATGCCGCTCGACCGGTCGGGCGCCCGTCCCGACAAGGCCGACCAGGCCGAAGTCCCGGCCGCCGTGTCCGAACGCCCCGCGGTTGCGGCCGTGACGCCGCCCGTCATGTCCTCGCGGGACCCTGCCGCATTCGACGCCGCCTTCTCGGCCTTCTCCGAGGTCGCGCCGGAGGGCGAGGTTGAAACCGCGATCCTCGCCCCGGACGTGGCGGCCCCGGACATGGCCGCCCCGGACATGCCCGCAGCGGTCGACCCGTGGCGCCAGATCGAGAATGCCGCACTGGTGCCGCAGGCCCGGCCCGTGCCCCGCGCCGAACTGCCGCGGGCGATGACGCCAATCTCGTCGCCGATCTCACCACCGTGCCCCTGCCGATCGCACGGCCCTCCGGCCTTGGCACCACCGTTGCCGCGGCGGCGCCGTCCGCCCCTGCCGCGACCTCGGCCCGCAGCCGGACGCGCGATGTCGTCACCACCGCCTCGCTGCCCGCGACCGACATGGCGCTCGGCTATGCCCGACCCGACGAACCGGCGGAGCGCAAGAGCATCTTCGGCGCCCTCGGCCGCCTGTTCTCCGGCGACCGCGAGCCGGAACGGCCGAAATTCGCCGGTCTCGGCGGCGGCACCGCCGTCTACGACATCTCGTCGAAGACCGTGTTCATGCCGGACGGCACGCCGCTGGAGGCCCATTCCGGCCTTGGCGAGCTGATCGACGATCCGCGCCATGTAGCCGTCAAGAACAAGGGGGCGACGCCGCCCAACGTCTACCGGATGGTGATGCGCGAGCGCCTGTTCCACGGCGTGGAGGCGATCCGCCTTCTGCCCCACGACGGCGTCAACAAGTTCAACCGCGACGGCCTGCTGGCGCACCACTACCTGCTCGGCCCGTCCGGCCAGTCCAACGGCTGCGTCAGCTTCAAGGACTACGACCGCTTCCTCGCCGCCTTCAAGGCCGGCAAGGTCAAGCGGATGGTGGTGGTCCGCACCCTGCAGGAACTGCCGGTCTACGTCGCCATGCTGTGACCATCCGCGAAAAGCCTGAAGCCAGCCCCGGATTCAGCCCCGGAGACAGCAAAGCCGCCGGACCTGTGCCCGGCGGCTTTTTCGTGGCTCGATTGCTGAGTGCATCCCGCCTGCCGACCCTCAGGGCAGGATCGCCGCGCTCGGCCGCGGCGTGGTCTCGGTTTCGGCGGGCAGCACCGGATAGATGACCGGCGGCATCGTGCCGGTCAGCGAGCCGAGGAAGGCCGTGATCAGCCGCGCCTCCTCCTCGTCCAGTTCCTCGCCAAGCTGGGCCGTGCCCATGATGCCGACCGCCTGCTGCAGGTCCCACACCTTGCCCGAATGGAAATAGGGGGCGGTGAGCGCGATGTTGCGCAGCGGCGAGGCGCGGTAGACATATTCGTCGTCCGCGGTCTTGGTGACGGCGAAGCGCCCCTTGTCGCCGGCCGGCAGGATGTTCGCCCCCGGCTTCTCGACGACGCCGAACGGATAGTAGCCGTGGCCGCCGACGTTGACGCCGCTGTGGCAGGCGGCACAGCCCTTGTCCATGAACAGCGCAAGACCCTGCTTCTGCTCCGCCGACAGGGCCTCGTCGTCGCCGTTGAGCCAGGCGTCGAACGGCGCCGGCGTCAGCAGCGTTGCCTCGAAGGCCTCGATCGCCTTGGCCATGTTGTCGAAGGTCACCGGCGCAGCCTCGTTCGGGAAGGCCTTGCCGAAGGCCTCGACATAGGCCGGCATGCTCTTCAGCGTTCCCTCGACCAGCGCCGGCTTGTTGGCCATCTCGACGCCCGCCTGGATCGGCCCCTTGGCCTGCGCTTTCAGATCCTCGGCCCGGCCGTCCCAGAACTGCGCCTCGTTCAGCACCGAGTTGAGGACGGTCGGCGCGTTGCGCGGCCCCTTCTGCCAGCCGTGGCCGATCGAGGTCTCGAGGTTGTCGTCGCCGCCGGTGGCGAGGTTGTGGCAGGAGTTGCAGCTGAAGACGCCCGACGCGGACAGGCGGGTGTCGAAGAACAGCGCCTTGCCGAGATCGATCTTGTCCGGCGTGATGCGGTTGTCCTTCACGGCCGGCACCGTCGAGGGCAGCGGCTTGAAGATCTCGAGCGCCTGATCGCGCAGAACGTCGGCAGAGGCGCCCGCAGGAAGGGATACCGCTCCCGCAAGCAGGAGGGCGGAAAGCATGGTTTTCATCGTCGAGCTCCATCCGTGGGAACCTGCTCAGTTTAGAATTCTTGAAAATTACTTCCTTGATATGGATCAACGACAACGCTGCGGCCCGAGCGGATCGGGGACGGATTGCCATCCGGACACCCGGACCACGCCGCGTCCTGCCCAAATTCCTTGACTTCCCGCCCCTCGCCGTGTAGCCAATCGGCACATCCGGCAAGGGTCCGTCCGCGAGCCGCCGACCGGGGCATGTCCCCGGAGGTCAACATCCGCCAGCGCGTTGCGCCCGCGGATGTCGTTTTCGTTTGCGGACGGCCCGACCCGGCCCCATGTCTGCGGGGGTTCATCCTCTCGCGATAGGTGTGACGTCATGTTCGAGACCCTTTCGGATCGCCTTTCCGGCATTTTCGACAAGCTGACCCGTCGCGGTTCGCTGTCGGATGCCGACGTGTCCGAGGCGATGCGCGAGGTGCGCCGGGCGCTGCTCGAGGCCGACGTCGCGCTCGACGTGGTGAAGTCCTTCACCGACAAGGTCCGCGCCCGCGCCGTCGGCGCCGAGGTGGTCAAGTCGGTCACCCCCGGCCAGATGGTCGTCAAGATCGTGCACGACCAGCTGGTCGAGATGCTGGGCTCGGAAGCCAAGCCGATCGACCTGCACGCGGTCGCCCCGGTGCCGATCCTGATGGTCGGCCTGCAGGGCTCGGGCAAGACCACCACGACCTCGAAGATCGCCCGCCGGCTCAAGGAACGGGACCGCAAGAAGGTCCTGATGGCCTCGCTCGACACCCGCCGCCCGGCGGCGATGGAGCAGCTGAAGATCCTCGGCGAGCAGAACGGCGTCGACACCCTGCCGATCGTCGCCGGCCAGAGCGCCGTGCAGATCGCCAACCGGGCGGTCAATGCGGCCAAGCTCGGCGGCTATGACGTCGTCATCCTCGACACCGCCGGCCGCGTCACCGTCGACGAAGGCTGATGGACGAGGTGGTCGAGGTCAAGCGCCAGACCAACCCGCACGAGGTGCTGCTGGTCGCCGATGCGCTGACCGGCCAGGACGCCGTCAACACCGCGCGGGCCTTCGATGGCCGCGTGGGCATCACCGGCATCGTCCTGACCCGTGTCGACGGCGACGGCCGCGGCGGCGCCGCGCTGTCCATGCGCGCCGTCACCGGCAAGCCGATCAAGCTGATGGGCGTCGGCGAGAAGTCCGACGCGCTGGAGGATTTCCATCCCTCCCGCATCGCCGACCGCATCCTCGGCATGGGCGACATCGTCGCCCTCGTGGAGAAGGCCGCGGCCAACATCGACGCCGAAAAGGCGGCGAAGATGGCCAAGAAGATGCAGAAGGGCGAGTTCGATCTCGACGACCTCGCCGATCAGCTCAAGCAGATGCAGAAGCTCGGCGGCATGAGCGGCATCATGGGCCTGATGCCGGGCATGGCCAAGATGAAGGGTCAGCTCGCCTCCGCCGGCTTCGACGACAAGCACATCAAGCGCCAGATCGCCATCGTCCAGTCGATGACCAAGCTGGAACGGGCCAAGCCCGCCGTGCTCGACGCCCGGCGCAAGCGCCGCGTCGCCGCCGGCTCGGGCACCGACGTCTCGGAGATCAACAAGCTCCTGAAGACGCACCGGCAGATGGCCGACATGATGAAGAAGATGGGCAAGCAGAAGGGCGGCATGCTCGGCAAGCTGATGGGCGGCATGGGCGGCGGCATGCCGGACCTGTCGCAGGTCGATCCGGCCACCCTCGACAAGGTGGCCCGCGACGCCGGCCTCGGCGGGCCGGACGCCATGAAGAACGCCATGAAGGGCCTCCCCGGCGGCCTGCCGCCGGGTCTTGGCGGCATGGGCGGCGGCCTGCCGAAGCTGCCCGGCCTGCCGGGCTTCGGAAAGGGGCCGAAGGGCCGATGACCACCGCCGCCGAAAAGGCGCTGGCCGACGCGGCCGCGCTGGAACAGCTCAAGGAATTGCGCGGATCGATCGACAACATCGACGCCGCGCTCGTGCATCTGCTCGCCGAGCGGTTCAAGTGCACGCAGAAGGTGGGCCACCTCAAGGCGGCCCACGAACTGCCGCCCTCGGACCCCACGCGCGAGCAGCAACAGATCGAACGCCTGCGCCGCCTTGCCGGCGAGGCCCGCCTCGATCCCGACTTCGCCGAGACCTTCCTCAACTTCATCGTCAGGGAAGTGATCCGGCACCACGAAGCGATCCGCCGATAGACCGGCCGGTATCCGTCAGACCCAGGAGAAGTGAACCCATGTCCCTCAAGATCCGTCTCGCCCGCGGCGGCGCCAAGAAGCGCCCCTTCTACAGCATCGTGATCGCCGACGCCCGCTCGCCGCGCGACGGCCGCTTCATCGACAAGATCGGCACCTTCAACCCGCTGCTGGCCAAGGACAGCGCCGAGCGCGTCGTGCTCGACGTCGAGCGCGCCAAGCACTGGATCGCCCAGGGCGCCCAGCCGACCGACCGCGTGATGCGCTTCCTCGACGCCGCCGGCATCGCCAACCGTCCGGCCCGCAACAACCCGAAGAAGGCCGAGCCGGGCGCCAAGGCCAAGGAGCGCACCGCCGCCGCCGAGGCCGCCGCCGCGAAGGCGCGGAAGCCGCTGCCGCTGCCGAGTGAGGCCGTCGCCGCCCTGCTGACGGGGCGGCGCACCTGCGACGAGATCGCGACATGCCGGGGACGCCGCAGCGCCCCCGGCATTGCGTGTTGTGATCCATGCCTTCGAGAAGGATCCCTGCCATGGCCGCATCGGCTGGCACGCTGCCCCATCCGATCCTCGTGGCCGAGATCGGCGCCGCCCACGGCATCCGCGGCGAACTGCGGGTCAAGCCGCACACCGCCGATCCGGAAGCCATCGGCGACTACGGGCCGCTGCAGGACGAGCGCGGCAACCGCTTCGTCGTCAAGCGCCTGCGCCCCGCCAAGGACATGCTGGTCGTCGTCTTCGAGGGCATCACCGACCGCAACGCCGCCGAGGCGCTGACCGGCACGCGGCTCTACGTCGACCGCTCCGCCCTGCCCGCGCCGGACGAGGACGAGTTCTACCACGCCGACCTGATCGGCCTTGCCGCCGTCACCGACGCCGGCGAGACGCTCGGCGAGATCGTCACCGTGCAGAATTTCGGCGCCAGCGACCTGCTCGAGGTGCGCCGGCCGGGCAAGGGCGCGCTGTTCGTGCCCTTCACCCGCGAGGTGGTGCCGACCGTCGATCTTGTCGCCCGCCGCGTGGTGGTGGTGCCCCCGCCCGGCCTGCTCGACGAGGCTGGCGCGCCGCCGCCAGACGCAGACACGGGCGCCTGAGGTGGCCTTTTCCGCCTCCGTCCTCACGCTCTATCCGGAGATGTTCCCCGGCCCGCTCGGCGTCAGCCTGGCCGGCAAGGCGCTCGGCCTTGGCACCTGGTCGCTGCAGGTGACGCAGATCCGCGACTTCGGCCTCGGCCGCCACCGCGCCGTGGACGACACGCCGGCCGGCGGCGGACCGGGCATGGTGATGCGGCCGGACGTGGTCTGCGCCGCGATCGACAGCGTCTCCCCGCCGGACGATCCCCGCCCCCGGCTGATGATGAGCCCGCGCGGCCGGCCGCTCGACCAGGCCTTCGTGCGCGAGCTTGCCGCCGGCCCCGGCGCGGTCATCCTCTGCGGCCGCTTCGAGGGCGTCGACGAGCGGGCGATCGAGGCGCGAGGTCTTCGGGAAGTGTCGATCGGCGACTATGTGCTCTCCGGCGGCGAGCCGGCGGCGATGGTGCTGCTCGACGCGTGGTCCGCCTGCTGCCGGGCGTGATGGGCAACGACCAGTCCGGCACGACCGAGAGCTTCGAGACCGGCCTGCTGGAGCATCCGCAATATACCCGGCCCCCGCTGTTCGAGGACCGGCCGATCCCGGAGGTGCTCACCTCCGGCGACCATGGCAGGATCGCGAAATGGCGCCGGCAGATGGCCGAGCGCCTCACCGCCGAGCGCCGGCCGGATCTCCTGCGCCGAGACCCCGGCTGCAATTGAAAAAGGCCCGGATCGCTCCGGGCCTCGTCCTCACATCAAACTGGCTGCCGACCGGCCGTTACTGGCAGTAGTGGCGATTGCCATCGTAGCCGACATAGGTGCCGCTGCTGGCGTCGAACGAGCGGTACTTGGACGAGCAGTAGGCGTAGTAGCCCTGCGAGCCGAACGCGTGACCGCCGGCCGGCGGCGCGCCGGAACCGCGCACCGGCGCGCTGTTGTTCATCGCGCCGCCGACAACGCCGCCGGCAATGGCCCCGGCTGCGAGACCGAAGATCGCGGCCGCCGCAGTGTCGTTGCGGTCGCGGCGCTGGTTGTTGCGGTACCAGCGGCGATAGTCGTCATCGCGCCAGTTGCGGCGGTCCCGCTGCCAGCGGCGGTAGTTGTCGTCGCGCGGATGGTTGTCGTAGTAGCGCTCGATATAGGCGTCACGGCGCTTGTCCGCCGCCGCGGGCACCGTGGTCGCCACGAGGCTGCCGGCGACCATGGCGGCCGCGAGCGCTCCGCTGATGGCGCGCTGCAGGTTGCGTTTCATGGGTCCATCTCCCTGTCTTGTCTTCGGTCTGCGCATCGGAATGCTGCAGGCCTGCGCCGGATGCTGTCCGGCCTGCGCGGGCGGCCTGACGGGGCGACATCGCCTCGTGTCCGTCCCTGCGTGTTCCAGGATGCAATGAACGGGGGCCGCGTTTTGTTCCCCCCGCGGCGCCCGCGAGGCAGAAACCGGCGCCGCGCGGCGCGCAAAAATGCACTCGGGCATGGACAAGCCGCCGCGCTTCCTGTAATGAGCCGCACCATATCCGACATGATGCGACTTGAACGGCGAATACGCCCCCATTCGCGTGACGATGCGTGGGCGCTCTGGGCGTTCGATACAACCTAAGGCGAGATGCCATGAACATCATCGAAGAGCTCGACAAGGAGCAGATGGAAGTCGTCAGCGCAAAGCGCGTGCTTCCGGAGTTCGGCCCGGGCGACACCGTCCGCGTCAACGTGCGCGTCACCGAAGGCACCCGCACCCGCGTGCAGGCCTATGAAGGCGTCTGCATCGCCCGCAACGGCGGCGGCCTGAACCAGAGCTTCACCGTCCGCAAGATCTCCTACGGCGAAGGCGTCGAGCGCGTCTTCCCGGTCTACTCGCCGATGGTCGAGGGCGTGGAAGTCGTGCGCCGCGGCAAGGTGCGCCGCGCCAAGCTCTATTACCTGCGCGACCTGCGCGGCAAGTCGGCCCGTATCGTTGAGGCCACCACGCCCGCGCCCGCAAGCTCAACGACGCCCAGCGCGCCGACGTGGCCTCCGCCAAGGCGGACGCCGCCGCCGCCAAGGCGCGGCCAAGGCCGGCGCCGCCGAGTGATCTGACTTTTCCTCCGGGAGACGCAACGGGCGGCCACTGGCCGCCCGTTTTGCGTTTGAGGGGGCGTCAACGTCTCGCCGCCCCGGTCTGCCTTTCAAGGCGCGGCTCTGCGTCGCCTGATGACATCAACAAGCCAGCCGCAGATTTCGAGGACGGCACCGGTCGCCATGCAAAGCACCACATACCAGTCAAAGGAACAA
>NZ_MCRJ01000105.1 GCF_001720135.1 Methylobrevis pamukkalensis
CCTTGACGATCACCGTCACGAGCAGGATGGCCACGCCGAAATTGCCGGCAAGCTTGAACAGGAAGTCGATCAGGCCGAACATCGGCTTGGTCAGCCAGTAGAACCAGCCCCAGTCGATCAAGCGATCGAAGTTGCGGATCTGGTGCTGCTCGGCATAGGCGTCGATCTTGGCCACTTCCTTGGCGCCGGCAAACAGCAGCGTGCTGTTGGTCGCGGTCGCGCCGGGGGCGACGTCGAGCGCGCCGCCGAGATAGTCGGCCTGATAGGTCTCGGTGCCGTTGCGGGCGGTGTAGAGGTAGCGCGGCTGGAAGGCCTCGGCCTTGTCGGGCACCAGCACGGCCGCCCAGTACTTGTCGGTCATGCCGACCCAGCCGTCGGTGGCCGACTTCGGCTTGAACTCGCCGTCGTCCTTCAGCGTGCCATACTGGACCTCGTTGAGGCCGGCCTCGCCGTAGACGCCGATCATGCCCTCGTGGAGCACGTAGGTGGCGGCGCTCGCCGGCAGGGTGTGGCGCTGGACGAAGCCGTAGGGGAACAGCGCGACCGGAGCCGTGCCGCTGTTCACGACCTCGTCGGCGATCGTGAACATGTAGTCGTCGTCGATGGAAATCGTGCGCCGGAACAGAAGGCCGGCGCCGTTGTCGAAGGTGAGGACCACCGGGGTCGTGGGCGTCAGCTTCGCGCCCTCGGGCGCGGTCCACAGCGTGTCGGCCTTCGGCACGATCACGTTCGAGCCGGCCGGCACGGCATAGCCGACCTCGGCCACATAGCCCGCGGTGCTGTCGGACGGGCTCAGCAGCGTCACCTTGGGCGACGTCGGGTCGACGGTGACGTGGTAGCGGTTGAGTTCGACGTCGTCGATGCGGGCGCCGCGCAGATTGATCGAGCCGGTGATCGCCGCGTTCTCGACCGGAACGCGCGGGCTGGCCGCGATCGCCTCGTCCCGGGGCTTCAGCGCGCCAGCGACAGCCGTGCCGGGCGCGCGGCAACCCCGCCGCCGGCCTGCGGCGTGGCCGAGGTGGCGGGCGATCCGGGCGTGCCGGGTGTCTGGGTCTGCGCGGCCTGTTGCTGCTGCTGGGCCTCATAGGCCAGGCGCTGCTGCTCGGCCTGCGGCAGGGCATAGAGGAACTGCCAGCCGAGCATGATCGCTACGGACAGGATCAGCGCGATCACCATATTGCGGTTGTCAGACATCGGGGCGTCTTTCGCTCTCTCTGGCAGACTCTGTCGCCGCGTCGGTCCGGCGGCGTGGATCGTGGGCCTTGCGGGCCGCGCGCAGTGCGCTCAGCAGGTCGTTGACGAGATCGGCGAAGGGCACGGTCAGGGCCGCGCGGCGCCCGATCAGCACGTGATCGATCCCCTCGGCGGCAACCGCCGCGCCATGCAGGCGGACCGCCTCGCGCAGACGTCGGCGGATGCGGTTGCGCTCCACCGAGTTGCCGATCTTCTTCGTCACCGTGTATCCGAACCGGGCCGCGCCGTCCGCTTCCGGACCACGCGGCATCGATTGCAGCAAAAAGCCGCGCCGGGGCGTGCGGGCACCCCGGGCGACCTTCAGGAATTCGGCGCGTTTCTTGAGCCTGTTCATCAGCGTGGGCGGGGTCGTAGCGTCATTGTCGCGTCCGGCCACCCGAGCGCCGGATCAGGCCGACAGGCGCTTGCGGCCGCGGGCGCGGCGGGCGGCGATGACGTTGCGACCGCCGACAGTGGCCATGCGGGCGCGGAAACCGTGACGACGCTTGCGCACGAGCTTCGAGGGCTGATAAGTCCGCTTCATTCTTCGTCTCCGCCGGCGGCGGCCCTTTGGTTGACTGCGAGGCACCACGACGGGCCGCACGCGGCGCTCCGTCGGACCTCGAGAGGATCAAGGATCGGGAACAAGGCCAGAAACGCTTTTCGCACGCCGAAGACGCCGCGAAAGCCGGCTCCCGTCCCATTCGAGCCCGGCTTATACGGGAGAGGGCCGCCTGCCGTCAACGCGGCAAAGCCCGCGCCGACGGAAAATCCGCTGGCCCTGCCCCGCGCGACGACGCCCGCGCTGCCCACACGACGTTCACACGGGACCGCGAGAGCCGCCCGACCGCGCATCACAAGCCGGTGACGCACCGCGCGAGCGCCTTGCGGGCGGGTCCGGATCGGTGCAAGCCAGAAGCGAACAGCCGCCGGACGGCGCCGGATCGTCCGGCGTCCGCAATCGCGGCCACGGGGCGGGCGGGATGCATGCCGACAGCGGACATCACGATCTGGCGCCTCGCGGGCAGGTGCCCGAACAGGCGCCCCGCATGAGCGCATCGCAGCGCCTGCGCAGCCTCGCCCGGCTGTGGCCGATCCTCGTCATCGTCGGCGCCCTCGTGCTGTTTCTCGCCCTTGGTGGCCACCGTCAGCTGTCGCTCGAAGCGCTGGTGGAGAACCGCCGCCATCTCGGCGAGATCGTCACGGCGCATTTCTGGCTGGCGCTCGCCGGCTACGCCCTTGTCTATCTCGTGGCGACCTCGGTCTCCATTCCCGGCCTTGCGGTGCTCACCATCGCCGGCGGCCTGCTGTTCGGCTGGATCGTCGCCGGCTTCGTGGTGATCGTGGCGGCGACGGCCGGCGCCAGCGTGCTGTTCCTCGTCGCGCGGACGTCTCTCGGCGCCACCTTGCGCGAAAAGGCGGGGCCGCGTCTGGCGCGTTTCACCGAGGGCTTTCGCAAGGATGCCTGGTCCTATCTCCTGTTCCTGCGGCTCGTGCCGATCTTCCCCTTCTGGGTGGTCAATCTTGCCCCGGCGCTCGCCGGCGTGCCGTTCGGCGTGTTCCTCGCCACCACGGCGCTCGGCATCGCGCCCGGCACCTTCGCCTTCACGCTGATCGGCTCCGGCCTCGATTCAGTGGTCGAGGCCCAGATCGCCGCGCAGCCGGGCTGCCTCGACGATCCGGCCTGCGTGCCGACGATCGACCCGGGCGCCCTGCTCACCCCGCAACTCGTCGCCGCCTTTGTCGCGCTCGGCGTGATCGCCCTTCTTCCCGTCGTCATCCGCGCGGTCAAGAACCGCCGCCACCGGAGTTCACCGCCATGACGACGCTGACGCCCGACATCTGCATTATCGGCGCCGGGTCCGCCGGCCTCACGGTGGCGGCGGCCGCCTGCGCCTTCGGCGTGGAGGTGGTGCTGATCGAGGAGGCCGCCATGGGCGGCGACTGCCTCAACACCGGCTGCGTGCCTTCCAAGGCGCTGATCGCCGCCGCCCATCACGCCGAGAATTTCCGCCGCGCGCCGCTGTTCGGCATCGACGGCGGGGCGCCCCGCGCCGATCTCGCAAAGGTCCGCGACCATGTGCGCGGCGTGATCGCCGGGATTGCCCCGCACGATTCGGCCGAGCGCTTCGAGGGGCTCGGCGCCACTGTGATCCGCGCCTCCGCCCGCTTCACCGGTCCGGACACGGTGGTGGCGGGCGAGGCGACCATCCGGGCGCGCCGCTTCGTGATCGCCAGCGGTTCGCGCGCCGCGGTGCCGCCGGTCCCGGGCCTTGGCGACGTGCCGTATCTCACCAACGAGACCGTGTTCGATCTCGGCGTGCTGCCGGAGCATCTGCTGGTGATCGGCGGCGGACCGATCGGCCTCGAACTGGCGCAGGCCTTCCGCCGGCTCGGCGCCGCGGTGACCGTGGTCGAGTCCGGCACGCCCTTCAAGCACGAGGATGCCGATCTTGCGGCCATCGTGCGCGGCGCGCTCGACGCCGAGGGGGTCGGGATCGTCGAGCAGGCGAAGGTGCTGTCCGTGGCGCCGGCCGAGGGTGGCGGCATCCGGCTGACGCTGGAGGCGGGCGGCGAAACCCGGGATCTCGCCGGCTCGCACCTGCTGGTGGCCACCGGACGCAGCGCGCGGATCGACGGCCTGGCCCTCGAGGCGGCCGGCGTCGAGGCCAGCCCCGCCGGAATCAAGGTCGATTCCGGCCTGCGCACGTCGAACCGGCGGATCTATGCCATCGGCGACTGCGTGGCCGGCTCGTTCCGCTTCACCCACTGGGCCGGCTATCACGCCGGGCTCGCGGTGCGCGCGATCCTGTTCCGCCTGCCGATCCGCGAGAACCGGACGATCCTGCCCTATTGCACCTACACCGATCCCGAGATCGGCCGGGTCGGACTGGACGAGGCCAGCGCCCGTGCGCGTTTCGGGGCGGCGGTGCGCGTGCTGGACGCGCCGTTTTCGGGCAACGACCGGGCCCGGGCGGAGCGGCGCTGCGACGGGCTGCTCAGGATCGTGGTCGGACGGCGCGGCAGGATCCTCGGCGCGGCCTGCGCCGGGCCGGGCGCGGGCGAGATCCTGTCGCTGTTCGCGGTGGCGATCGCCGGCGGGCTGACGGTGCAACACCTCGCGTCAACCGTGTTCCCCTACCCCACGCTCTCGGAGATCGCAAAGCGCGCGGCGCTCACCTATTATGCCGATGCGCCGGCCAATCCGTGGGTGCGGCGGATCGTGCGCCTGCTGCGGCGCTTCGGCTGACCGCGCCGCTCGATTAACAATTGTGAGGAATTCCGGCCTCTGCCGCTTTTCCGGCGAAGTCGGCGTATCTAGATCACGGATCGGATGCCGGCTTCGGGCCGGCAGGGGAATGACGGACGACCAGAGCATGACCGAGGCCGGACCAGGGGCCGACACCACGCGCGCCGGTGCCACCCGCGACGAGACGCTCCGCTCCGGCGCGGCACGGCCCGAGGACGCACGGCCCGTGCCGCCGCGGTCCGGGGCGGCACGGCCCGGGACCAGCGGCGCCGATGGCGACGCGCCGCCGGTCCGCTTCGGCCTGTCCGCGCGCCTGCTCGTGCTCACCATCCTGTTCGTGATGATCAGCGAGGTGCTGATCTACGTGCCGTCGATCGCCAACTACCACCGGACCATTCTCGAGGCGCGCCTGCACAACGCGCTGATCGCCAGCCGCTCGCTGATGCTGGTGCCGGCCGAGCAGCAGCTGCCGCAGGACATGCAGAGCACCCTTCTGGAAGAGCTGGGCGGCTACGCCATCGCCGTCAAGGATTCGGGCATGAAGCGGCTGCTGGCGATCACCCCGCAGCCGCCGACCGTGGACCGGGTGCTCAACATCGACGACCTCGACGCGGTGGCCTCGATCGGGGCTGCCTTCGACACGCTGGTGCGCGGCGGCGACCGGACCATCCGCCTCTATGGCCCCTTCCCCGGCTCTCCCGACCAGACCGTCGAATTCGTCTTTCCCGAAAAGCCGCTGCGCGACCGGATGCTGACCTTCTCGGCCAACATCCTGCTCCTGTCGCTGGTGATCTCCTGCCTTACCGCCAGCCTCGTCTATCTCGCCCTGCAGCGGCTGCTGATCCGGCCGATGCAGCGGATCGGGCGCGCGGTGCGCCGCTTCACCGAGGATCCGGAGAACCCGGCCACCCTCTTGCAGCCGACCGGGCGCACCGACGAGATCGGTGCCGCCGAACACGGCCTTGCCTCCATGCAGCTGCGGCTGCAGGAGATGCTCAAGCAGCAGCGGCATCTCGCCGATCTCGGCCTTGCCGTCTCCAAGATCAACCACGACCTGCGCAACATGCTCGCCTCGGCGCAGCTCGTCTCCGACCGTCTCGCCATGGTGTCGGACCCGACCGTGCAGCGGGTGGCGCCCAAGCTGATCGCCGCCCTCGACCGCGCCATCACCTACTGCCAGTCGGTGCTCGCCTATGGCCGGGCACAGGAGCAGCCGCCGGCGCGCCGCCTCGTGGCCCTGCGCCGGCTCTGCGCCGACGTCGGCGAGACCACCGGGGTTGCCGGCCACGGCGCGATCGAGTGGGTCAATGCGGTGGCCGAGGATGTGGAGGTCGACTGCGATCCCGACCAGATCTCGCGGGTGCTGGTGAACCTCGTGCGCAACGCTGCCCAGGCACTGGAGGCAACGACCGGCGAGGCGCTGGTGCGCCGCCTGACGCTTTCGGCCGAGCGGGTCGGCTCGGTGGTGCGCATCCGCGTGTCCGACACCGGGCCGGGCCTTGCGGAAAAGGCCCGCGAAAGCCTGTTCAAGGCCTTCCAGGGCTCCGTGCGGCGTGGCGGCACCGGCCTCGGCCTTGCCATCTCCGCCGAACTGGTGCGCGCCCACGGCGGCTCGATCACCCTGCTCGACATCACCCCCGGCGCGACCTTCGAGGTGGAAATCCCCGACCGCCCCGTGCAGCTGCGCGACGTGCTCCGCTCGCGGGCCTCGTAGGGCGCAGCAAAACCTTGGCCGGACAGCAAGGCACGGCGGCCGGTCTTTCGAAAAGTCGCAGCGCAGGCGACTAGGGGCTTGCAATCCCCCGCATGAGCCATTATTGGTCCGATCCCGTCCGGAGGCGTTGCCCTCGGACACCCGGCAGCGCCGGTTTCGCGGATCAGATTCGCGACAAACCGGACACACGTCGGCATGCGCGCCCGTAGCTCAGCTGGATAGAGCACCAGACTACGAATCTGGGGGTCAGGAGTTCGAATCTCTTCGGGCGCGCCATTTTTTCTCAACGAATTCTCCGAACTGGTGACGAGGCCCTCTCCGGGGGCCGCGCTGTGACGCGTCCCGGCACCGACGGTTTCGGCGTGCATGTTGGCGACGCCGACGGTGGCAGGGCGCGGCGGGGACGGCATCGATGGCCGCAACGTGTCCCCGCCGGCGGCGGCGGAAAATCCGCCCGGCCTCTGCTGTCGGCCGGGCGGTGGTGGTCAGGGGCGACCGGTCAGGCCGGATATTCCTTCGACTTGAAGGAGAGATGCCGGACGCCCTCCGGCGCGTCGGCGATCTTGCGGATGTCGCCCCAGGTCTGCTTGTAGTTGGGGATGATCAGCTCGTTCGTCCCGGCGTTGACCACGTTGCCCTGCACGCCCGAGGGGTAGGCGAACAGCATGAAGGTCTCGCCGCGCCGCGCCGTCGGGGTCGGGTAGGCCATCGCCTGGGTCGAGCCGGCGTCGTTGAACACCTCCACCAGATCACCCTCCTTCACGCCGAGCCCGGTCATGTCGTCCGGGTTCATCTCGATGAAGGGATAGGGCCAGCGGTCCATCACCAGTTCGTTCTGGACGTCGTAATAGGCCGACTGCCAGACGAGGTTCGCGCGCCCGTTGTTGATGAGGAACTTGTACTTCGCCTTCTGCTCCTCCTTGCCCGGCGCCTGCAGGCCGCGCCAGGGCGCGTCCATGAAGCGGGCCTTGCCGTCGTCGGTGGAGAAGACGCCGTCGGTGTAGAGCCGCGCCGTGCCGACGATCCTGCCGTCCTCGAAGCCGGTCGCCGGTTCCTGGAAGCCGTTGGTGCCCATCGCCCGCAGCCGTTCGTAGCTGACGTGCGCGCCGCCGTGCGCGTTGCCGACATAGCCGTCGACGAAGGCGTCTTCCTCGGTCTTCCAGTCGAAGCCCTTGAACTGGTCGGCATAGGCGGTGTCGCCGGCCTCGCGCAGGACACGCTCCATGTGGTTGGCGAGGCGGGCGGCGATCAGGCAGTCCGGCATGGCGTTGCCCGGCGGGTCCATGTAGCGCTCGGTGATGCGCATCCGCCGTTCGCCGTTCATCGAGGTGAGGTTCATCTCGCCCGAGGTCGCCGCCGGCAGGATCACGTGAGCGGCCTCGCCGATCTTCGTCGGGACGATGTCGACGTCGACGGAGAACAGGCCGCCCGCCTTGATCGCCGCGACGATGGCGTCGACCATCGCCTGGCGGTCGCCGTAGGGCACGGCGTTCATGGCGTCCTTCACCATGTCGGTCCGCTTCTTGTAGACGGTCTTGTACTGCAGCGCGTTGAGCGTGGTCTTGTAGTGGTCGCAGGCCCAGATGTGGTGGACGCCGCCCTTGCCCTCGATCAGCAGCTTGTCGACGTAGGCGGCGGGCTTGCCGACGTGGCTGTCGCCGGGGCGGACATAGCCTTCCTGGTGCCCGCCGAGACGGACGACGCCGCCGCCGAGCTGGCCGACGTTGCCGGTGGCGAGGGCGATGTTCACCAGCGCGCCGTTGGTGCGGTAGTTGTCGTTGCCCCAGATCAGGCCCTTCTCGTAGCCGAACATGGTGCGGCGACGCTTGCCGCCCTCCTTCGGCTTCGCGATCCACTCGGCGGCCTTGACGATGTCCTTGGGGCTAAGGCCCGTGATCGCGGCGGCATCCTCGATCGACATGCGGTTGCCTTCGAGGGCGCCCTCGAAGCTGGTCAGGTGGCCGGGGCTGGAGTCCGCGCTGCCGCGGGCCGGATACATCGGCGGTCGCGCCTTGGCTTCCCGCAGTGCTGGCGTCGATGAAGGCCCGGTCCGTCCAGCCCTGGTCGGCGATGTGGGTGAAGATCGCGTTGAACAGCGCAAGGTCGGTGCCGGAGTTGATGGCGAGGTGGAGCACGTTCTCCTTGCCCGCCTCGACCTCGCAGGCGTTGACCGTCACCGTCCGGCGGGGATCGACGATGATGATCTTCGCCGGGGCGTGCGGCTCGTCCGGCATCATCGTCCGCTTCTTGTCGAGGCTCGTGCCGCGCAGGTTCGGCACCCAGTGGTTCAGGAAGTAGTTGGTCTGGGTCTCCAGCGCGTTGGTGCCGACGGCGACGATGGTGTCGGCGAGCTCGGCGTCCTCGTAGGCGTTGTTGAGTTCGCCGACCCCCATGTCGCGGGTGCCGTGGACCTCGGAGTTGTAGGCCGGGCGGTTGTGGATGCGGATGTTCTTCACCTTCATGGCGCCGAAGTAGAGCTTGCCGGTGCCCCAGGTGTTCTCGTAGCCGCCGCCGGCGCCGCCGTGGTCGAAGGCCGAGACGATCAGGCCGTCCTCGCCCTGGTCCTTGATCACCGCCGCCGTGACGCGGGCGACGAGGTCGAGCGCGTCCTCCCAGGAGGTCGGCTGCATCTGGCCGTAGCGCCAGACGAGCGGGTCGGTGAGCCGCTGGAGCTGGGTGTTGCGGGCGCGGGAGTACATCGTCTCCGCCATGCGTGCGCCGCGCACGGAGCCGAGACCGGAGTTCACCACGCAGCCCGCATCGGGCTTGATGACGAGGTGGACGTCGCGGCCATCCTGCTTGACCACGTTGTACATGGACGGCGCATACCAGGCCTCGGTGTCGGCCCCTTGCTGGACCGCGAGATCGACGCCGAACGTGTTCTCGCCGGGCGCGGTGCTGCCCTGCGTGTTGGCGTCCCAGGAATATGCCTTGTAGCCGCAGCCGACGATGCAGAAGTGGCAGACGACGGTCTGCTCCCTGGCGTTCGCCGGAATGATCGGAAGGCGGTCGATCTGACGCTTGTAGGCCATGGTCGTTCCTCCCTCAGAGCACGTTGGACAGGCGGCCGTGGAGAAGCTCGTCGACGCCCTCGGCGTAGATGTCGCCCTTCTCGTCGACGCGCATGGCGTATTGCGGCAGGTTCTGCGTGGCATGCCCCCAGACCTGCTGGCCGCCGGCCTCGCAGTCGAAGCGCGAGTAATGGCCCGGGCAGTTGAGCGTCCGGTCGGCGGCGTTGAAGTTGAGCAGATAGCCCTTGTGCGGGCAGAGCGTGGTGAAGCCGACGATGTCCCCGTCGGGACCGACGCCGCCGGGCACGGCCCGTCCGAGCTTGATCAGCACGCCGGGCGCGTCGTCGTCCGGATAGGCGACGTCGAACGCCTCGTCGACCTTGAGGTCGGCGATGTTCGCAAGGCGGTTCGACGGATAGCTGACGCGGGCGAGCGGCGTCGCGGCCCTCGCCTCCGGCGCCGGCAGCGTGACGATCGCCGTCGCCGCCCCGACGGTCGCGACGCCGGCGCCGCGCAGGAACTGGCGGCGGCCGATGTCGACGAGCGTGTCGCATCTTTTCATGGATGTCCTCCCTCGGGATCTTCCGTCCCGGAGACGACGTTTCAATCGCCGTGCCAGCCGGCGCCCGGCGAAAACGGCGCAATACCGGGGCGGGCGGCGGGGCGATGTTCGGAAATCCGAACCGACGGCGGTGCAGCAGGTCCGGGAACCCGGACGCCTTCAGGCGCGGCGGATCGCCCCCTCGAGGGTCGTCGCTGCGGCCACGGTGTTCGAGATCGTCCCGTACTTGCGGACGTTGGTGTGAAGCAATTCGAGCCGCTGGTCGCTCTCGTCGGTGTCGACGATCAGTTCGTAGTCGATGGACACCATCCGCGGCGGGGAATCCTGCCGGATGCCATGCAGCAGCACCTCCACCCCGCGGAGGTCGAAGTGCAGCATGGGCGCCACCCGCTCGATCCCCTTGATCATGCAGGCTGCCACGGCCGCCAGAAGCAATTCGGCCGGGTTGAAGGCGTCGGGTCGCCCCGCGACGTCCGTGTCGAGCGTGATCGCCGCCGACCGTGTCTCCGCCCGGCTGCCATGGGCATCCAGCCGGCGTGCCTTGACGTGGTATTCGAGCATCTCTCCGCCTCCTGTGTCCGGTTCGTCGGCCCTTCAGACGGATCAGGTCTCGCGGCCGTCGATCTCGAGCTTCTTCATCTTCTCCCACAGCGTGGTGCGGGAGATGCCGAGGGCCTCGGCGGTGGCGAGGATCTCGCCGCCCGTGAGATGGAGCGCGCGGTGGATGTGGCGTTTCTCGGCCTCCCGGCGGATCGCCTCCAGGGAGGGCATGCGGTCCGCCCCGGCGGTCTCGGCCCAGCGTTCCGGGAAGAGGTCGCCCGGGCTGATCCACGGGCCGAGCGAGAGGGCGACGGCCCGCTCGACGCGGTTGCGCAGCTCGCGGACGTTGCCGGGCCAGGGATGGGCGAGCGCCGCGTCCTCGGCGAGGGCGCTGACGCCGGAGAGGTCCGATCCCGTCGCGGCGACCGTGTCGGCGACGAAACGGTCGAGCAGCCAGCGCACATCCTCCGGGCGGTCGCGGAGAGGCGGCAGATCGACGGCGATGACGGCGACCCGGTAGTAGAGATCCTCGCGGAAGCGGCCCTCCTTGACGAGGGTCGCGAGGTCCGCGTTTGTGGCGGCCATCACCCGGGCCCTGAACGGCAGGGCCTCCTCGCCGCCGACGCGGTGGAAGGTCCGGTCCTCCAGCAGCCGCAGCAACTTCGCCTGGAGAGGCAGCGTGAGGTCGCCGATCTCGTCGAGGAACAGCGTCCCCTGCCCGGCGCGCTCCGCATAGCCGAGGTGACGCTGGGTCGCCCCGGTGAAGGCGCCGCGCTCGTGGCCGAAGAGCTCCGCCTCCATCAGGTCCGCCGGGATCGCCGCGCAGTTGACGGCCATGAACGGCAGGGCGGGCTGCCCGAGCCCGTGGAGAAAGCGCGCGGCGACCTCCTTGCCCGATCCGGTCTCGCCGGTCAGGAGCACCGTCGTCCGCCCCCTGGCGAGCCGGCGGAGCGTGCGCTCGACCGCCAGCATCGGCCGGGAGACTCCGAGCACCCCGGCCGCGCCGTCCTGGCGCGGCGGCAGCACCGACGCCAGGCGCTTCAGGAAGTCGCCCATCTCGAAGGGCTTCAGCACATAGTCGCCGGCGCCGCTGCGCAGGAGGCGGACGGCCTGGTCGACGTCGCCGTGGCCCGTGATGAACAGGAAGGGTGGCGGGTCCGGCCGCGCGACGATGTCGCGGAAGACCTCTTCCCCGGAAATGTCCGGCAGGCGCAGGTCGCAGACGACGGACTCGGGCCGCTCGCGCCGCATGCCGCCCAGCGCCTCGCGGCCGCCCTGCCACCAGCGCACCGTCGCTCCCTCGATGGTCAGTCGCTGCACCAGGGATTCGCCCATGATGGGGTCGTCCTCGACGAGGTCGATGATCCGCCTTCAAGCGACATGGAGAACCTCCGGGGCCGCGTCTCCGGCCGCCATCGGGATGGTGATGGTGATCCGGGCCCCCCCGAGCGTCGAGGTGCCCGCGGCCAGCGAGCCGCCGAGATCGCGCACCATGCGGGACGTGATGACGAGGCCGAGGCCGCTGCGGTCGGTGGTCGGCTTCAGGCCACCCTTGAGGATCTGTTCGGCGTCCTCGGGCAGGCCGGGGCCATCGTCCTCGATGCTCGCGGTGAAGCTCGCCCCCTGCGCGCCGACCGTCATCCGCACCGTGCCGCCCTCCGGCGCGGCCCGGCAGGCGTTGAGCAGCACGTTGAGGAGGACCTGACGAAGCTGGAAGGCGTCGATCGGCACGTCCGTGTCGAGACGGCCGCTGAAATCGAGTGCAAGTTGCTTCCGCCCCGCCTCCGGCCGGACCAGGATGCGCAGATCGTCGATGTCGGCCTGCCTGAGGGGCCGGAGCTCACGGTCGGGACGATAGGTCGCGAGCGTCGTCCGCACGACGTCGCGGATGCCTTTCAGGCCGCGATCCAGAAGGTCGACCGACCCCTTGCGGATCGCGGCCTTGTCGCCGTGGACCCTGAGGGTGTCGAGCGCGTTGAAGAGCCCGCCGAGAGGATTGTTGATCTCGTGCGCCATGCCGGAGGCGAGCCGGCCGAGGCTGGCGAGCCGCTCCTCCTCGGCCGCGCGGGCGAGCAGGGCGTCGCGTTCGCCGATCGCCAGGGCCAGCGCATTGTAGCTCCGGAACAGGCGGCCCACCTCCGTGCCCGGCGCCGGGATCATGGCGGCCGGGATCGGCGAGACCGGACCGTCGAGCGCCTGCGTCAGATGCGTGCCGAGCATGCGGATCGGGCGCACCATCCGGCGGACCGCGATCGAGCCGAGGGCGGCGGCCGCCAGCGTGACGGCCGCGTTCGACGCGAGGAGCGTGTAGAAGACCCCGCGACGCTCCTCCAGGATCGGTGCGGCATCGATCGCCACCAGGATCGAGCCGACCTCGCGGCCCTCCACCGTCAGCGTGCGACGGGCATAGGCGCGCGCCTCCTCCTCGTCGACGTGGGCGGCGTCGGCGGCGACGTCGTCCGGCTGTGACGGCGCGGGGGAGCCGATCGGAAAGCGGCGGGGATCCGAGGCGGCGAGCACGGTGCCGCGGTCATCAAGGACGATGGTCTCCAGCGGCCGCACGGCGGCATAGAGACCCCGTGCACGATCGAGGATGTCGAACACCTCCCAGGGATCCTCCCGCAGGACCGGGTCGACGAGCGACGACGCCAGCCCGTCGAGATAGGCGTCGGTCAGGTCGGACAGTTGACGTTCCTGGACCTCCTGGAGCCGCGACAGCACGCGCTCGGACGCCACGGCGCCGACCGCGATCATCAGAATCGCGACCAGCAGCGGGATCCGGATGGCGAGCGGCAGTGCCCCGAGACGTCTCACCCGAGCCTCCTGACGCTCTCCATGGCGACGCGGATCGGCTCGAAGAAGCCGGGCTGTTCCAGGGCGAAGCCGTCCAGACGGAGGAGGTCGAGGACGGCCGTCCCCTCGGCATTGCCGGGCATCCGCATCAGGGCGTTGCGAAGCGCGTCCGTCTTCGCCGACGCGGCGTAGGCGAGCGGGCAGGCGATCGGCGGGAAGGGATTCCAGCCGGAGGCCCGGACGATTGCGGTCCGCGCGACGAGATCCGGCGACACCTCTTTCAGCACTTCGTAGACGTAGCCGTCGACCGACCCGGAGGCGGCAAGGCCCGAGGCCACCGCGCGGACGACGTTGCGGTGCGAATAGGTGAAGAGCGTGCGGCCGAAGAAGGTCTCGGGCCGCTCGTCCATGGCCGCGAGTTCGGCCGCCGTGACGAGGAAGCCGGAGTTGGAATCGGGATCGGAGAAGGCGTGGACTTCGCCTTCGAGGTCTCCGATCGCCCGGGCCGCTCGGCCGGACGCGACGATCAGATAGGACTGGTAGAGCGGCCGCCCGCGCCAGACGGGGACGGCGACAAGCGACAGGCGGTCGCGGAAGGCGACATAGGGATAGCCGCAGATCCAGGCGGCATCGAGTTCGCCGGACACGAGGAGCGTCGTGATCTCCTGGTAGGTGCGCCGGGTGACGAGTTCCACCGGGTAGCCGGTGGCCGTGCCGAGATAGGTCTCGAGGCGGGCGAGCAGTTCGAGGTCGGACGACAGGAAGACGGGGGTGAGGCCGAAGCGGAGCGTGCCCGGCTGCGCAGCGGACGCATGCCTCGTCGCGGCCAGAGCGGCCATGCCAAGGGCGACCGCACGCCGGGTCGGGCGATGCCGGCGTTGCATCGGCTGTCCTCCCTACGGGGCGGAGCCAGGTCCACGGCCCGCCGTTCCGTCCACACGATACGCCTTCGGCGCTTGATGTCCACGTCGCAGCACGCGTCGGGCCGACTTTGATGCCCGACGGAAAATCGTCGGCAAGCCGGCTGCGGCGCGCGCGCCCGAACAACGGGCCGACGCATGCATTGAGGAAGACCGGCAACCGGGTGATCCCGGCACGGCGCGCCCGACGGCCGTCCGCGCAGGGGCAGCCTCGGCGGGTCGCTGGTCGGGCAGCCGAGGCTGCCCGGGAACGCAAGCCAACCGGAGGACGAGACGATGAAGAGCGGATTGGGCAGCGAAGATGGCACGACCCCGGATCTGGAGATTTCCCTGGAGACGGTCTGCTTCATCATCATGAAGGCCCGCCAGTTCGACGTGAAGGAAGCCGCCTCCGAACCGGATCCCGGCTCCAACCCCACGGACGACAACGACCGTGCCGTCCTGCAGGATCATGCGGACGATCCTGTGCAGGAGGAGCTGGTCTCGCTGATCTCGCAGCTTTCCGACGACGAGAAGGTCGACCTCGTCGCCCTGATGTGGCTCGGGCGGGACGGCTCCGATGCAAGCGACTGGGCGGACCTGCGCCGGCAGGCCGCGGAGGCGCGCACGGCCAGCACGGCCCGGTATCTCATGGGCGAGCCGCTGCTCGCCGACCACCTGGCCGCCGGCCTCGACGCCCTCGGCCTGTCCTGCGCCGATTTCGAGGCCGAGCATCTGTAAGGCGGCGCACCGGGTGGTCCGGCGCCGCTTCCGGGACTTGATCCACGTCAAGGAAAGACGCCGGCAGAAGGCGTTTGCTGACGTCCTTGCCGGAGTGCGCCGGATCGGGCGATGCAAGGCAGACGGCGCGTCTTCCAGACGCGGTCGGCCAGCCAGGAACCGGGATTGGCGAAGACGTCCGGCAGGCTGTTCCGCCGTCCTGCGGCCCTGTCGTTTCGGGGACACCGCAAGGTGGAAGGGCGGAGCAGCAGCACCTGCGACATCTGTCCAACTCCAAGGAGATCCGCCATGGCTGACGTTGCCACCAAACTGCCCGTCACGAAATCCGCCGCTCCTGCGACCACCGACGTGCCTTTCGAAAATCTCCGCCGCGAGATCGATCGGCTGTTCGATGACCTTCGCCCGTTCGACTGGCGCCTGCCTTCGAAGGTGTTCGGCCTCGAGGTCCCGCGCATCTCCCGCGCCGAATGGCAGGTCGCGCCGGCCATGGATCTCGTCGAGAAGGACGACAGCTACGAGATCACCGCGGAACTGCCCGGTCTCGACGAGACCAATGTCGAGATCAAGCTCTCCAACCGCACGCTGACGATCAAGGGCGAGAAGAGCGAGGAGAAGGAAGACAAGCAGAAGGACTACTATCTGTCCGAGCGCCGCTACGGATCGTTCCAGCGCAGCTTCCAGCTTCCCGACGGTGTCGACGCCGACAGGATCGACGCCAGCTTCGCCAAGGGCGTGCTCACGGTGAAGCTGCCCAAGACCGCCGACGCGAAGAACGCCGAGAAGAAGATCGAGGTCAAGGCAGCGTGACGGCAGG
>NZ_MCRJ01000106.1 GCF_001720135.1 Methylobrevis pamukkalensis
TCGCACGCCCGCTGTTTCGTCTCCCTTGTCACATGACTGTTATGCAGAGCCACTAGCGATGCCGGGGACATCATCACCACGGAGAAACGACATGTGGAAGCTTCTGGCCGCACTGGCACTTTCGACGACGCTTGCGTCGCCGGCCTTCGCCGAGTTCAAGCTCGACAGCCGTTATCAGGACGCCGACGGTGATCTGATTGCAGACGTTCCGACCGATGCGTCCGCGCTGGTCGATCCGGATACCCTGATCTTCGCCTACACCCCGGTCGAGGACCCGGCCGTCTATGCCGACGTGTGGGCGGGCTTTCTCGATCACATGAAGGAAGTCACCGGCAAGGAAGTCCAGTTCTTCCCGGTGCAGTCGAATGCCGCGCAGATCGAGGCGATGCGCGCCGGCCGTCTGCATGTCGCCGGCTTCAACACCGGGTCGAATCCGCTGGCCGTGGCCTGCGCCGGCTTCCGTCCCTTCGCCATGATGGCCTCCAAGGACGACCGCTTCGGCTACGAGATGGAAATCATCACCTATCCGGGCTCGGGCATCGAGAAGGTCGAGGACATCAAGGGCAAGAAGATGGCCTTCACGTCCGAGACATCGAACTCCGGCTTCAAGGCCCCGTCCGCGCTGCTCGGCAGCCAGTTCGGCATGGAAGCTGGCCGCGACTTCGAGCCGGTCTTCTCGGGCAAGCACGACAACTCCATCCTCGGCGTTGCCAACAAGGACTACCCGGCCGCGGCGATCGCCAACTCGGTCAAGGCGCGCATGCTCGCCCGCGACGTGGTCAAGGCCGACCAGCTCTCGGTGATCTTCACCTCCGAGACCTTCCCCACGACCGGCTACGGCGTCGCCTACAACCTGAAGCCCGAGCTTCAGGAAAAGATCAAGGAAGCCTTCTTCTCCTTCAACTGGGAGGGCTCCAAGCTGCTCGAGGAGTTCCAGACCTCCGAGCCGCCGCAGGAAAAGTTCATGCCGATCACCTTCAAGGACAACTGGTCGGTCATCCGCCAGATCGACGCGGCGACGGGCGTGTCCTACGACTGCCAGTAAATCGCTGGTATCATCACGATCCCGCGGTCCCGTCCCTCAGGGCGGGACCGCATGTTCATTCGGGAATGGCGATGCTGCGCGTCGAAGGACTGACGAAGAGATACAAGGCGGGCGACCATGCGCTGAAGGGCGTGTCCTTCACGGTCGAGCCCGGGCAGGTCGTCGGCCTGATCGGCCCGTCGGGTGCCGGCAAGTCGACGCTGATCCGCTGCGTCAACCGTCTCGTCGATCCGACGGCCGGCAAGGTCTTCCTCAATGACGCCGAAATCACCTCCGGCGCGGGCGATCTGCGCCGCGTCCGCCGCCGCATCGGCATGATCTTTCAGGAATATGCGCTGGTCGAGCGGCTGACCGTGATGGAAAACGTCCTGTCGGGGCGGCTCGGCTACGTTTCCTTCTGGCGCTCGTTCTTCCGCCGGTTCCCAGCGGGCGACATCGAACAGGCCTTCCGCCTGCTCGATCGCGTCGGCCTGACGGAACATGCCGACAAGCGCGCCGATGCCCTGTCCGGCGGCCAGCGCCAGCGGGTCGGCATTGCCCGTGCGCTGGAGCAGAATCCGGAACTGCTGCTGATCGACGAGCCCACGGCTTCGCTCGATCCGAAGACGTCGCGGCAGATCATGCGGCTGATCGTCGAGATCTGCCGCGAAAGCAACCTGCCGGCGATCATCAACATCCACGATGTGGCCCTCGCGCAGATGTTCGTCGACCGCATCATCGGTCTTCGGGCGGGCGAAGTCGTGTTCGACGACGTGCCGTCCCGGCTGGACAATGCCGCGCTGACGGCGATCTATGGCGAGGAAGACTGGGCCGCCATGCGCAAGACGGCCGAGGACGATGCCGAGGATGACGCCGAGGCCACGCAGGCGCGCATCGAGCGGATGGCGGGGCTGGTGTGAGCGAGCCCGTGTCCGTCCCCCGGCGCTGGCGCCGTCCGCCGCTGCTGATCGCCAATCCCGTCCTGCGCTATTCCGTCTACGGCGGCGTCCTCGTCTATCTCGTCCTCGCGATCTCCTCCGTCGAGGTGAACTGGACGCGGATCTACGAGGGGCTCGATCGCGGCCTGCGCTTCA
This sequence comes from Methylobrevis pamukkalensis, assembly GCF_001720135.1. Classification (GTDB taxonomy): domain Bacteria; phylum Pseudomonadota; class Alphaproteobacteria; order Rhizobiales; family Pleomorphomonadaceae; genus Methylobrevis; species Methylobrevis pamukkalensis. The sequence continues at coordinate 2,119 of NZ_MCRJ01000106.1, forward strand.
TCGAGGGCTTTCTCGTCCCCGATTTCACCACCCGCTCGCGCGACATCTGGCTCGGCATGGTCGAGAGCCTGACGATGACCGTCACGTCCACGGTCGCCGGCATCCTGATCTCGATCCCGGTCGGCATCGGCGCGGCGCGCAACATCGCGCCGATGCCCGTCTATGCGGTGTGCCGGGCGCTGATCGCCGTGTCCCGTTCCTTCCAGGAAATCATCATCGCGATCCTGTTCGTGGCCATGTTCGGCTTCGGCCCGCTCGCCGGCTTCCTCACGCTGTCCTTCGCCACGATCGGCTTCCTGTCCAAGCTTCTGGCCGAGGACATCGAGGAGATCGACGAAAGCCAGGCCGAGGCGATCCGCGCCACGGGCGCCGGCTGGTGGCAGGTGATCAACTACGGCGTCCAGCCGCAGGTGATGCCGCGGCTGCTCGGCCTGTCGCTCTACCGGCTCGACATCAACTTCCGGGAAAGCGCCGTGATCGGCATCGTCGGCGCGGGTGGCATCGGTGCCACCCTGAACACCTCCATGGACCGCTACGACTACGACACGGCCGGCGCGATCCTGATCCTGATCATCGTCATCGTCATGCTGTCCGAATACGGGTCCAGCCAGCTTCGCAAACGGGTGCAGTGATGCCGGTCAGCATCAGGGACGGCAGGCCGGTCTGGCAGCGCAGGACGCCCGCGCGCCAATGGGCGATCTGGGCCGCCTGGCTCGCGCTCGTGGTGCTCACCGTCTACTGCTGGCAGGTGATGAACCGGGGCACGATCTGGGCCTTCGTGGAGGATGCGCCGCAGCAGGCGGCCGATCTGCTCTCAAGGTCGTGGCCCCCGGCGTGGCACTATCTGGACCGGCTGTGGTGGCCGCTCTGGGACACGGTCAACATCGCGACGCTCGGAACCCTGCTCGGCATCGTCTTCGCCGTTCCCGTGGCCTTTCTGGCGGCGAGCAACACTTCGCCGAGTACAGCGATCCTGCGCCCGCTCGCGCTGTTCATCATCGTCGCGTCGCGGTCGATCAACTCGCTGATCTGGGCGCTGCTGCTGGTGGCGATCATCGGCCCGGGCCTGCTGGCCGGCATCATGGCGATCGCGCTGCGCTCGATCGGCTTCATCGGCAAACTGCTCTACGAAGCGATCGAGGAGATCGATCCGGCGCAGGTGGAGGCGGTAAGCGCGACCGGCGCCTCGCGCCTCCAGGTCATGGATTATGCGGTCGTCCCGCAGATCCTTCCCGCCTTCTCGGGAATTTCCGTGTTCCGCTGGGACATCAACATCCGGGAATCGACCATCCTCGGCCTCGTCGGGGCAGGGGGCATCGGCGTGCAGCTGGAATCGTCCCTCGCACGGCTCGCGTGGAGCGAGGTCACGGTGATCTTCGCGGTCATCCTCGTCACGGTGATCGTGTCGGAATGGGTCTCCGCCAAGGTGCGCCAGGCGTTCATCTGATTGCCGGAGCAACCGGAAGGCGCAGATCGCCCGGTCCGGGTTTACGCGTTGGTTACCATGTTCCCCCAGTGTGGATGCAGAGACAGCGTTCACGGACGAGATGGGACATTCCGACGTGACCCAAACAGCACATGACGCACATCCTTCCGCACGGTTGCCGGCACGGCGCAAGATGGCGGTGGCCGTCGCCGCGGCGGCGACAGGCGCCATCGCCGCGGCCATGATCCCCGCGCTCTCCGGACCGCGCCACACCGCCGAAGCCAGCGTGATCGTCGCCCGCGACGGCGCGGACGGCACGGCCGCCGCCCGCCCGGATGTGGTCGCCGGCCTGCTGGCCTCCCGTCCCGTGATCGACGACATGCTGCGGAACGTCCCTCTGGCGACCCGTCTTCAGGTCGATCTCGACCGGCCGGGGGCGCTGGATGCGCTCGTCAACCTGTTCTCCGCGAACATTCGGGGCGCCGACCTGGCCACGCGTGTTCGTGAGCGCATCGAGGCCGATGTCTACGGCAGCGACGGCGCCGTCACCCTGCGCGTTCGTGCCCATGATCCGCTGTTGGCGCGCGATGCCGCCAACGCGCTGCTCGACGCCTTCGCGCGGCTCGGCCCCGGCCGGAACGCGCGCTCGACCGCCGAGATGATCGCCTGGATCGACGCGGAGATCGGTCGTCTGGAGCAGGCCACTGATGCGCCGGACCGCGATCTCATGGATGGGCTGCGCAAGCGTCGCGAGGCGCTGGCCAGTGCCGTCGAGCGGGCCGGTGGCGGGCGCGACATCCTGCGCCGGGCCGACATGCCGGCGACCTCGCCGGTTCCGGCCGAAATTCCGGCCGCCCTTGGCGGCGCCCTTGCGGGATTGCTGGTCGCCATCGGCGGGATGTTCGTGGCGGACCGACGCCGCCGGCAACGCGGCGAGGTCATCCAGGGCGACACGATCACCTGGACCGAGAACGCCGGTGTCGTCGCGGTGCCGGTGATCGCCCGGGTGGAGATCTCCCAGTCCGACGACGAGCAGGCCGCGCTGCCGGTGGCGGAAGCCCGGCCGGCAGCGACCGGGACGGCCACATCGCCCTCCGGCGCGGTGCCGACATCCCAGTTCCGCGCGACGGTCGACGAAGATCTCGGCCGCATCAACGCGACGCTGATGGCGGACGGGTCGGCCACCATCGCGATCCTCTCCTTCGGCGCGAACCCGTCGGGCACCTCGATCGCCGACTACCTCGGCGAGGCCGCGTCCCACGACGGCCTGCGGTCGGTGGTCGTCGACACGGTGCGCCGGACCGCCGACGAGCGCTCGGGCTTTTCGGACCTTCTGTCGGGCGAGGCCGATTTTGCCGATGTGATCGGCCGTCATCCGCGCTGCCGCGCCCACCACATCGGCGCCGGATCGCGCACCGTCGAGGGCGAGCTGCTGACGACAGCACGGCTCGGCGACGCGATCACCGCGCTCGAATCCACCTATGACCTGGTGGTGATGGACATGGGCAGCGTCGGCCGCGATGCCGGCTGCATCGCCCTGATTTCCGGCACCAACCATGTGGCGCTCGTCGCCGATCCCGGCCCGGATGCCGAGTGGGTGCTGCGGCTTCTGGCGATGAGCGGCGTGCAGTCGGTGTCGGTGATCCCGGTCGAGGACCTCGCCGCAAGCCGCGCCGCCTGACGTCTCCGCTCAATCGTTCGCTTTCGGCCCGCCAGAGAGCAGCCGGAGCGCGTTCAGCGTCACCAGCACGGTCGCGCCGGTATCGGCGAGGATCGCCGGCCAGAGGCCGGTCACGCCGATCAGGGTCGTGACGAGAAACACCCCCTTGAGACCCAGCGCGAGCGCGATGTTCTGGTGAATGTTGCGCATGGTGCGGCGCGACAGGTCGATCATCGCCGCAACATCGCCGACCCGGCCGTGCAGGATCGCGGCGTCCGCCGTCTCCAGCGCCACGTCGCTGCCGCCGCCCATGGCGATGCCGATGTCCGCCGCCGCCAGCGCCGGCGCGTCGTTGATGCCATCGCCGACCTTGGCGACCCGCACGCCGCTGGCCTGCATCTCGCCCACGATCCGCGCCTTGTCGGCCGGCAGGAGTTCCGCCCGCACCTCGATGCCGAGGTCGGCGCCGACAGCGGTTGCGGCCCGCATATTGTCGCCGGTGAGCATGACGGCCTTGATGCCGGCCCGTTTCAGCCGGGCGATGCCGGCGGCCGCATCTGCGCGCGGCTCGTCCCGGAGGGCGATGATGCCCGCAACAGCCCCGTCCACGATCAGCACCGAGGCGGTCTCGCCCGCGTCATGGCTCTGCGCGAGCCGGACGTCCACGTCGGCGGCAAGCGTCGTCCGCAGCGCCGCCTCGCGGGCCGAGCCGAAGAATAGGCCACGGCCCTCATGCTGACCGGTCACCCCCTTGCCACCGATCGCCTGGCCACCCTCGATCCGCGGGAGGGCGAGGCCGCGTGCCTCGGCGGCGGCCAGAATGGCGCGGGCGAGCGGATGCGAGGATTGCGCTTCAAGGCCAGCGGCAAGGGCGAGCACGTCATCGTCCGTGCCGGTGAAGGCCGTCACGCCGGTGACGCGCGGCTGGCCGGCCGTGAGCGTGCCGGTCTTGTCGAAGGCGACGGCGGTGATGTCGCGCAGCGATTCCAGCGCCGCACCGCCCTTGATCAGCAGTCCGCGCCGCGCGCCCGACGACAGCGAGGCGGCGATGGCGGCCGGCGTGGAGATCACCAGCGCGCAGGGGCAGCCGATCAGCAGCACGGCGAGGCCCTTGTAGATCCAGTCCCGCCATTCGGCGCCGGCCAGCAGCGGCGGCAGCACGGCAACCAGCAGCGCGACGACGACGACGGCCGGCGTGTACCAGCGGGCGAAGCGGTCGATGAAGCGCTCCATCGGCGCCTTCGATTCCTGCGCCTCCTCCACCAGCCGGACGATGCGCGCGATGGTGTTGTCGGCCGCGGGCGCTGTGACCCGCACCTTCAGCACGCCGTCGCCGTTGACCGTGCCGGCATAGACCGAGGCACCAGTTTCCTTGACCACCGGCACGCTCTCGCCGGTGACGGGCGCCTCGTCGACGGCGCCCGCGCCTTCAATCACCAGGCCATCGGCGGCGATGCGCTCGCCGGGACGCACGACCACGACGTCCCCGACGGCAATGCGCTCCGCGGGAATTTCGCGGGTCGCGCCGTCGGCGGTCTCGATCCGGGCGGTCTTCGGCATCAGCGAGGTGAGGGCGCGAATGCTGTCGCGGGCCTTGCCGGCGGCGACGCCTTCCAGCAATTCGCCGACGAGGAACAACAGGACGACGGCGGCGGCTTCCTCGGTGGCGCCGATCACCACGGCCCCGGCGGCGGCCACCGTCATCAGCGTCTCGATGGAGAACGGCGTTCCGGCGCGGGCCGCGGCGAAGGCGCGGCGGGCGATCGGCACGAGACCGACCAGCATGGCAATCGTGAAGGCGGTGGCAGCGGCGGCCGGGAGGGCGAGGCCGATGCCATAGGCGGCGACCAGCGCGAGCGCGCAGGCAATCGTCAGCCGGCCCTTGCCGCTCTGCCACCACGGGCCCGAGGCGGGAGTGCCGTGGGCGTGGCCATGGTCATCCATGTGACTGGGCGAGTGACCAGGCGAGTGGTCGTGTCCGTCGTCGTGCTTGTGGTCATGCGCGTGGGCGGCAGCCGGCGGATGGTCGTGCCCCGGCGCGCATGGTGGTCATGGGAATGATCATGCCCCTCCGTACAGCAGGTTGACCCGGTCGCCGGCGCCGGTGCCTCGGTCCCCGGGCGATGAAGCCGTGCAAGGCCGTAGCCGAGGCGGATAACACCGGTCTCCAGTGCCGGAAGATCATCCTCCGATCCATGCCGTACCGTCATCGTGCCGGCAGCGACTGACACCGAAACCTCGGAGATGCCGGGCATGCGCCGCGCGGCCGTCTCGATCTTGGCCGCGCAACTGGCGCAGTCCATGCCGTCCACCCGGTAGCGGGCCGTCGTCGTTTCCGTCATCGCGTCGATCCTGTTCCTTCGTCCTCTTGCGAGTCTCAAGAAGGAGGCTACATGCTCTAGTGACTGGAGGAGCAAGCGCGAATGTCGACGACAACGATCGGTGAGGCGGCGCGGGCGAGCGGTGTCAAGGTGCCCACCATCCGCTACTACGAGCAGATCGGCCTGCTGCCGGCGCCGGCCCGCAGCGAGGCGAACCGCCGCCACTACGAGCAGGCGGATCTCGACCGGCTGGTCTTCATCCGCCATGCCCGCGACCTCGGCTTCGACATCGAGGCGATCCGCACGCTGCTGGCGCTGCATGACGATCCGGCCGCGCCCTGCGCCTCGGCCGATGCCATTGCCGAGGCGCGGCTGAAGGAGGTGGAGCAGCGCATCCGCAGCCTGACCGCGCTGAAGACCGAACTGGAGCGGATGCTGGGGGAGGGCCGTCACGGCCGGGTGCGCGACTGCCGCGTGATCTCCGTGCTCGCCGACCACGGCAAATGCGTCCACGAGCATCACTGACGGGAATGCTGTCTCTCAGGGCAGGTGGAACATCGGCAGGAGCTCGACCTGGACCGGCACATTGTCCGGATGGGTGGCCATGATGTCGGCCATGTACGCCCACCAGCGTTTCACCACGTCGGTCGCGGGCAGGGCGTCCATCTGGTGGTCGGAGGTCCGGTCGAGGATGGCGAACAGGTGGTGCGTCTCCGGATCGAGAAAGATCCGGTAGTTCGACACGCCGGCTCCCTTCAACTGGGCGGCAAGCTCGGGCCAGATCTCGTCGTGGCGGCGGCGGTATTCCGCGGCCATGCCGGGGTTGAGAATCATCCGGAAGGCGATTGTTTCCATGGTGGCCTCGGCGTGATCGGCGAGATGAACCTGCAGGGTCGACCGACCCGGGCCGGCGGTCAGGCCGCGTTGCGACTCTGCGCAAGCTTCAGCGCGTAGCCGATCGCTTCCAGCATGTTCTCGTGATTGGCGATACCCTTGCCGGCAATGTCGAAGGCGGTGCCGTGGTCGACCGAGGTGCGGTCGATCGGCAGGCCGAGCGAGACATTCACCGCCGTGTCGAAGGCCACGAGCTTGATCGGGATGTGGCCCTGGTCGTGATACTGGGCGACGACGAGATCGAAGGCGCCGGTGTAGGCGCGGTGGTAGACCGTGTCGGCGGAGATCGGGCCGGAAACATCGATGCCCTCGGCCCTGGCCCGCGCCACGCCCGGCGCGATGTTGTCCACGTCCTCCGAGCCGAACAGGCCGTTCTCGCCGCAATGGGGATTGATTCCGGCCACCGCGATGCGCGGCGCGGTGTAGCCCATGCGCTTCAGATGCTCGTGGCCGGCCTTGATCGTGACGTAGACCCGGTCCGGGGTCGCCCGGCCGATCGCGTCCTTCAGCGACACGTGGGTGGAGACGTGGACGACCTTCAGCCGCTCGGAGGCGAGCAGCATGAAGGACGACTTCGAGCCGGTGAGGGCGGCGAGCATTCCGGTGTGGCCGTCGTAATGATGGCCGGCGCTGTTCAGCGCCTCCTTGTTGATCGGCGCGGTGACGATGCCGGCGGTGCGCCCGTCCATCGTCAGCTTCACGGCCGTGTCGATATAGCGGAAACAGGCCTCGCCGCAGGCGGGCGAGAGCACGCCGAAATCGTCCGGCAGACCATCCACGGGCACATCGACGAGGCCGACGCTGCCGTCTTCGGCGGGCGATCCGAACTCGTGGAACAGCTGGTCGATGCCGGTCGCCCTTGCGGCGCGCGCGAGAACCCGGCGGTCGCCGACGACGATCAGGCCGGCGCGGGCGTCTTCATCGAGGCTCGCGAGCGCCTTGACGATGATTTCGGCACCGACGCCGGACGGATCGCCCATGGTGATGGCGACGGGCGGGTGACGGTCACGAACGGCGGTCATGGCAGCTTCTCCTCGGCTGGCGCCATATGTCGATCATGGGCACCAACTTGTCAACATATGAGAAAATCAAGGCCGAACAGGCGGGAACATGTCAAATTTCACGGGTCATCATATTGAATAACATTGATTGTTCCTGTCTGAGGCTTCGGGCAGGCGCAGTCCAACTTGTCAGAAATCTTGACTTTCCGCGTCAGGGACACCGGTCGGAGAACGCGCGACGGTACGCGCAGGGTTCACGAGGACACCGTCGATCACAGCCGTCCGTCTCATCCACGCCGCAGACTGCCCGCCGTCGCGCAAAGCATATCAACTGCGCAAAAAGTTCAATTTCTAGGCAGGAAGTGACATTCTTTGTTCAGATGCAAGTTGATTTTCCGCTTTCTCCGACGGATCGCGCCCCTATACTGACATCAGTTTCTAGGGTTCCGGCGCCGAAGGGCGTGCTGGTCCGAGAGAAACGCCCCGGCGGGGAGAAATCCGCCGGGTCCACGGCGGGATAAAAGCCCGGGAGGCTCATGCAGCGGTTTCGTTGCTTTGGAGATCCCGCCGTTCGATTTCCAGATGCTGAGCGCCGCATGAGCCCCGATCACACAGGGGAACAGTCGATGCGCGTCACCTCCATCCGTCAGCGCCTGCGCACACTCACCGCGTCCCTCGTCGCCGCCGCCTCGATGGCCGGGCTGCTCGCGGGACCGGCCATGGCCGAGCCGAAGAAGGAATTCGAGATCGCCTGGACGATCTACGTCGGCTGGATGCCCTGGCCCTATGCCGCCGACAGCGGCATCATCAAGAAGTGGGCCGACAAATACGGCATCACCATCAATGTCACCCAGATCAACGACTATGTGGAATCGATCAACCAGTACACCGCCGGCCGGTTCGACGGCGTGACGCTGACCAACATGGACGCCCTGACGATCCCCGCGGTCGGCGGCGTCGACACCACCGCGCTGATCGTGGGCGACTTCTCCAACGGCAACGACGGCATCGTCTCCAAGTCGGCGAAGACCGTTGCCGAACTGAAGGGCGAGACGATCAACCTCGTCGAGCTCTCCGTCTCCCATTACCTGCTGGCCCGCGCCCTCGACGAGGCCGGCCTCTCGGAGAAGGACGTCACCGTCGTCAACACCTCCGACGCGGACATGGTCGCGGCCTTCAAGGCGCCGGACACGACCACCGTCGTCACCTGGAACCCGCTGCTCGCCGAAGTGAAGGCCGAGCCGGGCGCCAACGCGCTGTTCGATTCCGCCCAGATCCCGGGCGAAATCATCGACATGCTGGCGGTGAACACGCAGACGCTGAAGGACAACCCGGATTTCGGCAAGGCGCTGGTCGGCGCCTGGTACGAGACGATGGCGCTGGTGGTCGATCCGGGCGAGGCCGGCCAGAAGGCGCGGGCCGCGATGGGCGCGCTGTCGGGCACGGACCTTGCCGGCTTCGATGCGCAGCTCGCCGCCACGAAGCTGTTCCCGGTGCCGGCCGACGCGGTCGCCTTCGTGTCCGGACCGGACGTCGTCACCACCATGGAGAATGTCCGCAGCTTCTCCTTCGATCACGGCCTGCTCGGAGAAGGAGCGCCGAGTGCCGATGTCGTCGGCATCGAGTTCCCCGGCGGCAAGGTGCTGGGCGACACGGGCAACGTGAAGCTGCGCTTCGACCCGAGCTACATGGCGCTGGCCGCCGACGGCAAGCTCTGACGCACGAGACTTGCAAGGACACAGCGCAAGGGCGGGCAGGGCGGCTGCGCCTGCCCTTGCCTCGCCCCCTCCACCGGATGGAGACCGTCCATGCGCCGGGCCATGAACATCGTCCCCGGTCGGTCCGCGCGCCTCGTGCTCGCCGTCCTGCCGTTCCTGCTGATCGCCTTTCTCTACGTCTCGGCCTCGGCCGAGCGGCGGGTCGCCAACCCGAACGACAAGCTGCTGCCGCCCGTCTCCGAGATGGTGGCAAGCGTCACGCGGCTGGCGAGCGAGCCGGACAAGCGGTCGGGAGACCTCCTGTTCTGGTCGGACACCGCCGCGAGCCTGACCCGGCTCGGCACCGGCTTTGCGGTCTCGGCGGCGCTCGGCCTCGCCTTCGGCCTCGTCATCGGCATGCTGCCGATGGTGACGGCCGGTCTCGCGCCGCTGGTGGCCGTGCTGTCGATGATCCCGCCGATGGCGATCCTGCCGGTGCTGTTCATCGTCTTCGGCCTCGGCGAACTGTCGAAGGTCGTGCTGATCGTGATCGGCATCACGCCCTTCCTGATCCGGGACCTTGCCATGACCGTCGGCACCATCCCGCGCGAGCAGATGATCAAGGCGCAGACGCTGGGCGCCTCGACCTGGCAGACCATGCTGCGGGTCGCCCTGCCGCAGACGATGCCGCGGCTGCTGGAGGCGCTGCGGCTGTCGATCGGCCCGGCCTTCCTGTTCCTGATCTCGGCCGAGGCGATCGCCGCCGAGAACGGGCTCGGCTACCGTATCTTCCTCGTCCGGCGCTATCTGGCGATGGACACGATCCTGCCTTACGTCGCCTGGATCACGCTGCTCGCCTATGTCTTCGACTTCGCGCTGGCGAAGATCGCGCGGGCGGGCTTTCCCTGGGCCTATGTGCAGGAGGCCCGCTGATGAGCGCGATCAGGGCTTCCGGCATCTACATGGAATACGGGGACCAGATCGTCCTCGAGGACATCAACATCGAGATTGCCTCCGGGGCCTTCGTCTCGGTGGTCGGCCCGTCGGGCTGCGGCAAGTCCACCTTCCTGCGCATGGTGCTCGGCCAGGAGCGGCCGACCCGCGGCACGCTCACCCTCGACGGCGACCCGCTGCCGGGCGAGCCGGGGCCGGACCGCGGCGTCGTGTTCCAGCGCTACTCGGTGTTTCCGCATCTCACCGTCGCGCAGAACGTGCTCGCCGCCTACGAGTTCGACGCCAGCCCGCTGCTCGGCAAGCTGTTCGGGGCACGGCGCCGGGCGGCGATGGACAAGGCGATGCATCTCGTCGAGAGCGTCGGCCTTGGTCCCCATGCGCAGAAATATCCGAGCGCGCTCTCCGGCGGCCAGCAGCAGCGGCTCGCCATCGCCCAGGCGCTCGCCAAGGAACCGAAGGTGCTCCTGCTCGACGAGCCCTTCGGCGCGCTCGACCCCGGCACGCGGGCGCAGATGCATGCCCTGCTCAAGCCGCTCTGGCGCGAACACGGCATGACCGTGATCATGGTCACCCACGACCTGAAGGAGGCCTTCAGCCTCGGCACGCGGGTGATCGCCTTCGACAAGACCCGGATCGACCCGCAGGCTCCCGGCCGCTACGGCGCGCGGATCACCTACGACCTCGATCTCGATCCCCGTTCTCCGGTGCCGGTGCTGGGCTTTTCCAGGCCGCTCGATCCGGTGACCATCGCACAAGAAAAAGCGAGGAGCGTCGCATGATGTCGCATCAGCCCGTCCGTTCGTCCCGCCGCGCCGGCCTGTCGCCGGCCCGAAGCCGGGTTCGCCGCCACCATCCGGACTTCAACAAGATGGAGACCCAGGGCTGGAAGGCGCTGGAGGCGGAAGCGGAGCTTTCCGGCAAGGGCTGGGGCCGCGAGCGCCGCTGGGCGCTGGAAATGGGCCTGCCGGGTGCCGACAGCCTGACCGACAAGTTCATCCCCACCTTCGCCCGCGGCGAGCTTCCGCATTTCGCCGGCATCAACACCTTCCTCAAGGCGCCCTACGTCGAGAACGTGCGCGACGTCGCCAAGTATGACGCCGCCGTGGTGGGCATTCCCTTCGACAGCGGCACCACCTACCGCCCCGGCACCCGCTTCGGGCCGCAGGGCGTGCGCCGGATCTCGGCGCTCTACACACCCTACAACTACGAGATGGGCGTCGACCTGCGCGAGCAGATGACGCTGTGCGACGCCGGCGACGTGTTCACGATCCCGGCCAACCTCGAGAAGAGCTTCGACCAGATCAGCCGCGGCGTGTCCCACGTATTCTCGTCGGGCGCGCTGCCGGTGATGATCGGCGGCGACCATTCGATCGGCTTTCCCTGCGTGCGCGGCATCGCCGAATGCACCTCCAAGCGCATCGGCATCATCCACTTCGACCGGCACATCGACATTCAGGAGAAGGATCTCGACGAGCGCATGCACACGACGCCCTGGTTCTGGGCGACCAACCTGCCGAACGTCTCGCCGAAGAACCTCGTCCAGCTCGGCATCGGCGGCTGGCAGGTGCCGCGCGACGGCGTGAAGGAGGCGAGGAAGCGCGACACCAACGTGCTGACCATCGACGACATCGAGAAGATCGGCCTCGAGAAGACCGCCGAGATCGCCCTCGAACTCGCGTGGAAGGATGCCGACGCGGTCTACATCTCCTTCGACGTCGATTCGATCGACTGCGGCTTCGTGCCGGGCACCGGCTGGCCGGAACCGGGCGGCTTCCTGCCGCGCGAGGCGCTGAAGATCCTCGGCATGGTCGCCGCCGAGGGCCTGTGCGGCCTCGAGGTGGTGGAGGTCTCGCCGCCCTACGACACGTCGGACATCACCGCGCTGTTCGGCGTGCGCGTGATCGTCGAGGCGCTCGGCTCCATGGTCGCCCATGGCAAGCTCGGCAGCCACAAGCACATGATCGACAAGCCCGTGGCCTATTGAGGAGCAGCGGCGCCATGCACGACGGATTTCCCCATCACCACCATGGCCCCGGTCAAGGTCATGGCCACAGCCACGCGAACGGCCACAGCCATGGTCACCCCCACGATCACGGGCATTTCCCCCACGACCACAACGGCGGGCGCAATGCCCTGCAGTGGCAGACGCCGCATCTGCCGCACGGCCCCATGCCCGAGGCGCCGCCGCGCGCGCGCGATCTCGACCTCGTGGAAAAGGCCTTCGTCGAGGGCTTTGCCACGGCGTCCGACGTGACGAGCTTCCTGCGGCTGGCGGGCGTCGCCTTCGTCGGCGTCGACGGCACGGGCCGCAGCTGCACCTCCTTCGCGTGGAGATCGAGGACAGGGCCGACGTCGGGTCGATCTCGCCGTTGCTCGGAGGGCAGGGGGTCCGCTACGATCCTCTTCCCGCGAAGCTTTCGTCCCGCCGCAAGAATCTCGCCCTCGTCTATCACGACGGTTCCGCCGTCGTTCGCCTCGATCTTTCCGCCGCGCGCGCGCTTCAGGACGCAAGCGACGCGGCGCAGTTCCAGTTCACCACCCCCGCCCACGACTGACCCGTCTTCCGGAGAGATCCAGATGAAAATGTCCGCTCGCTTCCCGCTTCTGGCCCCGGTCCTCGCGGCCGCCAGCGTCATCGCTTTGCCGGCGATCGCCCATGCCCACCCGGGTGGGCCGCATGTGCACGGGCTCACCGACGGCTTCGTCCATCCGCTGACCGGCCTCGACCACCTGCTGGCGATGGTCGCCGTCGGCCTGATCGGCGCCCGCCTCGGCGGCCGCGCGCTGTGGCTGCTGCCGACGAGCTTCGTCGTCACCATGCTGGTCGGCGCGGGCCTCGCCCTCGACGGCCTCGAACTGCCGATGGTCGAGACGGCGATCGCGCTGTCGCTGGTGGTGTTCGGTGGCCTGCTCGCCGCGAATCTGCGCGCCCCCGACCTGATGATGGCTGCCGGCGTCGCGATCTTCGCGCTGTTCCACGGCTTTGCCCATGGCACCGAGGCGCCGTCGACCGCGTCGGGTCTGACCTACATGGCGGGCTTTGTCCTCGCGACGGCGCTGCTCCACGGCACGGGCATCCTCGCGGCCATGCTGGCCGGCCGGGGCCACGGCAAGGCGGGCGACGTCGTGATGCGTGGCTATGGCATTGCGATCGCCGCGACGGGGCTCGTGCTCGTGACGGCGAACTGAGGCGCGCGCCGCGCGCAGTACAGCCTTGAATGTCGTGCGGCAGAAATTTTCCAAAGCGCACTTTACAGACCTGCTCGTGGTTCCTATGTTCGCGTTGCCGTGTGCGCAGGTCAGTGACTTGCCCTTTACGGTACTCGCGAAGTAGATCGCGAGTGGCTTGCATGAAACCCTAGAGGTATTCTCAATGAGCGATATCGACGAAACCACCGACGAAGTCGGCGAAGGCACGAAGAAGACGATGACGCTGAAGGCTCTGAAGCGTCGCATTCAGAAGATCGATGCCATCGAAGATCCG
>NZ_MCRJ01000107.1 GCF_001720135.1 Methylobrevis pamukkalensis
TGACCTCGCTCGCCGAGGCCACCCTGCCCGCCGGCACGATCTCGGAACCCGCTCCGGCCCCGGCCGTCGTCGCCGCCGCAACGCCGCCGGCCCCCCGTGGCCGTCCGGCCGAACTGGTGGCGCTGATGGCCAAGGCCGACGAGGTTCTGGTGGCGCCGACCGCCGAGGCGATGATCGCGGCGATCGACGTGATGCCCCGGCCGCGCCCGGCGACGGCCGCCCCCGAGGCCCCGGTGCAGCTTGCGCTCGCCCCGGTTCCCCGCCTTGCCAACCCGCGTGAGGATGCCCGTCAGGCCTTCGCCGCCATCACCGGCGACGCGGCCGAACCGGCCACCGTCGGCGCCCTCGGCTATGCCGACGAACGCGGCGCGCCGGAGGCAACCCCTGCCCGCCGCCTTGCCGCGCTCGACACCGGCCGCCAGCCGGTCCGTCCGAAGGCCCAGCCGGCCGCGCGGACCTATGGCACGACCACCACGATCGAGGCCGATCCGCTGGCCCGTCTGACCCGCAGCGCCGATCTTGCGGATCACTCGCTCTACGGCATCGCCCCGATCGCCAGTGCTGCCGACGGACAGACCTTCGTCCACCCGAACCAGCGCGACATGACGGCCTTCCTGCAGAAGCCCGCCCGCGTCGTCGGCTCCGGCTTCTCGCGCTTCCCCTACGGGTCGCTCGGCACCGGCAAGTTCAGCGGCGAGGCGGTCGCCCGCCTGCGCAGCTGGACCTTCGCCAGCGCCGAGGAGATCGAGGCGAACACCCGGCTCGCCAGCCGCTGATCGCGGACGCAGTTCCAGGCTCTCATGCGGCACGCCCGGGACACCGGCGCGTGCCGCAGTCGTTTTGGAGGGGCGTTGCATCCACGCGGCGATCCATGACGCGCCGCGGCTCGTGAAGGACATCTGATAGGACGAGGCCCGCGCTGGCGACTGGCTCTCCGGGCAACGAGGGGCCTCACGATCTTCTGCCGATCGTGTCGCTCACCCCCCTCCCTGTCCCTCCTCCACAAGGGGGGAGGGGACGCAGGGTGCGCCGGCTTTCGTCTCGCATCCTCCCGTCTCGGCGCAGCGCCAGGGCCATGACGGACGGTGCCTTCATCGTCCCCTCCCCCTTGTGGGGGTCAACGGCCTTTCCGTCCGTCACGACAAAAGAGGACGGCGCGCCCGGCCATCGCCCCGGCCACCCTCCTTCCCTCGTCGTTCTCGGCCTCGCGATCGCCACCTACGCCATCCACCCTGCCTATGTCGCGATCGAGACGGTCGCCGCGGATCTCGTCGCCGGGACTGATCCGTTCGCTCGCGGGCTGGACACCGCCCTTCCCCGGGCACCGGCTCTCCCATCCGCGCCAGCGCGACCCGTCCGCCGGCCTCGTCGTCGTCCTCGACCTGCTGCGCGCGGCCCGCACATCAGCCGCACGCTGATCGATCCGGAGGCTGTTGCAGCCTTGGTCACGGTAGAGATTCCGCTGCGCCGCTGGCGTCATCCGACGGCTGGCTGGTCTGGCGCGCCAACTACGACGCCAGGGTCTCCGACGTCGACATCGACGAGGTCCGCGACGTGTTCGAGGCGCTGGGCGGGCTGGAACTGCAGATCGGGGCGCGGCTCGCCGAACGCATCACCGACGACGAGATCGCCGAACTCGTCGCCATGCACGACACGCTCGCCCGGCTGCATGCGCAGGAAGACCGCACCGGCTACTTCCGGCAGAACCAGTCGATCCACGGCTTCATGGCCGAGACGACCCGCAACCGGACCCTGCGCGACAGCGACGCCGCTTTGGCGCAGCGGGTCTACCGCGCCCGCACCATGGCGAACTGCGGCCACGACCGCTGGGACGAATCGCTGGCCGAACACCTCGACTTCATGGCCTCCCTGCGCGTGCGCGACCGCGAGGGCCTTGCCCGCAAGCTCAAGCTTCACAACGACCTCACCTGCACGGCCGTCCTCGGATCGCTGAGCGCGATCCGCGAGTGAAGGTCTTCCGGATCGCCGAACGCGATCCGCGGGTGACAGGAGACCTCCGGATTTCTGCGTCGGCTTGGCTTCGCCGCGGCAGTTCGGATTGACATTGAGCGTGAAATCCGTAAGGTCCGCGCCAATCGGCGGCCGTCTCCATGGAGGCGGCCGCTGCCGTACCGACCCATTGGACAGCGTGAGGCGCGTCCGGCAGGCGGCGAGGCGGAAACAGGCAAGGCGGCTTTGGCCCCTTTCCCGTTCGCGCGGCGCTCCCCGGGACGTCTCTCGAAGGACGAGCGATGAAGATCAAGAACTCCCTGCGTTCCCTGATGGGCCGCGATCGCAACAACCGCATGGTTCGTCGCAAGGGTCGCGTCTACATCATCAACAAGAAGAACCCGCGCTACAAGGCTCGCCAGGGCTGAGCCCGACGACCCGCGTCGCGCTGCGTTCGATGTTTTGACGGCGCATCCCGGAAGGTCTATCCTCCCGGGATGCGCTTTCACGTCCAGACCTCCCTGCGTGGCCTCGTCCTCGCGACCGCCCTTCTCGCCGCCCCGGCCGCCGTGTCGGCCCAGACCCCGGCGCCCACGCCGGACCTGCCGCTTCTGGACGAACCGGGCGGGGAAAATCCGTTCGACCCGAACGTGAAGCCCGACGCGCCCGCGGTCGTCGACCGCAACGCCAACAGCCTCGACGAGTTGTTCGGCCGCCTTGCCGCCGCGAAATCCCCGGCCGAGGCCCATCCCTTCGAGCAGCGGATCCTCAAGCGGCTGATCGACAGCGACAGCGACACCGTCGACCTGATGGTGAAGTGGGCCGTGGAGGCGATGAACGCCGAGCGCTGGGGCGCAGCCCTCGACCTGCTCGACCAGGCCCTCCTGCTCCAGCCTGATTTTGCCGAGGGCTACAACCGGCGCGCCACCGTCTGGTTCATGCTCGACGACTATGGCCGCTCGCTGGCCGACATCGAGCGGGCGCTGGCGATCGAGCCGCGCCACTTCGGTGCGCTGTCGGGCCTTGCGGGCATCATGCAGCGCATCGGCGAGACCGACCGCGCCTATGAGGTCTACAGCCGCCTTGCGGCGATACATCCAAACCTTCCGGATGTGCGTAAGGCCATCGAGAAGCTGGAGCCGGACGCGCGGGGACGACCGATCTGACCGTCCGGCACAGGATACGTCCGGGAGTGGTCCGCTTGCCCCTTGTTGCCGTCGTCGTGACCCTGCTGCTGGCCCTTGTGGTCGGGCTCGCCGGTTTCACCCTGTCCGGGCGGGCCGCCATCGAGCGCCGCTTCCTGCCGCAGGGCCGCTTCATCGAGGCGGCGGGCCTGTCGATCCATGTCGTCGAGTTTCCCGCCGCCGGAAGGCACGTCGCACCGACGGCGCCGACGCGTCCGCCCGTGGTCGTGATCCACGGGGCGAGCGGCAACCTGCGGGAACCGCTGATGGCGCTCCGCGACCAGATCACCGTCGACCGGCGCTGGATCTTCATTGACCGCCCGGGCCACGGCTGGAGCGATCGGGGCGCGGAGACCGACATCTCTGCTCCGGATCGTCAGGCGGCCGTGGTTGCCGCCGTGATGGACCGGCTTGAGGTGCCGACGGCGGTGATCGTCGGCCACTCCTGGGGTGGTGCGGTCGCCGCCGCCCTCGGCGCCGACCATCCGGATCGGGTGGCCGGCCTCGTGCTGGTCGCGCCGGTGTCGCATCCCTGGCCGGGCGGCATCGCCTGGTACTACCGGATGTCGACCGCACCGGTGGTCGGGCCGCTGTTCGCCTGGCTGCTCGCCTATCCCGTCGGCAACGCCCTGCTGGAGCCCGGCACGCAGGCCGCCTTCGCCCCCGAGACGCCGCCGCCCGGCTATGTCGAGTCCACCGCGCTGGAGATGGTGCTGCGCCCGGCCGAGTTCCTCGCCAATGCCCACGATGTCGCCGATCTCAACGCCAATCTCGCCCGGATCGCCCCGCGATACCGGCAGATCCGCGCGCCGACCGTGATCCTCACCGCCGACACCGATTCGGTCGTCGCCCCGGCGATCCATGCCGCCGGCCTCGCGCGCGACATCCCCGGCGCCCGGCTGGAGACGATCCATGGCGCCGGCCACATGCTGCACCATGCCCATGCCGACCGGGTGATGGCGGCGATCGACGCCGTGAGCGCGGCCGGCGCGGATGCGACCGCCGGTCTTCCCGACGCCGCGCAATAGGCATCCCGACGAAAACGGAGGGCCAACGAAAACGGGAGCCGGCGTGACCGGCTCCCGTTCGGATCGTTCCTGCGAAGGCGGCGGGATCAGATGCCGCTGCGGCCGTCGTGGTCGATGGTGGCGATGCGCAGCAGGTTGGTCGCGCCGGGGGTGCGCAGCGGCACGCCGGCGGTGAGGATGATCCGCTCGCCGGGGTTGGCAAAGCCTCGTCACCGGCAACCCGCGCGGCGATCTGCACGAGATCGGCCAGCATCTCGGCGTCCTCGCACACGACCGTGTGCAGGCCCCAGGCCATCTGCAGCCGGCGCGCGGTGTCCTGCCGCGGGCTGAGCGCGATGATCCGGGTCCACGGCCGCTCGCGGGCCAGCCGCATGCCGGTGGCGCCCGAGGAGGTGAAGCACACGATCGCGGCGAGATTCATGGTCTCGGCGATGGTGCGGGCCGCCTGGCTGATCACGTCGGCGCCGGTCGCTTCCGGCTCGGCGCGCTGGGCGTTGACGATGTTGAGGTAGTTGCGGTCGCGCTCCACCTCGTAGGCGATGCGGTCCATGGTGGCGACCGCCTCGACCGGATAGGCGCCGGAGGCGGATTCGGCCGAGAGCATCACCGCGTCGGCGCCTTCGAACACGCCGGTGGCGACGTCCGAGACCTCGGCGCGGGTCGGAACCGGCGAGGAGATCATCGATTCCAGCATCTGGGTGGCGATCACCACCGGCTTGCCGTAGCGGCGGCCGAGGCGGGTCATGCGCTTCTGCAGGCCGGGCACCTGCTCCAGCGGCATCTCGACGCCGAGATCGCCGCGGGCGACCATCAGGCCGTCGGAGCGGCGGGTGATCTCTTCGAGATGCTGAATGGCCTGGGGCTTCTCGACCTTGACCATCACCGCCGCGCGGTTGCCGATGATCTGCATCGGCTCGTCGAGGTCCTCGGGGCGCTGCACGAAGGAGAGCGCGACCCAGTCGACGCCGGCGGCCAGCGCCGCGTCGAGATCGGCCCGGTCCTTGTCGGTGAGCGCCGAGGTGGCGATCGTCGTGTCGGGCAGGCTGACGCCCTTGCGGTCGGAAATGCGGCCCGGAACCTCGACCTTCATCACCGCGGTGTGGCCGTCACAGCTGATCGTGCGCAGACGGACCTTGCCGTCGTCGATCAGCACGGTGTCGCCGGCCTTCAGCGCCGCCAGGATTTCCGGATGCGGCAGGTAGACCTCCGACTTGTTGCCGTCGATCTTGTCGGCGACGAAGCGGAACTCCTGCCCGGCCTCGAGGATCTGCGGACCGCCGGAGAAGGTGCCGACGCGCAGCTTCGGACCCTGAAGGTCGGCGAGGATGCAGATCGGACGGCCGGCATCGGCCTCGACGCCGCGGATCGTCTTCACGAACTCGTTCAGCTTGTCGTGGCTGGTGTGGCTCATGTTGACGCGGAAGATGTCCGCACCGGCCTCGTGCAGCTTGCGGATCGTCTCGGCGTCTGAGGACGACGGCCCCAGCGTGGCGAGAATCTTGACCTTCCGATTGCGCTTCATTGTGAGGGGGTTCCCTTTTGCGTGGGCTCAGTCAGCTGTACGGTCCAGCTGCGCTGATCCTGCGTATCGATTTCGAAAAATCCGGTCCGGTCGTATCCTCGCGCCGCACAGTCCTCGGTGCCGAGGATCGTGAACATCTTCCGGCGCGTGCACATGTAGGCCTTGCCGCCCCATTCGCCGCCCTGTTTGGCGTCGACGGCGTAGATGTAGTAGTAGCGGGCGGCCAGCGGGCCCGGGATGAGCGTGTTGCACTTGGTGCCGGGAATGTTCCACCAGCCCTCGGTCGTCCAGCCATTGCTGGCCTTGTAGCCGATCGCGATGCTCACGGTGGCCTCGGTCTTGTTGCAGAGCCGAAGATCGGCGAGGGCGGGAACCGCCCCGAGCATTGCGAAGCAGACGGCGAGTGCCCCGACGCGGGCCGCCAGCCACCGCCCGGCGAGGCTGTTGCCTCGCGCGTTCCGGTCGTCCGGCATCCACGTCACGGAGTGTCCCCTGTCCAAGCGCCCCGACTTATCGCGTAGGCATCGACGAGGTGTCAACGGCCTGCTCCGTGATTTCGACGCGCCGACACGCGCAATCTGTTTCTCCCCGGCGGGACAGTCGAACACCCTGATTTTCCTTTGTCAAACATCGTCGGCGCGGCCTTTTTCGTCTTGCAGCGCAACAACTTGTGCTCGCGCCTCCTGGCCTTGCCTCGGCCGTGCGATCCAGATTCCGACGAGGATCAGCGCCCCGCCCGCGATCTGGTCCGGCCCGGGGGTCTCGGCGAAGATCGCCCAGGCGAACAGCGCGGCGGCGATCGCCTCGAGGAAGACCACAACGGAGGAAAAAGCGGCCGAAACATGACCGAGCGCGAAGGCGAGCAACCCCTGGCCGCCGGCATGGGAGACGAGGGCAAGGCCGAGCAGCGCGGCCGCCCCCGCCGCGGTCGCCGGCCACAGGGTCGGCTCCAGCGCCAGCGCAACGACCAGCAGCACCGCCGCGTGATCAGCGAACTGGCAAAGCTCACCGTGCCGGGACCGAGCTGCCGGCGGGCGGCCCGCACGGCCAGGAAATAGGCCCCGAAGAACAGCGACGTCAGCAGCCCCCAGGCGTCGCCGACCAGCCGCTCCGGCGCCAACGCGAAGCTGCCGCCGACGAGGATGGCCGCGCCGACGAGGCAGACCGCAAGGCCGGCGAAGACGTGGCGCTCCACCGCCTCGCCGATGAACAGGCCGGAGCCGAGCACGACCCAGACCGGGGCGAGCGTGGCGAACAACGTGGCGTTGGCGATGGTGGTGCCGAGGATCGACAGGTGCCAGCAGATGAGGTCACCCGCAAAGAACAGGCCCGCGAGCCAGACGGCGGGGGAGGCTGCGGCGCGGCGGATCGCGCCGGCGCCGCCCTCGCGCCAGGCCCAGAGCAGCAGCAGCGGCGCGGCGAGCCCCACGCGCCAGAAGGCGCTGGCGAACGGGCCGGTCTCGGCCACGCGCACGAAGACCGGCGAGACACCGATCGCGACGGCGCCGGCGACGAGCGCGGGAACGGCATAGAGGCGGGCGTTGCCGGCGACGGCGAGCGCCGGGGTGGCTTCGGTCATGAGGCATCGATCCGGATCGGCGCCTTGCCGACGCCCCCGCATTGTCTATCCCGTTTCGCTGTGGCATGGCAGGGAAAAGCTCAGATCCAGGCTGGAAAGCCGTGGATCGTCACGGTTCGGGAAGGTCGATGATGGACGAAACCGCCTCCTTCGCGCCGGTCGAGCGGATCGCCGGCGATCCGCGCTCTCCGTGGCTTCTCCTGTGCGACCACGCCTCGAATCGCCTGCCGCCCGACTACGGCGACCTCGGCCTGCCGGCGGCGGAGTTCGAACGCCACATTGCCTACGACATCGGCGCGGCCGGGGTGACGCGCGGCCTGGCGGCGGCGCTCGGCGCCCCCGCGGTGATGACCACCTGGTCGCGGCTCCTGATCGACCCCAACCGCGGCGAGGACGACCCGACGCTGGTGATGCGCCTGTCAGACGGGGCGATCGTGCCCGGCAACCGCCATGTGGACCCCGCCGAACGCGACCGGCGCATCGCACGCTTCCACCGGCCCTATCACGACGCCGTCGCCAACGAGATCACCGCCATGCGCGCGCGCGGCCTCGTGCCGGTGATTCTCGCGGTCCACAGCTTCACCCCCTTCTGGAAGGGCGTGCCCCGCCCCTGGCACGCCGGCGTGCTGTGGGACCGGGACCCGCGCCTTGCCCTGCCGCTGATCGCCGCGCTCGAGCGGGACGGCGATCTCGTCGTCGGCGACAACGAGCCCTATCTCGGCGCGCTCAAGGGCGACACGATGTACCGGCACGGCACCGCCGCCGGCCTGCCGCATGCGCTGCTCGAGATCCGGCAGGATCTGATCGGCGATCCGGGCGGAATCGCCGACTGGGTCGACCGGCTGGCCCGCCGGCTGCCGCCGCTGCTGGCAAGCGAGGACTTGCGCGCCGTGCGCCTTCATGGTTCCAAGGCCGACCAGCCTGGCTGACCGGGCCCCGCTGACAGGGATGGCCCGCCAGGCGGTCGCCGACCTGGCGGCGGGCCGACATCCGAAGGAGACGTGCGATGAGCGGGATCGACGATGCGACACGGACCGAGCTTGAGGCGGCGGTGTTCCGCCGGCTGGTCGAGCACCTGCGGGGCCGCACGGACGTGCAGAACATCGACCTGATGAATCTCGCCGGCTTCTGCCGCAACTGCCTCTCCAACTGGTATCTCGACGCCGCCAGGGCGCGCGATCTGGAGCTGACGAAGGACGAGAGCCGCGAGATCGTCTACGGCATGCCCTATGACGAGTGGAAGGCCCGGCACCAGGCCGAGGCGAGCCCCGCCCAGCAGGCCGCCTTCGCGACGTCGAAGCCGGATCATTAACCTTTCCGGGAGATGAAACGGCTAGGTTCGCAGGCAGGCCCGACCTCCCGGGCCGCCCGTCTTCCTGCGCCCTGCAGGCGCATCAGTATCACCAACCACCGACCGTCGCCGCGCGCCGGCCGGTCCACGTTTCCGGGATGACCGACATGGTAGCAGACGTTGCCGAGACCGGCGTTGCCGCCGAAGAGCTGAAGCAGTTCATCGAGCGGATCGAGCGGCTCGAGGAAGAGAAGAAGGCGATCGCCGACGACGTGCGCGATGTCTATGCCGAGGCCAAGGGCCGCGGCTTCGACGTCAAGGCGATCCGCGCGATCGTGCGCCTGCGCTCCAAGGAGCCGCAGGAGCGCGAGGAGGAAGAGGCGATCCTCGAACTCTACATGAGCGCGCTGGGCATGACCTGACAGGGTCGCCGCGGACAGCAAAAGGGCCGGATCTTCCGGCCCTTTTTCTTGTGTCGAACCGCCGAAGAGGACACACCGGGGCGCCGCCCTGACGGCGCTCGCCCCCTTCGCCGCATCACGCGTGGTGCAGGACACCGTTGAGCGGGCTTGCCGGGGACCGCGGCGTCATCACCGGCAGCGGTGTCGCCGGCGCCTTCAGCAGCGCGGACTGGAACCGGCTGCGGTATTCGCTCGGCGTGACGCCGATGGTCTTGGTGAAGGCCCGCCGCATCGCGTGCATGTTGCCGAAGCCGCAGGTGACCGCGATCCGCTGCAGCGGCTGGCTGGTGTCCTCCAGCATGCGCCGCGCCGCGTCGGTGCGCGCCGCCGCCACGAAGTCGGCCGGCGTGATGCCGAGCTCCCGGCGGAACACGCGGGCAAAGTTGCGCGTGCTCATGCCGATCTTGCTGGCGAGATCCTCCACCGTCAGCGACGCGGAGAGATTGGCGAGCACATATTCCTGCGCCCGCTGGATCATCGTCGTCTCGGACATCTGGCCGACGAGATGGGCGCTGAACTGCGACTGGCCGCCCGGCCGCTTCAGGAACATCACCATGTAGCGGGCGACGATCATGGCGACGTCCTTGCCGTGGTCCTCCTCCACCAGCGCCAGCGACAGGTCGATGCCCGAGGTCACGCCCGCGGCCGTGATCAGCCGGCCGTCGCGCATGTAGATCGCGTCGGCATCGACGTCGATCGCCGGAAAGTCGCGGCGGAACTTGTCGGCGCATTCCCAGTGGGTGGTGATGCGCTTGCCCTCCAGCAGCCCGGCGGCGGCCAGCAGGAACACGCCCGTGCAGATCGATCCGTAGCGGCGCACCGTCGGCACCCGCCGCTGCAGCCATTCGATCACCGGCGGGTCGATCTCCTGGAAGGTCGGATCGCCGGCAACCAGCAGGGTGTCGATCGGCTCGTCCGGGTCGAAGATCGTCCGGTCGGCCAGGAAGCGGAGTTGCCCGGTGCCGGAAATGCTTGGCGCGCCCGTCGACACGATCTGGATGTCGTAGGCGGCTGGGTCGTTCATGCGGCGGGCGGCCTCCCAGAAGACCTCCGCGGGACCCACGATGTCCAGGGACTGGACACCGGGTGGGGCAAGGATCGCGATACGCATGCTTTTCCCTCCGGTCGTCTGAACGACGTCCGTGCCGCGCTGGACGCGCGGCACGGGGTTTTTGTGATCTGGGCCGCGCTGGACGCGCGGCACGGGGTTTTTGTGATCTGGGCCGCGCCGGACGCGCGGCACGGGGTCTTTCTGGCCTGGGCCGCGCCGGAGGCGCGGCACGGGATTTCTTGACGTGGACCGCGCGGGACGCAGGCCGATCAGGCCGCCTGATAGAGGCGCGTTTCCACCACCGGGCTGCCCTTCAGCCCATGCAAGGTCTTGGCCGCGGCAAGGACGGCGAGATCGGCGAGCGGCTCGATCACGACGACCAGCATGTAGGCGCCGCCGAAGGCGCCGATGGCCGCCAGATTCTCCACCGCGAAACCCTGGCCGTAGAGTGCCCAGAAGCCGACCCATCCGACAATCCCGGCCTGGTAGGTGACCGAGAGCTTCAGCGTCTGGCGGTAGGTCAGGTCCACATAGGGCGTGTTCGGCGCGATGATCCGGCGCGCGAGCGCGGCCAGCGCGAACAGCGGCACCAGCAGCGTCGTGACGTTCATGCCGTATTGCGGCAGGTCGATCGGGGCGAAGAACAGCCCCTGCGCCAGCAGGCCGACGGCAAGGCCGATGGCGGCGGGCGCCTGGCCAAGCAGCAGGAACAGCGTCGAGCCGAGGATCAGGTGCACCTCCGACACGCCGACCGGGTGGTGCGGCAGAAACTCGAAGAAGCCGAGAACGAGCATGCTGGACACCACGCTGCGGGCGGCGAGCGACACGACCTGCCGTTCGCGCAGGGCCTGTCCGGCAAGCTTCGCGGTGTAGAACAGGGCGGCTGCCCCCGTGGCATAGCTGAGGACGATCTTGGCGCTGTCCACGAGTCCGGGTTCGATATGCATGTTGAGCTCCGATGGATCGGGGTGTTTCGGGTGACGGGGGCGCGGGGTCAGGCCGCGCGCAGATCGGCCAGCAGGGTCGCCATGTCGCCGGCGTCGAGAAGGCCGCTTTTCGCGACCGCCTTCTCGAGCGCGGCGAGGAAGCGCTCGTAATAGTCCCAGCCGGACCGGTCGACCGGGTTGGCCTCCTCCCAGGCGGCGATCTCCGCGATCAGTTCGTCGCGGAACTCGTCCCACTCGAAGTGACCCTCCCGGGCGAGGGCGAGGGCCATGCCGAAGACGGTCCTCTCCCAGTCGTTGGTGAAGCAGAGCGTGCCGTTGGCGCGGGGCGGCGAATCCGGCTCGCCCATCATCTCGGTGACCGCGAAGTGCTCGAACCGGATCTGCATCAAGGCCTCCTCTCAGGCCGCCTTGGCGAGGGCGACGCCCATCATGGACTCCGGCGTGACCAGCGCCTCCAGTTCGCTCTCGCTGAGCGATTCGGTGCCGGCCGGCCGTTCGGGCACGACGAACCAGCGGATCTGGGCGCTGGAGTCCCAGACCTTGATCTGCTGGCTTTCCGGAACGTCGACGCCGAATTCGGCCAGCACCGCCCGCGGCTCCCGGGCCGCGCGGCTGCGGAAGGTCGGGTCCTTGTACCAGTAGGGCGGCAGGCCCAGCACCGGCCACGGATAGCAGGAGCAGAGCGTGCAGATGATGAGGTTGTGGACGCCCGGATCGTTGGCGACGGCGCGCATGTGCTCGCCCTCCGCCCCGGCCATGCCCGCCGGCAGGTCGAGTTCGGCGACGGCCGCCGGCGTGTCGGCGACGAGCCGCGCCTTGAACTCCGGATCGACCCAGGCCCTCGCGACGATCTTGGCGCCGTTGAACGGCCCCATCTTCGTCTCGAAATAGCCGAGCACGGTGTCCACGGACTTGTCGGTGAGAATGCCCTTCTGGATGAGGAGGGCTTCGAGGGCCCGCACGCGGGCCGCGCTGTAGGCCTCGCGGTCCTCGCGGTACTTGAAGCGGTCGGTCATGGGAGATCTCCGGGTTCGCGCGGCTGTCAGGCCGCCTCGGCCACGTCGGCGGGAAGGACGTAGGCCGAGTAGAGGTCGGCGTAGAGGATGAAGTTGGCCTCGGCGTTGCCGGGCCAGAGCTCCTGCGGGTCGAAGGCGACGCAGTAGACCGGCATCGGCGTGCCGATCCCGTCCGGACCGGTGTCGCAGAGGTAGGTGTAGGCCCCCTCGTAGACCGTCTCGACCGTGCCGACCTTGTTGCGCAGGAAGCCGGGCAGCCGGGTGTGCTCGATGGTCGGCACGTTCTTGATGAACACCTTGTCGCCGACCGAAAGGACATCGCCCACCGGCACGTCGCGCTTCGGGCTGTCGCCCTCGACCAGATACTGGATGATCCGCTCGTCGATCGCCGCCGCCCCGCCGCCCGGCAGCGCCTTGTCGGGATCGGCGTAGTAGACCTCGGTCAGCGCGTCGAGTTCCTCGGCGGTGATGTAGCCCTTCTCGATGAAGTAGCCCGAGATGCCGCCCAGCCACTTCTCGTAGTAGCGGTACTTGAAATAGTCGAAGGGGTTGATCCCTTCGGCGCCCTTGCGCAGGTCCGCCCAGGTCCAGATCGTGTCGAAGGCCGACGGCGTCGCCGGCAGGGGGAGCTGGCTCGACAGGGCCATCATCGCGGTGTGAATGCCGAAGATGCGGGTTTCCCACGGTTCCACGAAGACGCGCGTTTCGGTCCAGACGGGGCCGAGGCCCTCGAGGCCGCCCAGATGGTGCTGGAGCTTCATGTGGCTGTTCCTCTTCAGATGATGATGACGGAAGCGGCGGCCGCGGCGCTCAGGCCGTCGCGGCCTTCTTGGCGGTGAGCATCTGGGTGCCGAGTTCGGACACGAAGCCGAAGGCGGCGCCGAGCAGCATCGCCGCCATGGCGACGAGCGTCGGATGGGTGAGGCCCGGCGTCATCACCGTGGTGCCGGTCGCGGCCGTCGTGCCGACGAAGGAAGCGAAGCCGAAGACGATGGCGGGCGGGAAGTTGAGGATGCCGAAGGAGGAGGCGAACACCATCGCCGAGGTGCCGAGGCCGACGAGGATCGCGGCGAACAGCGGGGTGGCCGGGCCGTGGGTGATGATCAGCAGCGTGACGCTGGCGATCAGGATACCGGTCCAGTTGCGGGCGACCGACTTCACGAAGCCCTGGGTTCCGCCGCCGCAGGCGAAGAACGACGCCCAGGCGATGAAGGTGACCCAGACCGGAACCGGGAAGATGGTGGCGGTGATGTAGGTGTCGATGGCCCCGAGCACCCCGAGGCTGACCATGGCGGCGACAAGCGGTGGCATGCGGTGTTCCCCTTTTGCGTTGGTGGATGGCAGACCGCTCAGGACGCGAGAGCGTGCTGCCGGGCAAGGCAGGCTTCGAAGCCCCGGCGGAGATCGTCCCCGTCGAGGTTGCGGCCGATGAAGACGATGTCGCTGACCCGGGCTTCGCCGGGCTTCCACGGCTTGCCCGGACGCCCTTCGAGCGTCATGTGCACGCCGTGAAACACGAAGCGGCGGGCTTCGCCGGCCATGTCGAGCACGCCCTTGCAGCGGAAGAGGTCGCGGCCCCGGTCGATCGCCAGGGTGTTGATCCAGCGGTTGAAGGCGACCGGATCGAGCGGGGTGTCGAGGCGGAGCGCCACGCTGCTGATCGTGCTGTCATGCTCGTGGTCGTGATCCTCGAGGATCGTCGGTTCGATCGCGAGGATCGTGGCAAGGTCGAAGGCGCCGATGTCGAGGATCTCGAACGGCGAAACGGCGCAGTCGCGGGTGCGCAGGATCCGGGCGAGCGGGTTCAGCGCCCGCACGCGGGTCTCGACCTCGGCGACGCGGTCCGCCGGCTCAAGATCGGTCTTGTTGAGCAGCAGGACGTCCGCGAAGGCGATCTGCTCGCGGGCCTCGTCCTGTTCCAGATGCAGGTCGAGATTGCGCACGTCGACGACGGTGACGATCGCGTCGAGCTGGATCGCCTTGGCCATCACCTCGTCGAGGATGAAGGACTGGATCACCGGCGCGGGATCGGCGAGACCCGACGTCTCGACGATGATGCGGTCGATCGGCCGGCCGGAGGCGACGAGGCTGCGGATCGCGGCGATGAGGTCCCCGCGCACGGTGCAGCAGAGGCAGCCGTTGTTGAGTTCGATCACCGCGTCCTCGGTCTCGACGACGAGCTGGCCGTCGATCCCGACCTCGCCGAACTCGTTGACGATCACGGCGATCTTCTCGCCGGCCGACCGGGTCAGCAGCGTGTTCAGCAGCGTGGTCTTGCCGGCGCCAAGAAATCCGGTGAGCACGGTGGTCCTGATCTTCTTCATTCTGTCCTCCGAACGACGCGCAAGCGTCTTCGTTCGCGATGCATCTGCACGGCGCGACCGGATTTTCATCCGGCTATTTCAGCGATGTCAGGGCTTTGCCGACTTGCGTCTGAAGGCATTAGAAGTTATCGGGACGCGAAGTTCAACGCGAGCACGGTGTATGAATTCGGACAAAGCGCAGGCGTTTTCGGCCAATCGACTTTACCTGTCACGGAACTGACTTTGAAATGCGCAATTGATCAAGAATTCATCTAAGTATGTACGATAACTGAGCAAATCAGGCTTGGCGCAAGGATGATCGGCGCGTGCGGCGCGGCCGCTCCGGCAACCGGTCATGGCAGACCGGCGCGCGGCCTGGAGCCCGCGTGGCGCAGCCGGGATTTCTTCGGCCGCCTCGCCTCACGGGTCGCGGGAAATCAGCTTTCCGGAGTAGATCACCGGCCCGGTCGGGCGTCCCTCGGGCGAGCCGCCCGGCGGCTCCACGGAGACGGCAAAGCCGCCGGCCGACGGGTTGCGGCCTATGGCGGCGGCGGAAACGGCGATCGGCTGCGCCCGGTCGACGAGACCGAGCGAGCGCGGCGAGCCCCCCTCCGGCACATACCAGAGTTCGAGGCTGCGCCCGGCCGGGGCCTCGGCCTGCACCGGGCGCACGGTGATGTCGCCGGCCAGCGTGTCGACCTCGATCACCAGCGCCGGCAGGCTGCCGTCGCCGTTGACGACGGAGACGAAGCGGGTGCCCGCGGTCGGCGGCGTCGGCAGGGAGGCCAGATAGACGAGACCGGCGAGCGAGGCGGCGATCACCGCCATGCCGGTCGTCGCCCGCCGCCAGAAGCGGACGCTGCGCTCCAGCCGGCGGACGCGGCGCTCGTCCACGGGTGGGGCGGCCGTCGCCGCGGCGGCGGGCGCGGCCTTGCTGGCCCTGCCGAATCGGGCGGCTTTCCCCGGTCGGGCAGCCTCCTCGGCGGGGACGGGGGGAAGATCCGGTGCCGGCTCGCCTGCCCCGAATCGATCGCTTGGCGAGAGTCGCAAGGAAATCGGCGCCTCGCCGCGCGCCGAGGGTTCGCCCGGCGCCCGCAGCGGCGGCAGGCGCCGGCCGCCGGGTGCGGGATCGGGCGCAAGGCCGGAGGGCCCGGCGCTGCGAGGCTCGTCGACCCGAGGTTCTGCCACGCGGG
>NZ_MCRJ01000108.1 GCF_001720135.1 Methylobrevis pamukkalensis
CGGGAGCTTCGAAACCATCGAGTCGGGGCCGGTTGCCGGACCCGCGTCGGATCAGGGGCACACGACGGCGATCGGACGGCCGTAGCGGTCGTAACCGGTGCAGTTCTTGGGGGCCGTCGCGCCGGCAACCGCGCCGCCGGCGATCGCACCACCCACGGCGCCGACCGCCGCACCCTTGCCGCCGCCCACAAGGCGCCGACGATCGCGCCGCCGCCGCCGCCGACAAGGGCGCCCGTCGTCACGCGCTGCTGGGTGGGTGTCTGGTTGCACGCCGCGAGAAATGCGCAGGAGGCAACGATCAGGGCCATCTTCATCATCTTGGACGTCTCCTTTTTCCTCGGGCGCCGTCGCCGAGGTTCCTTCGGCCTGTCAACGCGCGGGCACCACCGTTGTTCCCCGCGCGCCGGCAGACAGATCATTCGATGAACAGTGGGACCTTCTCGAAGCGCGTCACGTCGATGATCCCCATGTCCGAGATCCGCAGCTCCGGGATCACCACCAGCGCCAGCAGCGAGTGCTGCATGTAGGCGTTGTTGAGGGTGCAGCCGCAGGCCTGCATCGCCTCGACCATGCGCGCCGCCTTTTCCGCCACCACCTCCGCCCGCTCGTCCGACATGAGGCCTGCGATCGGCAGCTCGACCAGCGCCAGTTCCACGCCGTCCCTGAACACGACCACGCCGCCGCCGACCTCGACCAGCCGGTTGACCGCGAGCGCCATGTCGCGCTTGGACGTGCCGACGACGATCATGTGATGGCTGTCGTGGGCCACCGTGGAGGCGACCGCGCAGTCGCCCTGATAGCCGAAGCCCGAGACGAAGCCGTTGACGACGGTGCCGGTCGCCCGGTGCCGCTCGACCAGCGCGATCTGGCAGACGTCCGCGCCGGGATCCATCGCCACGACATCCTCCTCGACCGGCAGCCGCGCCGTCAGCGCCTTGGTCGGGGCCTGGTTCTCGACGACGCCGATCACGCGGACCTCGACCTCGTTGGCCCCGGAGGGGGCCTCGACGTCGAAATCCTTTGCCTCCAGCGACCGCGCCACGTGGATCGTCGCCTTCGCGTCGGCGGGATAGGCGCAGGGCGGGATGTCGGCGGTGAGCCGGCCGCCTTCGGCCACGATCTCGCCGCGGGCGATCACGGTCTCGACCGGCAGCGTCACGAGATCGGAGGTGAGGATCAGGTCGGCGCGCCGGCCGGGCGTGATCGAGCCGAGTTCCCGTTCGAGGCCGAAATGGGTGGCGGTGTTGAGCGTCGCCATCTGGATCGCCGTCACGGGCTTCAGGCCCTGCGCGATCGCATGGCGGACGACGCGGTTCATGTGGCCGTCGTGCACGAGGGTGCCGGAATGGCTGTCGTCGGTGCAGAGGATGAAGTTGCGCGGATCGAGGCCGAGTTCGGTGACGGCCTTCACCTGGGTCGCGACGTCATACCAGGCCGAGCCGAGCCGCAGCATCGCCCGCATGCCGAGGCGCACGCGCGTCACCGCATCGATCAACCGGGTGCCCTCGTGATCGTCGGACGGTCCCCCCGCCACATAGCCCATGAAGGCGCGGCCGAGATCCGGCGAGGCATAGTGGCCGCCGACGGTCTTGCCGGCCTTCATCGTCTCGGCGATCTCGGCGAGCATCTTGCCGTCGCCGGCCGCGACCCCGGGGAAATTCATCATCTCGCCAAGGCCGATGATCCCCGGCCAGCCCATCGCCTCGGCAACTTCCGCCGGGCCGATGCTGCGCCGGCATTCTCGAGGCCCGGCGCGGACGGCACGCAGCTCGGCATCTGCACGAAGACGTTGACCGGCAGCGTCATCGCCTCGTCGTGCATCAGCCGCACCCCGCAAGGCCGAGCACGTTGGCGATCTCGTGCGGATCGATGAACATCGACGTGGTGCCGTGCGGAATCACCGCGCGGGCGAACTCGGTGACGGTGACCATGCCGCTTTCGACATGCATGTGCCCGTCGCACAAGCCCGGCACCAGATAGCGCCCCCCGGCCTCGATCACCCGCGTGCCCTCGCCGATGGCGTAGGAAAGATCCGGCCCCACCGCCGCAAAGCGCCCCGCGGCGACCGCGACATCGATGCCGGGGATGATCTCGCCGGAATGGACGTTGACCCAGCGCCCGCCGCGCACGACGAGATCGGCGGGCGCCCGCCCGGTGGCGACGTCGACGAGGGTGGCAATCACGTCGGACCAGGCGGGGAATCGGCGCATCGGCGGCCTCCGTGGGAATGGTTCCGGCAGTCTACGCCACTCGCCGCCCCCTGCAACCGCAGTCGCCGCTTCAGCCGATCTTAAGGGCAACCATGCCAAGGCTTTGACGGGTGGATGGACGGGAGCGGGGCATGGACGGAGCAGCCAGGCTGCGGGTGAACTGGGGGCTGCTGCTCGGCGTCTTCGCGGTGCTGGCCGTCATTCTCGTGATCCGCACCAACCTCGGGGCGCCGAAGCCGCTCTACGCCGACACCGACGATGCGATGCGGCTGGTGGTGGTCCACGACCTTCTCGCCGGACAGGGCTGGTACGACCACATCCAGCATCGGCTCAACACCCCCTACGGCGCGCCGATCCACTGGTCGCGGCTCGTGGACCTGCCGATCGCCGGGCTGATCATGCTGCTGCGCCCGATCCTGGGCGTCACCGCCGAAATGGCCGCCGCCCATCTCTGGCCGCTGATGCTGCTGTTCGCCCTGCTCTGGCTGTCGGCCCGGCTGACGCTGCGGCTGGTCGGACCGGACGCGCTGCTCCCGGCGCTGCTGCTGCCGGCCTTCTCGATGGCCGTTCTGGTCGAGTTCTCACCCGGCCGGATCGACCATCACAACATCCAGATCCTGCTGGTGCTCGCGATGGCGCTGGCGACGGTGGAAGCCTGGCGCCGGCCGGCCTGGGCCGCGGCCGCCGGCGTCGCCGCGGCCACATCGCTGGCGATCGGCACCGAGGGCCTGCCGCAGGTGGCCGCCACGATTGCCGCCTTCGGTCTCTTCTGGGTGATCGATCCCGGCCGGGCAGCGGCACTGCGCCTGTTCGGCGCAAGTTTTGCCCTCGCCACGCTCGGCCATCTGGCACTCGCCGTTCCTCCGTCCGAATGGGGAAGACCGGCCTGCGACACCCTCTCCGTCGTCTATGTCGCGGCGGCCATCGGCACCGGCCTCGTCTTCGCGCTCCTGCCATCGGCAGCGCTCGCGGGACGCTCTCCCACTGTCCGCCTTGGCGCGGCATTCGCCGCCGGCGGCCTCCTCGTCGCCGTGCTCGCCGTGCTCTTTCCGGACTGCCGCGCCGGCCCCTATGCCGCGCTCGACCCCTGGCTCGTCACCAACTGGCTGGACCGCATCGCCGAAGCCAAGCCGGTGTGGACCAGCCTCGGGTCCATGCCCGCCTACACCGCCGGCGTGGTGCTCGCCCCGCTCGCCGGCCTCCTCGCCGTCGCAGTCCGCCTCTGGACCGCCCCGAAAGATCGCGGCGCCGAATGGCTGGCGCTCGGCCTGATGCTGCTGTTTGCCGTCCTGGTGATGCTGGTGCAGGTGCGCGGCGCGCGCCTTGCCGCTCCGCTCGCGGTGCCGGCCGGTGCCTGGGCGATCGGCGAGATGCGCCGCCGCTATCTTGCGAGCCGCAGGCCGATGCTGGCCGTGGCGATGGTCGGCTGCTGGCTGGCCTTCTGCGGTATCGCGACCTCGGTCTTCGTCCAGCTTGCGGTGGGGAGCGGCAGCGCGCGGCCGAGCGCTGCGACCGCTGCGGCGCCAACCGGAAAATCCGCGGACTGCCTGATGCCAGCCGCCTTCGCCGATCTGTCGGCCCTGCCCGCCCAGACGGTGATGGCGCCGGTCGACCTCGGCGCCCATGTCCTGCTGTACACGCCGATGAGCGCCGTCGGCGCGCCCTACCATCGCAATCCGCAGGGCATCATCGACACCTATGCCTTCTTCAACGGCCCGCCGGAGGCCGCACGCGATCTTCTCGACCAACGCGGCATCCGGCTCGTCGCCATCTGCCCGGCGATGGCGGAGATGAGGTACTTTCCGGACCGACGGGACGGCTCGGTGGCAAGCCTTCTGGCGAAGGGCGAGACGCCGGATTTCCTGGAGCGGATCGAGACCCCGCCCTCCCCGATCACGCTCTACCGCGTCCGGGACCAGGCCCGGCCGACCTTGAACAGAAGCCGGCCAACCGGCTAATCCTGCCCTGCGGACCACCGGCTCGCCCGGCGTGGCACGCCAGGCGAGGCAAGGGCGACGAACAAGGACGATGATCATGGCGAAGGTTGCGTTTCTGGGCCTCGGGGTCATGGGATTTCCCATGGCCGGACATCTGCGCACGCGCGGCGGCCACGACGTCGTCGTCTACAATCGCACGCCCGCCAAGGCGGACGCCTGGGTGACGAAATTCGGCGGCGCATCCGCCCCGACCCCGCGGGAAGCCGCCAGCGGCGCCGACTTCGTGTTTTCCTGCGTCGGCAATGACGATGACCTGCGCGAGGTTGCGAACGGCCCTGACGGCGCCTTCCGCGGCATGCAGCCCGGCGCCGTGTTCATCGACAATACCACTGCCTCGGCAACCGTTGCCCGCGAGCTGCACGCGGCCGCGAAGGCCGCCGGGATCGGCTTCCTCGACGCCCCGGTCTCCGGCGGACAGGCCGGCGCCGAGAACGGCGTCCTGACGGTCATGGTCGGCGGCGACGAGGACGACTATGCGAAGGCGCAGCCGGTGATCGAGGCCTTTGCCAGGATGGTCGGACACATGGGTCCGTCCGGCGCGGGACAGCTCACCAAGATGGTCAACCAGATCGCCATCGCCGGTCTGGTGCAGGGCCTCTCGGAGGGCATCCACTTTGCCCGGAAGGCCGGCCTCGACGTGGAGAAGGTGATCGGCGTGATCTCCAAGGGCGCGGCGCAGAGCTGGCAGATGGAGAATCGCTGGAAGACGATGGCCGAGGGCCGGTTCGAATTCGGCTTTGCCGTCGACTGGATGCGCAAGGACCTCGGCATCTGCCTCGCGCAGGCGAACGAGACCGGGGCGCGGCTGCCGGTAACGGCGCTCGTCGACCAGTTCTATGCGGACGTGCAGGCGATGGGCGGGCGCCGCTGGGACACCTCGGCCCTGATTGCCCGACTGGACGGCGTGGGCGGGAAGGACTGATGCGCAAAACGGGAAAATGCGGCCGGCCCGGAGGGTCGACCGCGGTGCGCAGACTTGCCACCAGCCCGGTAGGATCGAGGGATCGCTTGGCGGCAGCAATTGCGGCAAGTTGCCGGCACCTTCCAGTGCCGGCCGCTCCCGGCCGCATGACGCCCGGAAACGTTTATGCTTCGCTTCTAGCGTGACGCGGCCGGTTTCGACCCGCGATAAATCGTCATACGCGGCACTCCGGTGGTCAGTTCAGTGCCTCCGGACACGGTGGGGCGTCAGACCGCCTTTTCCTTCTCCATCTGCATGTATTGCAGCGGCAGGGCGGTCGTGTACTTGATCTGCTCCATCGCGAAGGACGACGAGACGTCGGCGATGTCGATGCGCGAGATCAGCCGCTTGTAGAAACTGTCGTAGGCCTCGATGTCGGGCACGACGACCCGCAGCAGATAGTCCACCTGCCCGCTCATCCGGTAGAATTCCACCACTTCGGGAAAGTCGCGGATCACCTCGGCAAAGCGGCGCAGCCATTCCTCGGAATGCTGGCTGGTGGTGATCGAGACGAACACCGTCACCTTGGCGTTGACGGCCTTCGGCGCGAGGATCGCGACCCGGCGCTGGATCACGCCGTCCTCCTCCAGCTTCTGGATCCGCCGCCAGCAGGGCGTGGTCGACAGCCCGACCCGGCGACCGATCTCGGCAACCGGGATCGTGGCATCTTCCTGGAGGATGGAAAGGATCTTGCGGTCGAGACGATCGATCATCGGGCGGCTCGGCACTTGGGAATTCGTTGGAATAAATTTGCACCGAATGCCGCCGTTGGCAACCCGATTTGAAATTATTTTCCGTTGAACGTGCTGTCTGGTGCCACGCCCGGATCAGGTCTCCCTGTCGCCGATCAGCCGCGCCACTTCCGCCTGCAGCACAGGCACGAGCTCCGTCTCGAACCATGGATTGGCGCGCAGCCAGTGCGTGTTGCGCCAGGACGGATGCGGCAGGGGCAGGACGCGCGGCCTTGCGGGCCGCTCGAACACGGCGCGCCAGTCGGTCACGGTGGCGGTGAGGCTGCGTCCCGCATCGGCACCCAGATGCCAGCGCTGGGCGTGCAGCCCGATCGCGAGCACCAGTTCCACCGCCGGCAGCGCCGCCATCACCTCGGCCCGCCAGTGCGGCGCGCATTCGCGCCGGGGCGGCAGATCGCCGCCCTTTGCGTCCTGCCCGGGAAAGCAGAAGCCCATCGGCGCGATGGCGATCCGCGCGGGGTCGTAGAAGGTGGCGCGATCGATGCCGAGCCACGTGCGAAGACGGTCGCCGGAGGCGTCGTTGAACGGAAGCCCCGTCGCATGCACCTTCGTGCCCGGCGCCTGCCCTGCGACGAGCAGCCGCGCGGTCTGCGAAAGCTGCACCACCGGGCGCGGCTGATGCAGCATCGGCGCACGCAGCGGCGCCTCCACGCAGAGGCGGCAGGCCGCGATCCGCCGCGAAAGTGCCTCTGCCCTGCTCACTCCATCCCTTGTCGCCAAATGCGAATCTCCTCCCGGCAGGTCGATTAACCAGATCAGTCAGTCAGAATTTAACGAAGTCGGCCCTATCGTGATCCGTGATCCTGCCCGCGCGCCGGGTGGAAAAGACGCGCTTCCGGGACTGATGCATCGATCATGACGGATGAAATTGTCGGCAGAACCGCAGACAGGACCGAGCGCAACCGCGCCCGCGCCCTGAAACGTCGCGAGATCTCGCGCGCGGTTCGCGACGTCCGCGAGAAGCTGTCCTCCACCAGCGGAACCCGTCCTGCCTTCGACTACGAGATGACCCTCGGCTATGCGCGCTCGCGCCTGGCCGCCTGGATGCCGACCGCGCTGCTGATCGTCGTCGTCGCCTTCATCGGCCTGCACTGGTACCGGCCGGTCATGATCGGCTCCTGGGCCGCGATCGTGCTGTTCTTCCAGGGCATCCACGGCCTCGCCTGCCGCCAGTTCATCGCCACGCCCAAGGCCGACGTCCGCCTTTCGCTGTGGAACCGCCGCTTCTACATCGGCGAACTCCTGTCCGGCGCCTCGATCGCCGCACTGTTCGTGCTGCCGACCCAGGACAGCGCCGTCCTCGTCTTCCATCTTGCCACGTTGCTGTTCACGGTGGCCGTCACCACGATCGTTGCCAGCAACCTGACCCGCGCGGTGATCGCGGGCACGCTGCCGATCGCGCTCGCCGGCGCCAGCGTCTTTTCCCTCAATCAGGACATCGTCTCGATCGGCATGGCGGTCTTCGTCGTCACCGCGCAGATGCTGTTCATCCTGTTGTCGATCCGCCTCAACACCACGGCCTTCGCCATGCTGGAGCACCGGGCCGAGAAGGACGCGCTGATCGCCGAGCTCGAGCATGCCAACGCGATCTCCGACGAATCCCGGCGGCGCGCCGAGGAAGCGAACATGGCCAAGTCGCGCTTCCTCGCGACCATGAGCCACGAACTGCGCACGCCGCTGAACGCGATCCTCGGCTTTTCGGAGATCATGAAGGGCGAGGTCTTCGGGCCGATCGGCAATCCCAACTACAAGGAATATGTCGGCGACATTCATTCCTCCGGCGAGCATCTTCTCAATCTCATCAACGAGATCCTCGACCTGTCGCGCATCGAGGCCGGGCGCTACAAGCTCAACGAGGAGGTGGTCACTCTCGCCCACGTGGTCGAGGACTGCCACCATCTGGTGAAGCTGCGGGCCAAGAACAAGAACATCACGATCCACGAGCAGTTCGAAACCGGCCTGCCGAAGATCTGGGCCGACGAGCGCGCCGTGCGCCAGATCGTGCTGAACCTTCTGTCCAACGCCGTGAAGTTCACGCCGAACGGTGGCGACATCGTGCTCAAGCTCGGCTGGACCGCCGGCGGCGGCCAGTATGTCTCGGTGCGCGACAACGGCCCGGGCATTCCCGAGGAGGAGATCCCGATCGTGCTCTCGGCCTTCGGACAGGGCTCGATCGCGATCAAGTCCGCCGAACAGGGCACCGGCCTCGGCCTGCCGATCGTGCAGGCGCTGGTGCAGATGCACGAGGGCACCTTCAGCCTCAAGTCCAAGCTGCGCGAGGGCACGACCGTGACGGTCACCTTCCCGCGCGCCCGCGTCATGGAAGTCATGCCGCCGATCGCCGAAGAGCCCCAGCGCCGCCGCGCCTGAGGATCGGCAGACACCCGCTCAGCCTTTGGTCGCCACGCCCGCCTGCGCGAAGGTGGCCATGCCCGCGTGGGTTTCCGCCGCCGCCTTGACCAGCACGGCCGCGAGCGCGGCGCCTGTCCCCTCCCCGAGCCGCATGCCGAGATCCAGCACCGGCCGCTTGCCGAGCCGGCGCAGCACATCCGCGTGGGCCTGCTCGGCCGAGACGTGGCCGACGAGGCAGTGGTCGATCGCCGCCGGGTCGAGCGCATGCAGCACGGCCGCCGCCGCCGTGGCGACGAAGCCGTCGACGATCACCGGCACCCGCTCGAAACGGGCGGCGAGGATCGCGCCTGCCATCGCCGCGATCTCGCGGCCGCCGAGCCGGCGCAGGATTTCCAGCGGATCGCCGCCGGGGCCGCCGATGCGGGCAACGGCGCGCTCCACCGCGCTGCGCTTGCGCTCCAGCCCCGCGTCATCGACGCCGGTGCCCCGACCGATCCAGTCGGCCGCGGTGCCGCCGTAGAGCGCGTGGTAGATCGCCGCGGCCACCGCCGTGTTGCCGATGCCCATCTCGCCGATCACCAGAAGATCGGTGCCGCCGGCGATCGCCTCCATGCCGAAGGCCATGGTCGCGGCGCAGCCGGCCTCGTCGAAGGCGTCTTCCTCGGTGATGTCCGGCGTCGGCACATGGAGTGCGAGATCGAACACCTTGAGGCCGAGATCGAAGGTCGAGCAGATCTGGTTGATCGCCGCGCCGCCGGCGGCGAAATTCTCCACCATCGCCTGGGTCACCGACTGCGGATAGGCCGACACGCCCTTTGCAGCGACTCCGTGATTGCCGGCGAAGATCGCGACCACCGGGCGCATCACCCGCGGCGGGGCCTTTGCCTGCCAGCCGGCGAGCCATTCGGCGAACTCTTCCATGCGGCCGAGCGAGCCGGCCGGCTTGGTGAGGTCGGTGTCGCGGGCGCGCACCTGCGCCACGGCGTCCTCGTCCGCGACCGGCAGGCGCGAGATCAGGGCCCGGATGTCGTCGAACGGCAGGCCGGTCAGTGCGGAGGTCATCGGCGGCGGTCCCTCTGGGGGTTGGCGTTTGCGGCCACTGGCTATCACGACGGCGAACACCTATACAACGCGGCACTCGGCTACGACGCGGCCCTCGCGTCACGTGGCCGGCCCGCAGCCCGTTCCGGATCCGCCGATGCGCTCGCTCGCCGATCTCGCCGCCGTCGTCCGCTTCTTCTCGCGCCTGCCGGTGCCCCGCCTCGGCCCGTCCGATGATCCGGCCGCCCTGCCGGACTTCCGGCGCGCCGCTGTCACGGTGCCGCTCGCCGGCTCGTGATCGCCGCCGCCCCGGCGGCCCTGCTGCTCCTGCTCTCCCTGACGCGGCTTCCGGACATGGTGATTGCCGCCGCCGCGATCGCGCTGCTCGCCACTGTCACCGGCGCCTTTCACGAGGACGGTCTCGGCGACATCGCCGACGGCTTCGGCGGCGGCGCGACGCAGTTGCGCAAGCTGGAGATCATGAAGGACAGCCGCATCGGCGCCTTTGCGGCCGTGGCGATCGGCCTTGCGCTTGCGCTGCGGATCGGCCTGCTGGCGGCGATCGTGGCGATGGACCCGTGGTCGGCCGTCACCGCCTTCCTCGCTGCTGCCGCGGTCAGCCGCACGCTGCCGCTGTGGATCTGGACGCTGCTGCCCGCAGCCCGGGTCGATGGGCTTGCCGCCTCGCTCGGCGCGCCGGGCCGGGTGAGCACGGCGCTCGCGAGCCTTGCCGCGATCGTGGTCGCCTGCATGGTCCTGCCGTATTTCGGTGTCGGCCAGCTGATGGCCGCCCTCGGCGTCGCGGCGCTGGCGACACTGATGCTGGGCCGGATTGCCCGGCGGCAGATCGGCGGCCAGACCGGCGACGTGCTCGGCGCGGCGCAGCAGGTTGCCGAGATCGGCTTCTTCGCCGGCCTGCTGCTCTGACGTCTGCCTCGCGAAGATCGCCGGCGAACAGGATCGCATCTGCGACGTTTCCCTCACAGACCGGCGTTCGAGCCGCCCCGCAGCGGGACGGATCCGAGGCGCTGCCAACGAGGAGAGCATGATGTCGACCAAGCCGCACATCCCGCCGATCGACCGCACCGCCCCGCCGCCCGCCGGCGAGCAGCAGGCGCGCGAGGAGGAAAACCTCACCCCGGACGAGCGTCAGGCGCGCCGCGAGACGGAAGCGAAGAATTACGAGAAGGGTGAGGATCTCGCCGACCGCGTTCATTCGCTGGATCGCTGATCGAAACATCCGGATCATGTGCACCACCGGGCCCGTATTCCTCGCGGAATTCGGGCCTTCTGGCGTCTGCGCCCATGACTAGCCGCCGTTGCCCGAGGGGCAGCGCAGCCGGGACCCGCGTCGTGAGGCGAGGCATTCGGTGTCCGCGTCCTGCCGTCCATAATCGCGGCACTGCAACCTCCCGTGGCAGCACATCCCGGTCCATGCCGCAGCGTCCGGCCGTGGCGTCGGCCCGTCGGACGGGATCCGGCGCCCCGTTTACCCTGTCGGCAGTTTCACCCCGCGCCACGTGGTTCCGGCATCGCGGTTGCTGCATAGGAGGGGCCCTTCCGGACCTGTCGCAGGCCGGGAGAGATGCCAACCATTCCGGGACATGCGCTTCATGACGATACGATCCGACGCTCCCGCCATCCTCTCCCCCGGTCTTGCGGGTGTGATGATCGCGGGCACCGTCGCGTCTCTCCTGCACTGGTTCGCCTTTGCCGCGCCGCACTCCGGCGTTGCGGGCTACCAGGTGCCGGCCTTCCTCTCTTGGATTGCCTCCTTCGGCTTTCTCGGCACCGAATTCATGTTCCTTGCCGCAGGCGTCGCGCTGGCCGCGCTGGCGGAGGCCGCACCCGGCCGCATGGCGTTTGCCCGCTCGGTTACCGCCGCGGCAGGGCCGGCGATCGTCATTGCCCTCGGGCTGTCGGTCGTCGGCGCGATGCTGATCGGGCTCGGCGGCCATGCCCCGGACGGCGCCTTCGCCATCGCCTTTCCGCGCACGATCATGGCGCCGCTTACCGCCGCCATCCTCGGCACGGCGATCGTGGTCGCCATCGGTCATGGCGAGGACTTCGCCCGCCGCCTGCTCGACATCGGCAGCCTCTGGCTGATCGTCGCCATGGCCGACCAGATGCTCGGCTTCTCGTCCTTCGTCGGCCGTCTGGTGGCGGCCGAACACGCGCCGGCGCTGATTTCCGGCCTGCTGATGTACCGGCTGTCCCGGCGACGCGCCGACCGCAGCGAGCAGATGCTGCTGATCTTCGCCGCCATCGCCACCACCGCCTGCAGCATCGTCCGCGCCCACGAGATCGGCGATCTCTACGGCATCGCGCCGCGGGCCGACGTGGTGCTGATCCTGACGCCCGGCCTGCTGCTGTTCGCCTTCGCCGCGATCGACCAGCGGCACGGCGCGGTCGCGCCGCTGATGGCCGGCCGGCTGATGCGCGGGCTCGCCATCGGCTGGCTGATGAGCGGCGGGATCGGTCTCGCGCTCGTGTCCGGGCTGGCCCGTGCCGCCCCGGCGGGGCTGGGCATTGCCGCGGCCGTGTTCCTGCTCACGGGTCTGGGCGTCGCGATCGACCATCTGACCCGTCGCCCTCTGCGCGCCGACAGGACCGCGCGGGACGAGAAGGCGCTGGAGGCGGCCAGAGTGGCGGCCGAGGCGGAAGAGATTCTGCGCGGCCGGATTGCGGCGATCGCCGCCCTGCCCGATGCGTCGGCAGATCAGGCGAGGACGAAGACCACCGACAGCACGAACACCGCGAGTGCGCGTCCCGCATGAAACGGCGCGGCGGGCAGATGTCCCGCCAGCGGCACTGCCGCGATGGCGGCCGCATGGGCGCGGAGCGCCTGGAGGCTCAGGCAGCAGCTGTCCGCCCGCGCCTGCAGGCGCGCAAGGTCGCCGAATGTCTCCAGAGCTGTTGCCGACATGTCCCGTCCGTCTGAAATCCGCATCGTCCCATTCTGGTCCGGACAGGGTTAAGAATGCTTTCCGGCGGCGCGATGGCGGGTCGGAAACGGCAGACGCGCCACTTGTCCACCGCGCGATGAAGAACATAAGTAGAACTTCATTCGCCATGGCGACAACGGGATGGCATCATCCTCGGTGATTCGCTTTATGACCGGGAGTGCCTCCCACCCGAACAGGGCCACGGATGAACGACGACGATCTCTTCACCACGCCGATCGCAGCGACGCCGACCCCGGCACGGCCGAAGGCGGCGGAGCGCCGGGCTGCCGCCATGCCGAAGCCTGCGCCGGCCCCGAGTGCGCAGAACGGATCCGCCCCGCACGGATCTTCACGGGCGGCGCCGCGGATGGTGACCTCCACCGAGAGCGAGTACGACGCCTCGGCGATCGAGGTGCTGGAAGGCCTGGAGCCGGTGCGCCGCCGCCCGGGCATGTATATCGGCGGCACGGACGAGCGCGCCTATCACCATCTCTTCGCCGAGGTGATCGACAATTCGATGGACGAGGCCGTCGCCGGCCACGCCACCTGGATCGAGGTCTCGCTCGACGCCGCCGGCTTCCTCACCGTGATCGACAACGGCCGCGGCATCCCGGTCGATCCGCATCCGAAGTTTCCAGGCAAGTCGGCGCTCGAGGTCATCATGACCACGCTGCACGCCGGCGGAAAGTTCGACAGCAAGGTCTACGAGACCTCCGGCGGACTGCATGGCGTCGGCGTGTCGGTGGTGAACGCCCTGTCCGACGTGCTCGAGGTCGAGGTCGCCCGCGGCCGCCAGCTCTGGCGCCAGCGTTTCGAGCGCGGCCATGCGGTCGGCCCGCTGGAATCGCTTGGCGAGGTGATGAACCGGCGCGGCACCAAGGTGCGCTTCCATCCCGACGCCCAGATCTTCGGACCGGACCTCAGGTTCGATCCGGCGCGCATCCTGAAGATGGCGCGTTCCAAGGCCTATCTCTTCGGCGGCGTCGAGATCCGCTGGTCCTGCGACCCGGCGCTGGTCGCCGGCACGGCGACGCCCGCGGAGGCGGTGTTCCGCTTTCCGGGCGGGCTCAAGGATTATCTCGGCGAGGCGCTCGGCGGCGAGCGGCGGGTCGTCGAGGACATCTTCTCGGGCAAGACGGCCCGCGGCGGCGGCCACGGCGCGGTGGAATGGGCCGTCGCCTGGTTCGGCGGCGACGGCTTCGTCAACTCCTACTGCAACACCATCCCGACCCCCGAAGGCGGCACCCACGAACAGGGCCTGCGCGTCGCCCTCGCCCGCGGCCTGAAGGCCTATGGCGAGATGGTCGGCAACAAGAAGATGGCGATGATCACGCCCGACGACGTGATGACCTCGGCGGGCGCCATGCTCTCCGTGTTCATCCGCGAGCCGGAGTTCGTCGGCCAGACCAAGGACAAGCTGTCCACCGCCGAGGCGAGCCGGATCGTCGAGACCGCGGTCAAGGATGCCTTCGACCACTGGCTGACCGACAGCCCCAGCCAGGCGACGCGCCTCCTCGACTGGGTGATCGAGCGCGCCGAGGAACGCCTGCGGCGGCGTCAGGAAAAGGAAGTCAGCCGCAAGACGGCGGTGCGCAAGCTGCGCCTGCCGGGCAAGCTCGCCGACTGTTCGCAGACCGCGGCCCAGGGCTCGGAGATCTT
Source organism: Methylobrevis pamukkalensis (assembly GCF_001720135.1). Classification (GTDB taxonomy): domain Bacteria; phylum Pseudomonadota; class Alphaproteobacteria; order Rhizobiales; family Pleomorphomonadaceae; genus Methylobrevis; species Methylobrevis pamukkalensis. Next base: position 13,918 of record NZ_MCRJ01000108.1, read on the forward strand.
CATCGTCGAGGGAGATTCGGCCGGCGGCTCGGCCAAGCAGGCCCGCAGCCGCGCCAGCCAGGCCGTGCTGCCGCTGCGCGGCAAGATCCTCAACGTGGCTAGCGCCGGCCGTGAGAAGCTCAGCCAGAACCAGCAGCTCTCGGATCTGCTGCAGGCGCTCGGTTGCGGCACGCGCAACCACTACCGCGAAGCGGATCTGCGCTACGACAAGGTCATCATCATGACCGACGCCGACGTGGACGGCGCCCACATCGCCTCGCTGCTGATCACCTTCTTCTACCGCGAACTGCCCGACATCATCCGCCAGGGCCACCTCTATCTCGCGGTCCCCCCGCTCTATCGCCTCAGCCAGGGCGGCAAGACGCTCTATGCGCGTGACGACGCCCACCGCGAGGAACTGCTCGCCACGGTGTTCAAGGGCAAGCAGAAGGTCGAGGTCGGTCGCTTCAAGGGCCTCGGCGAGATGATGCCCAGCCAGCTCAAGGAGACCACCATGGACCCGGCGACACGCACGCTGCTGCGGGTTCAGCTGGTCGACGGCGAGATCGAGCTGACGGCAACGTCGGTGGAACGGCTGATGGGCAACAAGCCGGAAGGCCGCTTCCAGTTCATCCAGGAAAACGCCGAATTCGCGAGCGATCTCGACATCTGAGCGAGGCTGGCGGACGCTGCCGGTTCAGGACGAACGGGCACATTCACGGTCCTCGCGGGACATGGCGGTGCGATCGAGCCCGGCATCGCTGTGCGGCTGCGGCCCCGTGTCCGCGCCCGACGATGGCCGCGCCGACGCGCGCCATCGGCTTCGAGGCGCCGGCGGACCGCGGCCTTTTCGGTGGCACGTTCCGGGATTGCTTTACTCAGGTTGCATAGTATTGATGCGCACACCTGTCGCTGCACCGCCGCAAAAATTCACTTGCAGCGCCTGCATACTTTCGACACAATGTTGTTCGATCCAAGTCCCGCGACAGTTGGCCGGGATTTTACTTCCTCCAGCGTCGTCCGCAGGACATGCGGCTGGAAGTACCGATTGTTTCAAGGCAAATCGCCATTTCGGGTTCTGGCTGCAAGCAATAAACCCTGCGCGCATTTCATCCAGGAATTGTACCCGTCTACAGCACGAATGCTTTTCCGA
>NZ_MCRJ01000109.1 GCF_001720135.1 Methylobrevis pamukkalensis
CGACACGGTGGCGGCGGTGACGGCCGAGGTCTTCGCCCGGGCCGGGCTTGCGCCGGAGGTCGTTCGCGAGACCGCCGCCGGGTTCGGCCTGGCCGGCGCGGTGAAGAGCGGCAACGCCGAGGCCTTCCGCGCCGTGGCGCCGCCCTTCGCCACCCTGGCGCTCATCGGCGACAGCGAGATCGCCTGCCTCGGCGCCCATGGCGGCGGCGACGGCGCGATCCTCGTGCTCGGCACCGGCAGCCAGGGCCTGATGATCGCCGGCGGGCGGACGATGACGGTCGGCGGTTGGGGCTTTGCGCTGTCCGATGGCGGCTCGGGCGCGGTGCTCGGCCGGGCGGCGCTGCGCCGGGCCCTCGCCGCCGCCGAAGGGCTTGCGCCGGCCTCGGCCTTCACCGCTGCCCTGATGACGGCCTTCGATGATCGGCCGGACCGGATGCTGGAATTTGCACGCCACGCCGCCCCGCGCGACTGGGCGGCCCATGCCCCGGCGGTCTTCACCCATGCGGCGGCGGGCGATCCGGTCGCCGCTGCGCTCCTCGCCGAGGCGGCGGGCGACGTCGCCGCGCTGCTGGACCGGCTGGCGGCGCTTGGCGCCACGCGGATCGCCCTCGTCGGCGGCCTTGCCGGCGTCTGGCGGCCGCATCTGCCGGGCCGGGTCACGGGACTGCTGGTCGCGCCGCAGGGCGACGCCCTCGACGCGCGATCGGTCTGGCCCGCCGCGCCGCCGGCCTTGCCGGAAGGCCGGAACCGGCCTGAATTCAGTCGGGGATCTTGCGTTTCGCCCAGGCATCCGCATCGCGGCCGCTGAGGTCGGCGAGCGACGACAGGCCCTGCCGCGCCATCAGCCGCACGAGGTCGCGGCACACCGATGTCGCGATCCCCGGGCCCTGGTAGACGAAGCCGGTGTAGAGCTGCACCAGATCCGCGCCCGCCGCGATCTTGGCAAAGGCGTCGGCGCCGGAGGAAATGCCGCCGACGCCGACGATCGGCAGGCCTGGCCCCACCATCTGGCGGATGCGGGCGAGCACGATGGTCGAGCGCTCGAACAGCGGCGCTCCCGACAGGCCGCCCGACTCGGCGGCGAGCGCCGGCGACACGCCGCGCCGCGACAGGGTGGTGTTGGAGACGACGAGGCGTCGATGCCGCTGGCCAGCGACACCTCGGCAATGTCGGCAAGGCCGGCGTCGTCCACGTCGGGCGCGATCTTCAGCAGCATCGGCACCCGCCGGCCGGCCTCGGAAATCGCCTCGTCGCGGGCGGCGATCGCCCGGGCAAGCAGGTCGCCAAGCGCGCCGCGCGCCTGCAGGTCGCGCAGGCCCGGCGTGTTGGGCGAGGAGACATTGATCGTGAAATAGGACGCGATGCCGGCAAAGGCGCGGATGCCGGTCTCGTAGTCGGCGATCCGGTCGCCGCTGTCCTTGTTGGCGCCGACGTTGACCCCGACGATGCCGCCCTTCGCCCGGCGCCGCACCAGCCGCTCCAGCGCCGGGCCGTGGCCGTCGTTGTTGAAGCCGAGCCGGTTGACCACGGCACGGGCCGCCGGGTCGCGGAAGATCCGCGGCTTCGGGTTGCCCGGCTGGGCGCGGGGCGTCAGCGTGCCGACCTCGGTGAAGCCGAAGCCGAGCCGCAGCAGGGCGTCGGGCACCTCGGCATTCTTGTCGAAGCCGGCGGCCATGCCCACCGGGTTGGGAAATTCGAGGCCGAGCAGGCGGACGACAAGCCGCGGGTCGGTCACGGGCGCGACCGGCGGGCGCATGCCGGCCTTCAGGGCCTTGAGCGTCAGGCCGTGGGCCTGCTCGCCGTCGATGAAGGGCATCAGCGCCCGCTGCAGGAGACCGTAGCCGCGAACCGTCACGCGCCCGCCTCGCCGGTCAGGGGGGACCCGAGGGGCGGAAACACGTGGCGGCCGTCGCCGCCGAGCGGCAGTGGGCGCACGTCCGTCACGGCGGAAAATGGCAGCGGCGCGTAGAGATGGGGAAACAGCGCGCCGCCGCGCGAGGGCTCGAAGGTGAGCGCCGCACCCAGCCGGGCGGGATCGACCGTCACCAGCAGCAGGTCGTTGCGGCCGGAAAAGTGTTTCGCGGCCGTCTCCTCGACCTGCGCGGCGGTGGAGAAGTGGATGTAGCCGTCGGCAAGGTCCACCGGCGCGCCGTCGAAGCGTCCGGCAGCCTCTGCCTGCGCCCAGAGAGCGCGGTCGACGATCTTGAAGATGCTGTCCATCGTCCCGATCCCTCGCCGTTCCGGTCTTGCCCTGTCGGGGCTTGTGTCACGCGCCGGCTGATGGATGCGCTGCCCATCGCATCCGCTCGTCCGGGACGGCTCACGCTCTAGCCCGCGACCATGGCGGGCGCAAGGCGGCCGTTGCGGATCTGCGCGGATCGGGGCCGGATCATTGCGCACTGGACAGGAAAGAAAACCCCGGCTATGTCTGGAAACGGATTATATTCCTCGCTCCTGCCGTGAACCCGGCGACCCGTCCAGCAGGACCGGTCGCGCCGCCGGTTCCCGCCTGATGGGCAGGGAGGCCTGCGCTCGCGCGGGCAAGCATGTGCGCGCGGGACCTCAGGGGAGGACCTCGGGCAGGGGCGCGCGGGCGAGAACTTGCGAACCGGGCCGGGCCCGCGTCCGGACACGTGGTCCGGAGGCGCCTCAAGGTCGGGGAGACATGACGATGCTGTCCCATGACCAGATCTGGTCCGCGGTCGATGCGCTGGCCGCCCGCTTCGGGCTGAGCCCGTCGGCGCTCGCCCGCAAGGCGGGGCTCGACCCCACCACTTTCAACAAGTCGAAGCGCTTTGCCGGGGACGGCCGGCCGCGCTGGCCCTCCACCGAGTCGCTCGCCAAGGTGCTGGAGGCGACCGCGCCGGGCTCGACGAATTCTATGCGCTGCTGGTCGGCGAGCGGAAAAGCGGCGACCTGCTGCCCCCGCAGCAGAGCTCCGTGCCGCTGATCGGCCTTGCCCAGGCGGGTGCCGGCGGCTTCTTCGACGGCGGGGGCCTGCCGGTCGGCAACGACTGGGACGCGGTGTCCTTCCCCGGCGAGCAGGGCGAGGCGGTCTATGCGCTGGAGGTCGCGGGCGATTCCATGAGCCCGCTCTACCGCGACGGCGACATGATCATCGTCTCGCCGAGCGCGCAGCTGCGCCGCGGCGACAAGGTGGTGGTGCGCACCCGCGGCGGCGAGATGATGGCGAAGGTGCTGGCCCGGCGCAGCGCCCGCACCATCGAGCTCGCCTCGTTCAACCCGGCCCATCCCGAACGGGTGCTGGCGGTGGAGGAGGTCGAGTGGATCGCCCGCATCCTGTGGGCGAGCCAGTAGTGGCCGATCTGCCGCCGCGGTTTGCCGCGTGGTTCGCGGCGCGCAGCTGGAGCCTCCGGCCGCATCAGCAGGCGCTGCTGGACACGGCGGCGGCCGGTCGCTCGGCGCTGCTGATCGCCCCCACCGGCGCCGGCAAGACGCTGGCCGGCTTCCTGCCGAGCCTCGTGGAGCTGGCCGCCCGCGGCAAGCCGAAGCCGGGCACAGCCAGACGCGGGGTGCACACGCTCTACATCTCGCCCCTGAAGGCGCTGGCGGTGGACATCGCCCGCAATCTCGAGGCCCCCGTCGCCGAGATGGGCCTGCCCGTCACGGTCGAGACCCGCACCGGCGATACCCCGGCCCACAAGCGCCAGCGCCAGCGGCTGAACCCGCCGGACATCCTGCTGACGACCCCCGAACAGCTCGCCCTGCTGGTGGCCAGCAGCGACGCGGAGCGCATCTTCGACGGCCTTGCCGCCGTCGTGCTCGACGAACTCCATGCGCTGGTCACCTCCAAGCGCGGCGATCTCCTCGCCCTCGGCCTTGCCCGGCTGCGGGCGCTGGCGCCGGCCGCCCGCTTCACCGGCCTCTCGGCGACGGTGGCCGATCCGGACCAGCTGCGCGGCTGGCTGATGCCGCAGAAGGTCGGGGGCGGCGATTGCAGTGAAGCGGCGGACGCCGAGGGCAACGGTCGCCTGGCCGACCTTGTCACCGTGCCGGGCGGCGCAAGCCCGGACATCACCATCCTCGCGTCGAGGCGCGGGTGCCCTGGGCCGGCCATTCGGCGAGCTATGCCATGCCGGCGGTGCTGGCGGCGATCGCCCGCCACCGCATGACCATCGTCTTCGTCAACACCCGCAGCCAGGCGGAGCGGATCTTCTCGGAACTCTGGCGGATCAACGAGGCGACGCTGCCGATCGCGCTCCACCACGGCTCGCTCGACGCCGGCCAGCGCCGCAAGGTCGAGGCGGCGATGAGCGCGGGGGCCCTGCGCGCCGTGGTCGCCACCTCGACGCTGGATCTCGGCCTCGACTGGGGCGACGTCGATCTGGTGATCCATGTCGCGCGCCGAAGGGGGCGAGCCGCCTTGCCCAGCGCATCGGCCGCTCCAACCACCGCATGGACGAGCCGAGCCGGGCGATCCTGGTGCCGGCCAACCGCTTCGAGGTGATGGAATGCCGCGCGGCGCTGGAAGCCAATGCAAGCGGCGCGCAGGACACCCCGCCGATCCGCGACGGCGCGCTCGACGTGCTGGCCCAGCATGTGCTCGGCCGCGCCGTCGCCGGGCCCTTCCATGCGGACGATCTCTATGCCGAGGTGCGCTCGGCCTATCCCTATCGCCGGCTCGATCGCGAGACCTTCGACCGCACGGTCGGCTTCGTGGCCAACGGCGGCTATGCACTCGCCGCCTACGAGCGCTACGCCAAGATCCGGCGGGTGCAGGACGGCAGCTTCCGCCTCACCCATCCGCGCTTTGCCCAGCAATACCGGCTGAATGTCGGCACCATCATCGAGGAGCCGCTGCTGAAGGTCCGCCTCGGCGCACCCGCGGCAAGGCCGGCGCCCCGCTGCGCGGCGGGCGGGTGCTCGGCGAGGTGGAGGAATATTTCGCCGAACAGCTCACCCCTGGTGACACCTTCCTCTTTGCCGGCGAGGTGCTGCGCTTCGAGGGCATCCGCGAGAACCAGATCCTCGTCACCCGCGCCCGCGACGAGGCGCCGAAGATCCCCGCCTATGCCGGCGGCCGGTTTCCGCTCTCCACCTATCTCGCCGAAGGGGTGCGGGCGCTGCTGGCCGATCCGGAGGCGAGCGGGCTGCCGGCGCAGGTGCGCGCGTGGCTGGCGATCCAGCGCCTCGTCTCGGTGCTGCCGGCCCGCGATGAACTGCTGGTGGAGACCTTTCCGCGCGGCGACCGCTTCCACATGGTCGCCTATCCCTTCGAGGGCCGGCTCGCCCACCAGACCCTCGGCATGCTGCTGACCCGGCGGCTGGAGCGGGCGAAACTCAGGCCCATGGGCTTCGTCGCCACCGACTACTGCGTCGCGGTCTGGGGCCTCGGCGACATCGGCCAGGCCTTTGCCCGCAATGCGCCGTCGGTCGGCGACCTGTTCGACGCCGACATGCTCGGCGACGATCTCGAAGCCTGGATCGACGAGACGTGGATGCTGAAGCGCAGCTTTCGCGCCTGTGCGCTGATCGCCGGCCTTGTCGAGCGCCGCCATCCGGGCGCGGAAAAATCCGGCCGGCAGGTGACCGTCTCCACCGACCTCGTCTACGACGTGCTGCGCAGCCACGAACCCGACCACATCCTGCTGCGCGCCACCCGCGCCGACGCGGCGAGCGGCCTGCTGGATCTGAGGCGCCTGTCGGACATGCTCTCCCGCATTTCCGGGCGAATCGTGCATAAGAGGCTGGACCGGATCTCGCCGCTGGCGGTGCCGATCATGCTGGAGGTCGGCCGCGAGCCGGTCTCCGGCGAGGCGGCCGACGACATTCTCGCCGAGGCGGCGGACGCGCTGGTGGAAGAGGCGATGGGCGGGGCGGCGATGGCCGGGGAGACGATGCGTGGAGCCGGCTGAGGACAGGCGCGCACTTGAAGACGGGCGCGCGGAGGAGGACGGCATGGCCGGGGCGCTGCGCTGCGCGGCCCTGCGCTTTCAGGGGGCACGGCTGGCGCTCGATCCGGCCGGGGCGCTGGTCTGGCCGGACGAGCGGCTGCTGGTGGTCGCCGACCTTCACTTCGAGAAGGGCTCGGCGGCGGCCGTGCGCGGCCTGTTCCTGCCGCCCTACGACACCGGCCTCACCCTCGGCATCCTGGAGGCCTTGCTCGCCCGCCACCGGCCCGAGCGGGTGATCGCCCTTGGCGACAGCTTTCACGATCGCGGCGCCGATGCCCGCCTGTCCGCCGCCGACCGCGCGCGCATCCGGGCGCTGACGGCGGCGACCGACTGGACCTGGGTCGCCGGCAACCACGACCCCGACCCCGCCGCGCGACGCGGCGGCCGGGCGGCCGAGGAGATCGCGGTCGGCCCGCTGCTGTTCCGCCACGCGCCGGCCGCTGGCGGCGAGGCCGGCGAGGTCGCCGGCCACCTGCACCCCGCCGCCCGCGTGGTGGTGCGCGGCCGCTCCCTGCGCCGCCGCGCATTCGCCTGCGACGGCCGCCGCCTGATCCTGCCCGCCATCGGCGCCTTCACCGGCGGCCTCAACGTGCTGGACCCCGCCTTCCGCGCCCTGTTCCCCGGCCGCGCGTTTCACGCCTGGATGCTGGGCGAGACCCGGGTGCACCCGGTGCGGGCGGGGGATCTGAGAGGCGGGTAGGGGGCTTGGCAGGGGTGGCAGTCCCTATCCGATGTCACAACAGCCGTCCCCGGCCTCGTCCTTCGAGACGGCCCTTGCGAGCCTCCTCAGGATGAGCCTCAACAATTTCAGCGATCTGGACGCAGCGCTGCCCTTTTCCCTCACCCTGAGGCTGCTCTTTCCCCTCACCCTGAGGACGTCGCGAAGCGACGGTCTCGAAGGGCGAGGGGAAAGCCACCGGGGCGGCAAACGGGGGCCGTCGGGATTACCCGCAGCCTCTCCACCGTCATTGCCGGGCTCGACCCGGCAACCCAATGGCCTATCCGCAGCCAGCGATCGACCGAGTTGTTTCAGCGCGTATTTCCATCGCGACACTTCGTATGCCGCACGGCCATTGGGTCGCGGGTCAAGCCCGGCGAAGACGGAAGTGAGGATGACATTCTTAAAGACCGCCGTCCTTGCCGAACCGGACAGCCGTGGTCGAGCCCGACGATGGCGTAAGGTGAGGTGGAGCAGAAAGGGAGGTGAACGGCCTCCCTTCCCCTCGGCGCTGCGCGCCGAGGCCGGGAATGACAACCCGAGAGGCAAAAACCTGCGCCCTCGGCCCCTATCCCGCCCTCACCCCGCGATGCGCGAAAAATCCGCCACGGTGTGGCAGGCGGCGCGGATGCGGGCAAGGAGGGCGAGGCGGTTGAGGCGGATGGCCGGATCGTCGGCGTTGACCAGCACCTGATCGAAGAAGGCGTCGATCGCCGGGCGGGTCTCGGCGAGGGTGGCCATGGCGCCGGCAAAGTCCTCGCGCGCCACATGGGCGACGGCGTGGCCGATGGCGGCGTCGAGCACGGCGGCAAGGACCTTCTCGGCGTTTTCGCCGGTCTCGTCCAGCAGATGCCGGTCGGGCACGGCGCTCTCGTAGGAGCGGCCGTCCTTCTTCTCCTCGGCCTTCAGGATGTTGGCGGCGCGGCGATAGCCGGCCAGCAGGCTGCGGCCGTCCTCGCTGCCGAGGAAGGCGCCGAGCGCCTCGACCCGGCGGGTGACCAGCAAGAGGTCGCCCGCGCCCGCGCCATCTCCGTCTCTGGCATCCGCCAGCACGGCATCGACCAGATCATGCCGCGCGCCCTGCTCGCGCAGCTGGACTTTCAGGCGGTCATGGAAGAAGGCGAGGAGGTCGGCCGCGACATCGGCGGGCAGCGTCGCTGCGGTGGCGATGGCGCCCGCAAAACGGATTCGCAGCCCGTTCTCCAGCACGATCCGGATCACGCCCAGCGCCGCGCGGCGGAGCGCATAGGGATCCTTGGAGCCGGTCGGCTTCTCGTCGATCGCCCAGAAGCCGGTGAGCGTGTCGAGCTTGTCGGCGAGCGCGACCGCGATCGAGACCGGCGCGGCGGGCACGCGGTCGCCGGGGCCCTGCGGCTTGTAATGTTCCTCGATCGCGGCGGCGACCGCCGGATCCTCGCCGTGGGCGGCGGCATAGTAGCGGCCCATCAGGCCCTGCAGTTCCGGAAACTCGCCGACCATGCCGGTGACGAGGTCGGCCTTGGCGAGCCGGGCCGCGCGGGCGGCCAGCGCCGGATCGGCGCCGACCAGCGGCGCGATCTCGGTGGCAAGCGCGGCGATGCGCTCGACCCGCGCGCTCTGGGTGCCAAGCTTCTCGTGGAAGGTGATCTTGTCGAGCTTGGGCAGGCGCTCGTCCAGCGTCACCGCCAGATCCTGCTCGTAGAAGAATTTCGCGTCCGACAGCCGGGCGCGGATCACCCGCTCGTTGCCGGCGACGATGGTGCGGCCGCCGTCGCTTGCCGCGATGTTGGAGACCAGCAGGAAGCGGTTGGCGAGCTTGCCCGTGGCCGGGTCCCTCAGCACGAAACACTTCTGGTTGGCGCGGATCGTCGCCCGGATCACCTCGGGCGGAATGGCGAGGAAGCTCTCCTCGAAACGGCCCATCAGCACCACCGGCCATTCGACGAGGCCGGCCACCTCATCCAGGAGGTCGTCGTCCTCGACGAGTTCGAGGCCGCTGGCAAAGGCAAGGTCGCGGGCGTCGTGCAGGATCACGTCGCGGCGGCGCGCCGGATCGAGGATCACCTTCGCCTTCTCGAGACTGGACACATAGTCCTCGAAGCGGCGGACGGTGAAGGCGTCCGGCGCGAGGAAGCGATGGCCGCGGGTGGTGTTGCCCGAGCGGATGCCGTCCACCTCGAAGGCCACCACCTCGGGCTCCTCGGTCTCCGGACCGAAGGTGCAGAGGATCGTGTGCAGCGGCCGGATCCAGCGCAGCGCGCCGGAGCCCCAGCGCATGGATTTCGGCCAGGGGAAGGTCCGCACCACGGCCGGGATCACCTCGGCGATGATCTCCTCGGCCGGGCGGCCGGGGCGGCTGATGTCGGCAACATAGAAGTCGCCCTTCTTCGGATCGGAGACGATCCGCGCTTCGGCGACCGAGGACAGGCCCGCGCCGCGCAAGAATCCTTCGAGTGCTTTTTCCGGGGAACCAACCCGGGGGCCTTTGCGTTCCTCGCTCTGATCCGGCGAGCGGGAGGTGAGGCCATGAACCGTGAGGGCGAGACGACGCGGCGTCGCGAAGGCCTTCGCGCCTTCATAGGTCAGGCCCGCCTCCACCAGCGCGCCGGTGACGAGGCTTCTCAGGTCGTCGGCGGCCCGGCCCTGCATGCGGGCGGGAATCTCTTCGGAAAAGAGTTCGACGAGAAGATCGGGCATGGACGGCAAGGCTCCGGACTGGCGAAGGAGGTGCCGCGGGAGGACGCCACACTGGCGCCAGCGTCCGCGATGCACCGAAAACCGGCCTTGGTGATTAGTCGTTTCCGCGAGGAATGTCACCCGTCGCCGGCCGGGAATCTCCCCGGCGAGGCGACGGCGGATGTGTCGTGGTCCAGAGCGGAGCCGCGATCGCAGGACCGGCTCGACAGACTCGTGTCATCATATGAATTTCGGTATAGTTCTCCTTTCTTGCGTCTTTCAGATGCAATAAAGCCGTGATAAAGTGTCGCAGTCTCGTAGTGATATGATCAAAATCAAGAAGAGTGCCGCTGACGGGACGATCGGAAGCCGGCAAACGACAAAGACTGGCAAAGCAAGGAGGAAGCGCGATGGGAAAGCTTCAGGAACGCGTAAGGCATGCGGCGACGGGCAATCGTGCGAACGAGCGCTACTGCGAGATCGAGCGCACCTGTGGCAGCCGCGACCATCTGGTCGCCACCCTGCAGCGCCGCTACGGCGTCGACGCGCGGCATGCGGAGGCCTGGGTCGAAGCCTGGGCGGATGCGATCGACGACCGCGGCCAGGGCCGACAGATGGCCCGTCACTGACGGGCGTTTGGCTGCGGGTTGCCGTTGGATGATGACAGGTTGAGGGAAACAGGGCAGCCGCCAGAGACGCCGGCTGCCCGTTTGTCTTTTGGGACGACGCGTTGAGAGACGGGAGCCGGGGAAGATCTCCTGCGCTCTGCAGGCGCGGCAGTCCGGGGAGGATCAGAACCTCTCGTCCGTCAGTGCCGGGCGACCGATCTGCCAGATGGCAACGGGCCGATGCACCCGGCCTCGTCCTTCGAGACGGCCTGTTCCAGGCCTCCTCAGGATGAGCCTCGAAAAATCCTCGTTTGATCTCAGGCGGTTGCCCTTTCCCTCATCCTGAGGAAGCCGCGAAGCGGCTGTCTCGAAGGGCGAGGGAAAGCCCCGGCGTCGGCAGGCCACGGCTTGTGGCCTCGCCGCCAGCGCCTCTCCAGATACCGCCTTCCTCAGGCCGCCCCGCCGTCTGCCGTCTGGACCCAGGCCTCGCCGCAGGCTTTCGCCAGTTCGCGCACCTTCAGGATGTAGCTCTGGCGCTCGGTGACCGAGATCACGCCGCGGGCGTCGAGAAGATTGAAGCGGTGGCTCGCCTTGATGCACTGGTCGTAGGCCGGCAGCACGCACTTGTGGCGCGCGTCCTCGCCCGCCGCGGCGGCGCCCTGCGCCAGCAGCGACTTGCATTCCGCCTCGGCATCCTCGAAATGCCGCTTCAGCATTTCCGTGTCGGCATATTCGAAATTGTGCCGGGAATACTCTTCCTCGGCCTGATGGAAGACGTCGCCGTAGGTAACCTTCTCGTCGCCCTCGCGGCCGTTGAAATTCAGCTCGTAGCCGTTGTCGACGCCCTGCAGATACATGGCGAGGCGTTCGAGGCCGTAGGTGAGCTCGCCGGACACCGGATTGCATTCCTGGCCCGCCACCTGCTGGAAATAGGTGAACTGCGAGACCTCCATGCCGTCGCACCAGCACTCCCAGCCAAGGCCCCAGGCCCCCAGCGTCGGGCTCTGCCAGTCGTCCTCGACGAAGCGGATGTCGTGGACCAGCGGGTCGATGCCGATCGCGGTCAGGCTGTCGAGATAGAGCTGCTGCAGGTTGGCCGGCGAGGGCTTCAGGATCACCTGGAACTGGTAGTAGTGCTGGAAGCGGTTCGGGTTCTCGCCGTAGCGCCCGTCGGTCGGCCGGCGCGAGGGCTGCACATAGGCGGCGTTCCAGCGCTTGGGCCCGAGCGAGCGCAGCGTCGTCGCCGGATGGAAGGTGCCGGCGCCGACCTCCATGTCATAGGGCTGGAGCACCACGCAGCCCTGCGCCGCCCAGAACTGCTGCAGCGTCAGGATCAGGCCCTGGAACGAGCGGCGCGGGTCGAGCGGGTTGGCGGGGGCGATGGCGGACATGGCGGGTGTTCCGAAAGAAGGCGCGCGGCAGCGCGCAGGGGCCGGTGCGTGCCGAAGGTCTAGGGGCGCGGCCGGGCGCGGTCAAGCCGGCTGGACCGCCGGCAACGGCCGGAATCAATCCCTGCGGAAGATGATCCCCGCCAGCCAGCCGGTGAAGGTCGCCATCAGCACCGTGGCCAGACCGTAGAGATAGCCGTGCTGGCGGGCGAACTGGGTGGCGAGCTGCTCGAAGCCGACCTTGGCCACCTCGATCCGCTGGCCGGCATCGGCCAGCTTCACCCCGTCGCGGAACAGGTGGATGGTCGCGTCATAGCTGCCGATCGGCACGTTGGCCGGCAGCACCAGCGACGCCTTGAACAGGGTCGGCGTCAGGAAGGTTACCGCGTCGTCGATTTCCGCGTAGCGCCCCTGCGCCTGCATCAGCCGCAGGAAGGCCTTCTCGAAGGCGGAGCGGAACGGCCGGGTCGGCCCGGCCTCGCGGCGCAGCGGCACCATGTCGAAGCCGATGCCGAGCGGTGCGCGCACCCCGTCGCCGGCGATCGCCTCGGGCGGGGCACTGGCCAGCACGGCGTAGAAGGCGGGCACCAGGTCGTAGCTTTCCGAGGCGCGGTTGATCCAGAGACCCAGCGTGCGCTGCTTCTCGCGGGTCACGACGTTGGCCGGCGGCCCCTTCACCTCGATGACGATCTCGTAGTCCGCCGGCCGCGACACGCTCTGGGCGTCGCGCTCGATCGAGCCGAAGAACACGATTTCCGAGCCGGTGAAGTTGGACGAGATCGAGACGAGTTCGCTGGAAAGCGTCGTCACCAGCTGCTCGGCGCGGGCGGGCAGGAACGTGACGCCGCCCGCCAGGGCGAGCGCCGCGGCGAGCGCGCCGATCTTCGCGAGGGAGGCGCGCGCGATCACAGCCCCTCTCCGCTCATGGTGGTGACGGAAAAGGCCTCGCCCGGCGTCAGCACCAGATTGACCGCAAAGCGGATGCCCACCATCAGCACCAAAAGGCCGAGCAGGGCGCGCAGCGTCTCGCCGCGCAGGCGCTGGCCCACCTGCGCCCCGAACTGGGCGCCGATCACGCCGCCGACCATCAGCGCGAGACCGAGGATGGCATCCACCGTATGGTTGGTGCCAGCCTGCATGACCGTGGCGAAGGCCATGGTGCCGAAGGTCTGCATCAGCGTGGTGCCGACGACGATGCTGGTCGGCACGCGCAGGAGGTAGATCAGCGCCGGCACCATGATGAAGCCGCCGCCGATGCCGAGCAGGGCGCCGAGAAAGCCGATGGCGATGCCGAGGCCGACCACCGGGATCGCCGAAACGTAAAGCCGCGAGCGGCGAAATCGCACCTTCAGCGGCAGGCCGTGGATCCAGTTGTGCTGGCCGGGCCGGCGCGCCGGGGCGGGCTGTCCGCGCCGCGACCGCACCATCGCCGCCACGGACTCGGCCAGCATCAGCCCGCCGATCGTACCGAGAAACACCACGTAGCAGAGCGCCAGCACCAGATCGAGCTGGCCGAGCGAGCGCAGCAGCGAGAACAGCCACACGCCGCCGGCCGAGCCGACGATGCCCGACGCCAGCAGGAAGCCGCCGAGCTTGAAGTCGACCAGCTTCTTGCGGACGTAGACAAAGGTGCCGGAGGCCGAGGAGGCGACGATCTGGCTGGAGACGGTGGCGACCGCCACCGCCGAGGGAATGCCGGAGAAGATCAGCAGCGGGGTCAGCAGGAAGCCGCCGCCGACGCCGAACAGGCCCGAGATGAAGCCGACCGCCCCGCCCATCGCCGTGAGCAGGAAGATGTTCATCGAAAGCTCGGCGATCGGCAGATAGATGTCCAAGACCCGCCTCCGCCCGGAAAGCCCCCGTTCCGATCAGTCCTGTCCCGATCCGCAGCCGTCCCGTCGCCGGAGCGACGGGCGTCGCGGACCCCGGCTTCCGCACCCCAACCTGACGAGGGTTACGGGCGGCCGGCGGGTCCGTCAATCCACGCGGGCCATCCCGGGGACCGCGTGGATCGTCCGCGTCGTCAGATCGACCGTTCGCCGAGCGCCTGGACCAGCGCCGCATCGACCTCGCCGGTCGGCGTCAGGCCGCGCTGGCGCTGGAAGGCGATGATGGCGTCGCGGGTGCGCTTGCCCATCATGCCGTCGGCCGGGCCGGGATCGAAGCCCTGCCGGGCGAGAAGCGCCTGCGCCTGCTGCACCAGATCGCCGGACGGCACGCTCGCGACCGTCGGCTTGGGCATTTCCAGCCAGGCCGGATCGTCGATCTCGACCTCGTTGGAGGCGGGATCGAGCGGCCTGGCCGTCCAGGTTTCGACCGCGAGCCGGGCCCGCGCCAGCGCGTCCTCGCTCAGCGAGCGGGCGACGTCGTCGCGCTTCTTGACCGCCTCGGTGTCGCCGGCGTTGGCGGCGAGGGCAAACCACTTGTAGGAGGAGGCAAGATCCGGGGGCACGCCGAAGCCGCGGGCATAGAGGATGCCGAGATTGTACTGGCTGTCGCGGATGCCGAGTTCGGCCGCCTTGACGAACCAGCCGGCGGCGGCCGCGTAGTCCGGATTGCCGAGGCTGCCGTCGGTCATCAGCACGGCGAGATTGTGCATCGCCTTGGCGTTGCCGGCCTCGGCGGCGCGGGTGTACCAGTCGGAGGCGGCGCGGAAGTCCCGGGGCAGGCCCGAGCCGTTCTCGTAGAGGCTGCCGAGGCGATACTGCGCGACGGCAAGACCGCTGTCGGCCGCGCGGCCGTACCATTCGGCGGCGGCCTTGAGGTCCTGGGTGGTGCCGCGTCCTTCGACGAAGCGGGCGGCCACCTCGAACTGCGCGCGCGGATCGCCCTTGGCAGCCGCCTCGCGCAGCGCCATCGAGCCGATGCCTTCCGGCGGCAGCGGCGCGGCGACGCCGGCGGCGATCGCCGGTCCGGCCTCCGCCGTGGCACCGGCCGGAGGCGTTGCCTCCGCATCGGGACCGGATGCCAGTCCTTCCGCCGTCAGACCTTCGGCAGGAGGCGCGCTGAACTGGTTGGCGGGAAGCTGGCGCGACACGTCGCCGAAGGCCGGCGGCTGGCTGGCGGGGGCGTCGAGGGCCTGTTCGGTCGTCGGCACGGCGGCGGGCGCGCCGGCTGCGCGGTCGTCAGAGGGGACTGCGCTGGCCGCGCCGTCGTCTGCCGTGTCCGTTTCGCTCGGCGCCGCCACGGGCGGCTCGACCGTCATGGCGACGTCGGCATCGGCGCCGGACGCATCCGTGTCCGGCGCCTCCGCGACATCGGCGCCAGCGGTTGCATCCGGCTGCGACACGGACCCGGCCGGCATCTCGCTCACGACCGGCGGCCGCTCGGCCGGGGCCAGCGTCCAGCCGACGATGCGCACCGCGCCCAGCGTCAGCACCAGCGCGGCCGCGGCCAGGAGGAGGTGACGCTTGTGGGTGCGGATCAGGCCACCGAGACCGCTGGCGGTGAAGTCCTCGGCGGCGGCCGCCCGCTCGGGGCTGCGCTCCGGCTCGGCCCGGGTCTGCTGCTCGCTCGCCGCCTGCTGGGCCGCGCGCCGGGCGGCGGCAATGTAGTCGGTCCTGG
>NZ_MCRJ01000110.1 GCF_001720135.1 Methylobrevis pamukkalensis
AGCGGGCCACAACGCTGCATCTCACCCGCGCTTTGCCAGAGTCCTCAGCCGCAGCGCATTCAGCTTGATGAAGCCGGCGGCGTCCTTCTGGTCGTAGGCGCCCTGGTCGTCCTCGAAGGTGACGAGCTGGTCGGAGTAGAGCGACTTGGGGCTCTCGCGGCCGATCACCATCACGTTGCCCTTGTAGAGCTTGAGGCGGACGGTGCCTTCCACGTGTTCCTGGCTGCGGTCGATCGCCGCCTGCAGCATCTCGCGTTCCGGCGAGAACCAGAAGCCGTTGTAGATCAGCTCGGCATAGCGCGGCATCAGCTCGTCCTTGAGATGGGACGCGCCGCGGTCGAGGGTGATGCTCTCGATCGCCCGGTGGGCGGTGAGCAGGATCGTGCCGCCGGGGGTCTCGTAGACGCCGCGGCTCTTCATGCCGACGAAGCGGTTCTCGACGAGGTCGATGCGGCCGATGCCGTTGTCGCGGCCAAGGTCGTTGAGCCGCGCCAGCAGGGTCGCCGGCGACAGCGCCTCGCCGTTGATCGACACCGCGTCGCCCTTTTCAAAGCCGATCTCGATCACCGTCGGGGTGTCGGGCGCCTCTTCCGGCGAGATGGTGCGCATGTAGACGTAGTTCGGCGCCTCGACCGCCGGATCCTCGAGCACCTTGCCTTCGGACGAGGAGTGCAGGAGGTTGGCGTCGACGGAGAAGGGCGCCTCGCCCTTCTTGTCCTTGCGACCGGGATCTGGTGCTGCTCGGCGAATTCGATCAGGTCGGTGCGGCTCTTGAGGCCCAGGTCCGCCACGGGGCGACGATCTTGATGTCCGGGTTCAGCGCATAGGCCGACAGCTCGAAGCGGACCTGGTCGTTGCCCTTGCCGGTGGCGCCGTGGGCGATGGCGTCGGCGCCGGTCTTCTTCGCGATCTCGACGAGATGCTTGGAGATCAGCGGCCGCGCGATCGAGGTGCCGAGCAGGTAGACGCCTCGTAGACCGCGTTGGCGCGGAACATCGGGAAGACGAAGTCGCGGACGAATTCCTCGCGCACGTCCTCGACGTAGATCTCCTTGACGCCGAGCATCTCCGCCTTGCGGCGCGCCGGCTCCAGTTCCTCGCCCTGGCCGAGGTCGGCGGTGAAGGTCACGACCTCGGCGCCAAGCTCGGTCTGCAGCCACTTGAGGATGATCGAGGTGTCGAGGCCGCCCGAATAGGCGAGGACAACCTTCTTGATATCGCTCCTGGCGGACATGGGAACTCCGGAAAATGCGGCCGCCGGTGGCGGTCTGGCTGGAAAGGGTCGGCTGAGGGATTAAGCAATCCGGTGCGCGCGCGCAAGCGCTGCGGGGCACGCGGCGGGCATGAAAAACCCCTCCCCTTGAAGGGGAGGGGTGGAAACGGCCCACACGTCACGTCCGGTCGGTCAGACCAGTGCGCCGTGGCAGTGCTTGAACTTCTTGCCCGACCCGCAGGGGCAGGGGTCGTTGCGGCCGGCGCGGGCGAAGGCGGCGGCATCGGCGGCCACGGGCGTGGCACTGAACCGGCCGGCGGCCTCGCCGCGGGCCACCGCCGCGTCGGCCAGCGCCATCTCGTCCTCGCCGGTGAGCGGGTCGATGTGATGGGCCTGGATCATCCGCTCGTCGAGCGGCTCGGGCTCCGCCGGGCGCTCGGCGAGTTCCACCCGCATCAGCTGGGTGGTGACGGCCTGGCGCAGGTTGTTGAGCAGGGCTTCGAACAGGGTGAAGGCCTCGGTGCGGTATTCCTGCAGCGGGTCGCGCTGGGCATAGCCGCGGAAGCCGATCACCGAGCGCAGCGCGTCGAGCGCCGCCAGATGCTCGCGCCAGAGATGGTCGAGGGTCTGGAGCAGGACGGCCTTCTCGATGTGGCGCAGCAGTTCGGACGAGAAGCGGGTCTCGCGCTCGGCATAGGCCTCGTCGGCCGCGTTGGTGAGACGCTCGCGCATCTCCTCGTCGGCGATGCCCTCTTCCTTGGCCCAGTCCTCGACCGGCAGGTCGAGGTTGAGCTGTTCGCGGACGGCGGCGGCAAGGCCGGCGGTGTCCCACTGCTCGGCATAGGCGTTTTCGGGAATGAACCGGGCCACCATCTCGGCGACGACATCGTGGCGCATGTCGCGCACGGTGTCCTCGACGCTCTCCTCGGTCATCAGCTCGATGCGCTGCTCGAAGATGACCTTGCGCTGGTCGTTCATCACGTCGTCGTATTTGAGCAGATTCTTGCGGATGTCGAAGTTGCGCGCCTCGACCTTCTGCTGCGCCTTCTCCAGCGCCTTGTTGATCCACGGATGGACGATCGACTCGCCTTCCTTCAGACCCAGCTTCTGCAGCATGCCGTCCATGCGGTCGGAGCCGAAGATGCGCATCAGGTCGTCCTGGAGCGACAGGTAGAAGCGCGAATGGCCGGGGTCGCCCTGGCGGCCGGAGCGGCCGCGCAACTGGTTGTCGATGCGCCGGCTCTCGTGTCGCTCGGTGCCGATCACGAACAGGCCGCCGGCCTCCAGCGCCTTGCGCTTGAGACGGGCGATGTCCTCGCGGATCTTCGCCTCGGCGGCGGCGCGCTCGGGACCTGCCGGCATGGCGCCGAGCTCGCGCTCGATGCGCATGTCGGCGTTGCCGCCGAGCTGGATGTCGGTGCCGCGGCCGGCCATGTTGGTGGCGATCGTCACCGCGCCGGGCACGCCGGCCTGGCTGATGATGTAGGCTTCCTGCTCGTGGTAGCGGGCGTTCAGGACCTGGAACACGAGTTCGGTCGTGGAGCCCTCGTCGCCGTCGAACAGGACGTTGAAGTCGGCCTGGCGGAAGCCGGCGCGGGTGAGCATCGTCGCCAGCATTTCCGACTTCTCGATCGAGGTCGTGCCGACGAGCACCGGCTGGCTACGGGTCTTGGCCTCGCGGATCGTCTCGACGATGGCGTTGTATTTTTCCTGGACGGTCCGGTAGACCTCGTCGTCGTCGTCGATACGGGCGACGGCGACGTTGGTCGGGATCTCGACGACCTCGAGGCCGTAGATGTCCATGAACTCGTCGGCCTCGGTCGCGGCCGTGCCCGTCATGCCGGCAAGCTTGCCGTACATGCGGAAATAGTTCTGGAAGGTGATCGAGGCGAAGGTCTGGTTCTCCGGCTGGATCTTCACCCGTTCCTTGGCCTCGAGCGCCTGGTGCAGGCCCTCCGAGTAGCGGCGGCCCGGCATCATGCGGCCGGTGAACTCGT
This sequence comes from Methylobrevis pamukkalensis, assembly GCF_001720135.1. Classification (GTDB taxonomy): domain Bacteria; phylum Pseudomonadota; class Alphaproteobacteria; order Rhizobiales; family Pleomorphomonadaceae; genus Methylobrevis; species Methylobrevis pamukkalensis. The sequence goes on from NZ_MCRJ01000110.1 coordinate 3,210, forward strand.
CGATGATGACGACCTCGCCGTCCTTGACGATATAGTCCTTGTCGCGCTGGAACAGCTTGTGGGCGCGCAGCGCCTGATTGAGATGGTGGACGATCGAGACATTCTCGATGTCGTAGAGCGAGGCGCCCTTGAGCAGGCCGGCGGCGGCGAGAAGGTTCTCCAGCTTCTCGGTGCCCTCCTCGGTGAAGCTCACCGAGCGCTGCTTCTCGTCGAGGTCGAAGTCGGCCGGGGTGACCGCCGGGATGAACCTGTCGATGGTGGTGTAGAGGTCCGAACGGTCCTCCACCGGGCCGGAGATGATCAGCGGCGTGCGGGCCTCGTCGACCAGGATCGAGTCGACCTCGTCGACGATCGCATAGGCATGGCCGCGCTGGACCATCTGGCCGCGCTCGTATTTCATGTTGTCGCGCAGGTAGTCGAAGCCGAGCTCGTTGTTGGTCGCGTAGACCACGTCGCAGGCATAGGCCGCGCGGCGCTCCTCGTCGGAGAGGCCGTGGACGATCACGCCGGTGGTGAGGCCGAGGAAGCCGTAGATCCGGCTCATCAGCTCGGCGTCGCGCCGGGCGAGATAGTCGTTGACGGTGACGACGTGGACGCCCTTGCCGGGCAGGGCGTTGAGATAGACCGACAGGGTCGCGACGAGGGTCTTGCCCTCGCCGGTCTTCATCTCGGCGATGCCGCCCTCGTTGAGCACCATGCCGCCGATCAGCTGCACGTCATAATGCCGCTGGCCGAGCGTGCGACGCGCCGCCTCGCGCACGGTGGCAAACGCGGGAACGAGCAGATCCTCGAGCTTCTCGCCGCTCGCGAGCCGTTCGCGGAATTCGGCGGTGCGCCCGCGCAGGGCCTCGTCGGAGAGCGCCTTCGTCTCTTCCTCGAGGGCATTGATGGCGGCCACCTGCGGCCGATAGGCCTTGACGCGGCGGTCATTGGCCGAACCGAAGATCTTGCGCGCCAGCGTTCCGAGGCCGACCATGGCGGACCTTTCCCTCATAGGCTCTGCAAGCGGGCCGCATCCCTTCGGGCGCCACTTCGGCCTGATCTCTAGAATTTCATGAAGCAGCCGGGACGGGCGTGCTCCGGCGGTCGCGAGCGCCGGTGGCCGGCGGCGCCACCTTCGGAGATCCTCCGAAGTCATGTCGCCGAGTGCCGACCGCTTTTACGCCCGATTGTCGGGTTCCAATAAGAAAGGTTCCCGTTCGACCGGCCGCTCCGGAGATATGGCGCGCGCCCGGCAATGTCAACGTCGCCGGGATTTCCGCCGCTTCCGGCAACCCGGCCGGCCTTGCCTCTTCCTCGCCAACCGCCGGCGCGCTATAGGCTCGGATCGCAGGGAGCTTCGGCGTCGCCGACGCCGGATGATGTCGGGCGGGATCGTTCGAGAGGAAGCAACAAGCCAGATGACCAAGATCACATTCGCCGGTGCCACGCGCCGTCTCATCCGCCCCGCAGTGCTCGCCGCGCTGCTCGCCGGGATCGCGCTGCCCGCAGCCGCCGCCGACGATCCGGGCAAGATCCTCGCGACGGTCAACGGCCAGAAGGTCACCGTCGGCGAGGTCGACCTCGCCAAGGAGGCCTTCGCCGAGCAGCTGGCCCAGGTGCCGGAAACCGCCCAGCAGGGCATTCTCGTCGACGTGCTGATCGACATGCATCTTCTGGCGAGCGCTGCCGAAGGCGAGGGGCTCGACAAGACCCCGGACTTCGAGGCACGCCTCGGTTTCATGCGCAATCAGGCGCTGCGCAACGCCTATGTGGAAAAGGTCCAGGACGAGGTGTCCGAGGCCGATCTCAAGGCGCGTTACGACAAGGACGTCGCCGGCTACGCCCCGCCGGAGGAAATCCACGCCCGTCACATCCTGGTGAAGACCGCGGACGAGGCGAAGGCGCTGATCGGCAAGCTCGACGCCGGCGAGGACTTCGCCAAGCTTGCGGGCGAATCCTCGCTCGACGGTTCCAAGGCCAACGGCGGCGATCTCGGCTTCTTCACCAAGGGCCAGATGGTGCCGGAATTCGAGACGGCGGCCTTCGCGCTCGAGCCGGGCAGCTACACCAAGGAGCCGGTGCAGAGCCAGTTCGGCTTCCACGTCATCAAGGTGGAAGAGAAGCGCAGCCAGCCGGTGCCGACCTTCGAGGAGGTCGAGGAGCAGGTGCGTCAGGTCGTCGCGCGCGAGCGCTTCGGCGAGGTGATGGCCAAGCTCAAGGCCGACGCGAAGGTCGAGCGCCTGGACGCTGCCCCGGCCGAGGGCGCTGCCCCGGCCGAGGGCGCTGCCCCGGCCGACGGCGCCACGCCGGTGCCGGCGCCCGCGCCGTAATCCTCACCGACGCAGATCAGATCGACGGGCCGGACGTCCTGCGTCCGGCCCGTTGCCGTTTCTCGCGGGCCTCGGCGCGTGTCGCGGGTTTCCGCTCAGGCTTCGGCAAGGCCGGCGAGAAGCGCGCGCACCAGCCGGCGCAGGCGGTCCGCGTCGACGGCAAGCTCGAAGGACAGCAGCCGGCGCCAGGCCAGACCGATCACGCTCTCCCAGACGAGGTCGGCGTCGAGCGTCGCCGGCACGGTGCCCGCCGCCTTGCGGCAGGCGACCCGTTCGACGAACAGCTGGCGCCGGGAATCGATGTAGGCCTTGAGCGCGCGGCGGGCCTCCGGGTCCGACTGGGCCTCGGCGACGATCGCCCGGAAGGTGTCGCCGGAGGCCCCGGTGCTCCAGAAGCGCAGCAGGTGGACGACGAAGGTGACGAGTTCGTCTTCAAGGCTCGCCGCGGGATCGGGCGCCGGCTCGTCCTTCTGGCGGTGGTAGACGTCGAGCAGGAGGGCGGCCTTGGACGGCCACCAGCGGTAGATCGTCGGCTTGCCGGCCCGCGCCCGCCGCGCCACCGCCTCGATCGAGAAGCCGCCATAGCCGGCTTCCAGCAGCAGGGCCTCGGCCGCCTCCAGGATCGCCTCGGAACTCGCCGAGCTGCGCCTTGCGCCGATGGACCGCCGGCCCGCGCAGACGTCGTCGTCCGCGGGGTCCGGCGTCTGCGCCCCATCCTGTTCGTCCATCGATCACACCTCCGTTATCGGTCGGTCTCGACTGTAGCAGAGTGCTTGACGGAACGAAACGGCTCGTTCTATATAACGAAACGGCCCGTATCGTTCTGGCCATGTCGTTCTGGAGTTGCCGTCGATGTCCGCCCTGCGCCATGCCGCTCTTCGCCCTCTTGCCGCATCGCCGGTCGACGCGCCGACGATCGTGGCCGGCGTCCAGGACGGCCGGACCCCCACCCAGCAGACGGGCCAGGCCGAAGGCCAGCCCGCCGCCCGGCTTGCCGTCGTCGCACCGTCCGTTCCGCCGGTTGCCGCCGCCGAGGGCGGGACGCGGTTCTCGCGTCTGCGCTTTGCGTCTCTGGTGCTGGCGGGCGTCTATCCGATCATCACCACGCTGCTCTACGTGGTGCTGCCGCTCACCGACGGCTGGGCGACCTGGCAGCGCACGCTGGTGATCGCCCCGATCATGGTGGGCATCATGGTGTTCGGCCTGATCCCGACCCTGCAGAGCCGTTTTCGCCGCTTCCTGAACGTGCCGAGCTGACGGCCGCATTCGCTCCCTTTCCTCGATCTTTCACCCACAGGCCCGGAACGGTGGCTTGACCGATCGATCGGCTCGCCTCGGTGAAGGATCGGGCGTATGATCCCCCCATTCTCTGTGGGGGAGATCCATCATGAACAGGAAGCTTGCAGCTGAATTCTTCGGGACGTTCTGGCTCGTCTTCGGTGGCTGCGGCAGCGCGGTTCTCGCCGCCGGCTATCCGGCGCTCGGCATCGGCTTTGCCGGCGTGGCGCTCGCCTTCGGCCTGACCGTCTTGACCATGGCCTATGCGGTCGGCGGCATTTCCGGCGGCCACTTCAAACCGGCGGTCTCGCTGGGCCTTGCCGTCGCCGGCCGGTTCAACCGCGCCGACCTCCTTCCCTACTGGGTTGCGCAGGTTCTCGGCGGGTTTGCCGCCGCCGGTGTTCTCTACGTCATCGCCTCGGGCGCGCCGGGCTTCGTCGCCGGCGGTTTCGCCTCCAACGGCTACGGTGACCTGTCGCCCGGCAAATACGGCCTGCTCGCCTGTCTCGTCGCCGAGGTGGTGCTCACGGCCTTCTTCCTGATCGTCATCCTCGGATCGACGGCGAAGGGCGTGCCGGCCGGATTTGCGCCGATCGCCATCGGCCTGTGCCTGACGCTGATCCACCTCGTGTCATCCCGGTCACCAACACGTCGGTCAATCCGGCGCGCTCCACCGCCGTGGCGCTGTTTGCCGGCGGCGGCGCCATGGCGCAGCTGTGGCTGTTCTGGCTGGCGCCGCTCGCCGCGCCGCACTTGGCGGCTATGTCTGGAAGACGCTGCTCGGCGCCGAGCCCGCGGCCACGCCCGACGGTCTCGCGCCCACCGCAGCCTGACGGCAGCGGACGAGGGCGAGCGGCCAGCGTGCAACGGCGCGGGACCGCTCCCCCGTCGCCCGTCGTTCGGGATCGACGGGTCCGATCCGCGGGCCTGAACCACGGCCCGCGGCAAAGAGCTTGCGCGCGCGGCGCTCCTGCGGCACTGGGAAGGTCTCGTGTCCGCTTCGGAGCCGTTCCCGCCATGTCCACCGCCGTCTCGCCGCTCGCGCCCAAGTCCGTTCCCGAGATGCCCGTCGTCGCCGGCGTGCGCTTTGCCACCGCCGAGGCGGGCATCAAGTACAAGGGCCGCACCGACGTGCTGCTGCTCGAGATGAGCGCGGGCACCACGGTGGCGGGCGTCTTCACCACGTCGAAGTGCCCCTCGGCACCGGTCGAATGGTGCAAGGCCAACCTGGCGCAGGGCCGTGCCCGGGCGCTGGTCGTCAATTCCGGCAATGCCAACGCCTTCACCGGCCTCAAGGGCCGCGAGACCGTGCGTATCACCGCCGACATCGCCGCGGCCGCGGTCGGCTGTGCCCCGGAAGAGGTGTTCCTCGCCTCCACGGGCGTGATCGGCGAGCCTCTCGACGCGCAGAAGTTCACCGGCGTGCTCGACGGCGCCGCAGGCCGCCTTGCCGACGGCCCGTGGATCGACCCGGCGAAGGCGATCATGACCACCGACACCTTCCCGAAGCTTGCCACCGCGACCGTCGATCTTGGCGGCGTGCCGGTGGTGATCTCCGGCATCGCCAAGGGCGCGGGCATGATCGCGCCGGACATGGCGACGATGCTGTCCTTCGTGTTCACCGATGCGGCGATCGCCGCCCCAGTGCTCCAGAGCCTGCTCTCGCGTCGGTGACCACCACCTTCAACGCCATCACCGTCGACAGCGACACCTCGACCAGCGACACGCTGATGCTGTTTGCGACCGGCAAGGCGGCCGGCGCCGTGCCGGTCACCGATCCGGCCGATCCGCGGCTGGCCGGCTTTGCCGCCGCCCTGCACGGGGTGCTGCTCGATCTTGCCCACCAGGTGGTGAAGGACGGGGAGGGCGCGCGCAAGTTCGTCGAGGTCACGGTCGAGGGCGCGGTGTCGGACGCCTCCGCCAAGCGCATCGCGCTGTCGATCGCCAATTCGCCGCTGGTGAAGACCGCGGTCGCCGGCGAGGACGCCAACTGGGGCCGGGTGGTGATGGCTGTCGGCAAGGCCGGCGAGCCGGCCGACCGCGACCTGCTGTCGATCTGGTTCGGCGACGTGCGGGTCGCCGTGGAAGGCGCGCGCGATCCGGCCTATTCGGAGGCGGCGGCGACGGCGGTGATGGAGCGCGAGCACATTCCGGTGCGCGTCGCGCTCGGCCTCGGGACCGGCCGCGCAACGGTCTGGACCTGCGACCTCACCAAGGAATATGTCGCGATCAACGGCGACTACAGGAGCTGACCGGCATGGCGGCGGTCGATCTCGTGCGCCGGCTGGAATGCGCGGCGCTCAATGCGCGGCCGGCGGCCTTTCTCGTCATCGACGGCAGCTGGCTGACGCGGGTGACGCCCGGCCATCCTGCCAAGCGGCTGAATTCGCTGACCTGTCTCGATCCGGCTGACGACCGCAACATGCATGCGCGGATGATGCATGCCTTCACGCTGATCGCCTCGCGCGGGCAGCAGCCCTGTCTGCGCCGCACGCCGCTGACGCCGGTCTCGCTCGGCGAACGGATCGAGCTGGCCGGCGCCGCAGGCTTCGACGCGGCCACCGTCGAGATCCTCGACCTGCAGCAGGCAACCTTCGACGAGGATCCCGCGGTGGAGACCAACCCCGCCGACTTCGCCCGCGCGGTCGCCGCCCTGTCGGGCCGGCCCGATCTCGACTGGGCGGGGGTGGAGGCGCTCGGCGCGCGGGTGCTGGTGCCGAGCCTCGACCTCGCGCTGCGCCGCGACGGCGAGATCGTGGCCGCCGGATCGGTGGTGGTCGAGGACGATCTGGCCGGCATCTTCGATCTGGCCGTGGCTCCGCACTGCCGCCGGCAGGGCTACGGCCGGCGGCTGATGTCGGCCATGCTGGCGCGGGCGCGCACGCTCGGCGCGCGGCGGGCCTATCTCCAGGTCATGGCCGACAACGACGCGGCGCTCGGCCTCTATCGGTCGATGGGCTTTCAACCGGTGTACGGCTACGACTATCTGGTGCCGCCGATGTCGCTGGCGGACGAGAGCCGGCTCGGTTCGCACACGGGAGGCCAGGCATGAAGACGCTGCTGCTCGTCGTGGCCTGCGCGCTCGTCGACGTCGACAACCGGGTGCTGATCTCGCAGCGGCCGGAGGGCAAGGCGCTCGCGGGCCTGTGGGAGTTTCCCGGCGGCAAGGTCGATCCGGGCGAGAGCCCGGAGGATGCGCTGGTGCGCGAGCTTGCCGAGGAACTCGGAATCACGGTCGAGAAACCCTGTCTCGCACCCCTGACCTTTGCCAGTTTCGATTACGAAACCTTTCATCTTTTGATGCCACTCTACGTCTGTCGTCGCTGGCAGGGCTTCGTCTCGGGACGCGAGGGACAGGCCGTCAAGTGGGTCAAGGCCCGGGATCTGAGATCCTATCCGATGCCCCCCGCCGACGAGCCCCTGATCCCCCACCTCGTCGACCTCCTGTGACGGCATGTGCTCCGGCGCCGTCGGAGCGTGTCCAACGGACAGCCATCCAGTCGGAACGGCCGCAAGAAGCGCAGGGAAGGCGTGGGCGATGGAGAAGCGGAACTCGGAGGCGCTCCGGCGCGGCAGCACCAGGCTGGTCGCATCGTTTCTCGCCGACACCCGGGCCGCCGTCGCCATCGAATACGGCATTCTCGCCACGATGATCGCGGTCTTCATCCTGTCGATCGCGCTGTTCGGCGAATCCGTGCTGAACAACCTGTTCGAGGTGGTGTCCAGCAACATGGCCGAGAACACGCCCGGCTCGAACTGAGCAGACCGGCCGCCTGACCCGACGCGTCCTCGTCCTCAGATCTTGATTTCCGTCGTCTTCAGCGCATCGGCAAGCCGCGTCTTCGCCGTACCCGGCCGCAGCGGCTTCTGCTGGCTCTCGTGCGGCGCCCATCCGGAGAGCGACACCAGCGTCACCGTCGCCCGCACCCGGCCGTCCGGATCGGAAAACCGCTCCGCATAGATCTCGGCTGCCCGGCCGATCAGCGCCGGCGGCGTGAGTCCGCGCCGGCGTTCGGCGAGGGCATTTCCGGCGCCGAGGACATGCAGTTCCCGCATCAGATGCAGCGGCGTCGCGTAGCGCAGCGTCAGCCGGTCCTGGTCGGCGACCGGCAGGGCGAAGCCGGCGCGTTGCAGCAGCGCGCCCATGTCGCGCACCTCGCCCATCGGGGCTACGCGCGGGCTGACGCCGCCCGTCAGTTCGATCTCGGCGGCGGCCATCGCGTCGCGCAGTTCGGTCAGGCTGTCGCCGCCGACGAGCACGCCGAGGAACAGGCCGTCGGGCTTCAGCGCGCGGCGGATCTGCACCAGCGCGCCTGGAAGATCATTGGCCCACTGCAGGGTGAGCGCCGAGACGACCAGGTCGACGCTGGCGGGCGCCAGCGGCAGCACCTCGTCGTCGACCACGAGATCGGCGGGGTGAGCGCCGTCCGGGCCTGCCGCAAACAGGTCGGCGCGCAGCACCCGGTGGCTCCGTCCGCTGTCGGCCACGGCCCGGGCGAGCGCGTCGGTCGGGCCGCCGATCGCCAGCGCGGTCGGAAATTCGCGCGAGACCGTCGCCAGCCGCTCGGCAACATCGGCCGCAACGATGTCGACGAGGAAGGCGTCTTCGGGCCGACCGCGCGCGATCGCCCGGCGCCGGCGGGCGGCGACGGTGCGGCGGTCGAACAGGCGCGGGGCGTCGGTCATCGGCAAGGGTCCATGGCAGGCGGCCGGCGCGGGCGGTGCGCCGCGGCTCGCGGCTATATGGGCCGGGGAGCGGCACGGGTCAAACGCGCACTGCCTTGCAGGGCCGATCTTGTCTTGCGGTCCGGCCGGCCGCACTCTGGTTCGGAACGGCGAGGGGGGCGTCGATGATCTGGCGGATGGCGGGCCTGCCCGCGGCGGACGGGCCTGACGGGGGAGAGCCGCCGGCGGACGACCTCGGCCGCCGTCTCATCGGGCTTGCGCGCCGCGGAGCCCGCGGCCTGGTCTCCGGCCTCGTCGACATGGCGCTGCCGCCGTCCTGCCCGCTCTGCCGCAGCCTGACGGCCAGCGTCGGCGGTCTGTGCCCGGCCTGCTGGGGGCAGATCCGCTTCATCGAGCGACCCTATTGCGAGCGGCTCGGCACGCCGTTTCCCTATGATCTCGGCGCAGGGGCCCTGTCGGCGCCGGCGATCGCCGACCCGCCGGTGTTCGACCGGCTGCGGGCGGTGGCGATCTTCGACGGCGGGGCGCGCGACCTCGTCCATGATCTCAAATACCGCGACCGCACCGACCTTGCCCCGATGATGGGCGGGCTGATGGCCCGCGCCGGCCGGGATCTGCTGGCCGACGCCGACGTGATCGTGCCGGTGCCGCTGCATCCCTTCCGCCTCTGGCAGCGGCGTTTCAACCAGGCGGCGCTGCTCGGCGCCGAGATCGGCAGGGCGGCGGGAGTTGCGGTCCTGCCGGATGGGTTGCGGCGCGTGCGGCGCACCCGGCGACAGGTCGGGCTGGAGCGCCGCGAGCGGCTCGACAACATGCGCGGCGCCTTCGCGCTGGCCCGCCCCGAGGCGGTGGCCGGCCGGCGCGTGCTGCTGGTCGACGACGTCTACACCACGGGGGCGACGGTGGAGAGCGTCACCCGCATCCTGCGCCGCGGCAAGGCCGCCCGTGTCGACGTGCTCGTCTTCGCGCGGGTTGTCGCCGCCGGGACTTCGTGACTATATCAGGATGGAACAAGGGCTTTTGCAGTGTGGCGGCATGGAGCCGGCGCACACGCGGGGACGCTTGATGGCTGACGTCGTGATCTACACCCGGGACTTCTGCGGCTTCTGCGCGCGGGCCAAGGCGCTGCTCGACGGCAAGGGCGTGACCTACGCCGAACACAACGCCACGGAACGTCCCGCCGCTCGCGCCGAGATGATCCAGCGCTCGGGCCGCAGCACCTTCCCGCAGGTGTTCATCGGCGCCACCCATGTCGGCGGCTGCGACGACCTCTATGCGCTGGAGCGCGCCGGCCGGCTCGACGCGCTGCTGGCGTCCTGAGCCCGCCGCCACCGGAGAGTTGACATCCATGAGCCTCTTTCGCGTTGCCTGCGTGCAGCTTCGCTCGGGCCGCGAGCCCGCCGCCAATCTGGTCGCCACGGAGGCGCTGGTGCGCGAGGCGGCCGGCGCCGGCGCGGCCTATGTCCAGACCCCGGAGATGACCAATCTTCTGGTGCGCTCGCGCGCGGAACTGATGGAGCGGATCGGCCGCGAGGAGGACGACGCCTTCCTTGCCCGCCTGCGCGAGGTGGCGGCCGAACTCGGCATCTTCCTGCATCTCGGGTCGCTGGCGATCCTCGCGGACGACGGGCGGGTGGCCAACCGGGCCTTCGTGATCGCGCCGGACGGGTCGATCGCGGCGCGCTACGACAAGATCCACATGTTCGACGTCGATCTGGCCAACGGCGAGAGCTGGCGGGAATCGGCGACCTACCAGCCCGGCGAGACGGCGGTGACCGTCGATCTCGGCCCGATCGTGGCCGGTCTCGCCATCTGCTACGACGTGCGCTTCCCACATCTGTTCCGGGCCTATGCCAAGGCCGGGGCCGGGCTGCTGACCGCGCCGGCGGCGTTCACCCGCCAGACCGGCGAGGCGCACTGGCATCTCCTGCAGCGCACCCGGGCGATCGAGAACGGCGCCTATGTGGTGACGGCGGCGCAGGGCGGGCGCCACGAGGACGGCCGCGAGACCTATGGCCACAGCCTGATCGTCGATCCGTGGGGCAAGGTGCTTGGCGAAGCGGCGGGCGACGCGCCGGGGATGATCGTGGCCGACATCGACCCGGAGATGGTCGCGACCATCCGCGGCCGGGTGCCCTCGCTGGCCAACGAGCGGGCGTTCGCGGCGCCGGGCGTCCCGGAAGGTGGGTCGGCATGATCCGCTACGCGCTGGTCTGCATCGAGGGGCACGGGTTCGAGGGCTGGTTCCGCTCGTCGGCGGATTTCGACAGTCAGGAGGCGCGCGGCCTGCTGGCCTGCACCCATTGCGGATCGCCACATGTGCGCAAGGCGCTGATGGCGCCGAGGGTGGTGACGCGCGAGGACGCCCGGCCGGTCGTGGCCATGGCGGAGCCGCCTGCGACCGAGGGCGCGGGGGCGGAGCCGCCTGCGCGGGGCCTCGACAACCGGCCGCCGGAACTGGTCGCGGCGTTGCGGGAACTGAAATCGAGGATCACGGAACATGCCGAGGACGTCGGCAAGCGTTTTCCCGAGGAGGCGCGGCGCATCCACTATGGCGAGGCGCCGGCACGCGGCATCTTCGGCGCGGCAAGCGCCGACGACGTACGCGGTCTCCGGGACGAGGGGATCGAGGTGCTGCCGCTGCCGGTGCTGCCGGACGAGCGCAACTGAGACGGCTCGTTGACGTCATCGGCAGGTGGAACAGGGCGACGGAAAGGGCGGCGCGTGGCGCGGCCGGTCAGCCCTTGGCGCCGGAGCGCTTCAGGCTCTTGATCTCGAGCGGGGGCATGCCGGAGCGTTCGGCGATCTCGCGGTCCTGGGCCTGGATCTCGGCGCGGGCCGGCTCGTCGCCGTCAAGGCCGCCGAGGATGTCGGCCGGCACGCGGCGGTTGGACTTGCGCGTCCCGTCTTCGTAGACGACGTCGAAGAGCACGTGATCGGCTCGGGAGCTGGGCTTGCGGGCCATGATCGTGGTCTCGTGGGAAAGGATCTGGGGGGCGGCGGTCGCACGCGGGACCGGCATCGCATCGGGCGAGGCCTGGAAAAGGCGTTCGGGCCCGGAATCGACGGCTGGCCCGTCGATGAAATCCCCGGCCGGGGAGCCCCGGCCGGAGAAAGGTCAGACCGCTCAGGCGGCCTTGAGGTTGGTCGCGCTGGAGCGGCCCGTGCGGCGATCGGCTTCGATTTCGAAGCTGACCTTCTGGCCGTCGGAGAGCGACGACAT
>NZ_MCRJ01000111.1 GCF_001720135.1 Methylobrevis pamukkalensis
GCCACCTCCAAGGAGCCGCAACGGCTGGTCGCGGCAACCGGGCCGGGTCACGCCGTCATCCGCGCCAGCACGACACTGTGCCCCGCGCAGGCAAGATCGTTGGCGACAAAACTCTCCACGAGCAGTCCCGCCGCTGCAAGCCGCTCCTCAAATTCCGCCGGTGACAGCGACGCGTGGTAGACGGTCCCGTCGCCGACATGGCCAAGCGCCTCGCCCTCGGCCGGACCGACGGTCATCAGCAGCGCGCCGCCGGGCAGGAGGTGGCGGCCAAGGCGCGGCAGCAACTGGCGCTGTTCGTTCCGGCTGAGATGAAAGCTGCTGTTCCAGGCGACGATGCCGGAAAAGCGGCGACCGAGGTCGAGCGCGCGCATGTCGCCCGCGATCCAGATCTCACCGGGAAAGCGGGACCGGGCGAGATCAAGCATCCCCGCGGCAAAATCGATGCCGGTCACGCGGCGGCCCTGCTCGATCAGGTAGCGGGCGATCGGCTCGCCGGCGCCGCAACCGAGATCGAGGACATCGCCGCCGGCCGGCACATGCTGAAGAAGGCGATCCAGCCACGGCTTCTCGAACAGACGCCGCGAGCGCTCGCGATCCCACCGCCGGGCGTGGGTCTCATAAACTGTCCGATGCCCGTGGCGGATGTCCTCCATGCCGAGAGATCCTCGTTCCGCTTCTGGCGGATGCGCGAAGAGAAGCCAGCTAAAGACCGCTCCGTGCTCGGCGTCCGCATGGCTCTGACCCGCGCAAGATGCCCGGCGGGCGAACCCGGCCCTCCGCCGCGACGCGGCACCTCGCTGTTCTACACCACAACGCAGGCTATCCGGCGTGGGCCTATCGGGACAGGCGCCGGGCACGAGCCTCACCGGACGACGCTTCAGCGTGCGAGGGTCACCCGATCCCGCCCGCTGCGCTTGGCGCCGTAGAGAGCCTTGTCGGCCCGGCGCAACATCTGCTGCGGCAGCGTCTCGCCGTCGCGCAGGGTGGCGAGGCCGATGCTGAGGGTGAGGGGGCGGCCGCTCAGGCCGGGGCAGGGCTGCGCGCGCAGGCGGCGGCGCAGGCGCTCGGCGACGTCGGCGGCCTGACGTTCGGTCGTTGCCGGCAGGGCCAGCACGAATTCGTCGCCCCCGAGCCGAGCGGCGAAGGCCTCGGGATGGCCGATGTCGGCCAGCACGGCGCCGACGGCCGCGACCGCCGCGTCGCCGACGTCATGGCCGAAGGTGTCGTTGACCGACTTGAACTGGTCGATGTCGGCGATGAGCAGGGTGAAGGGGACGTCGCGCATCCGGCATTCGACGAAGGCCGCCATCATGAAATCCTCGAAGGCGCGGCGGTTGGCAAGGCCGGTCAGGGGATCGCGGGTGGCCAAGTCCTCGTTGCGGCGGAGCTCGTGATCGAGCCAGGTGGTGACCTGCTGGACGGCACGCATCAGCTGGCCGGCCTCGTCCTCGTAGCTCTCCGGCAGCGCCGGCAGGCGGCGGTCGTGGAGATAGGCGCGCAGAGACTCGGCGGCGAGGCGCACCGGCTGCAGCGCGCCCTCCAGCATGGTGAGGGTGAAGACGGTGCCGGCCAGCGTCGCGCCCAGAAGGACGAGCAGCATCGTCACCGGCCCGCTGTCGTCGCCGGCAAAGAACAGCGTGTGCACCAGCGCCGCGACCAGCGGCACATGGCTGCCGACGAAGCAGACGAAGAACAGCTTGAACCGGTAGCTGCCGGGCAGCGGCAGGCGATGAAGAAAACCGTAGATACCGAGGCGTCCGGTCCGTTCATGCATACGTGGATTCCCTGAGCGCTCCGGGCTCCACCGATAGGGTGATTGCCTTGTGCATGTCTGAACGCCGAGGGGCGCATTCGATTCAAATGCCGTCGAACCGGGCTCCCGTGGCGGCTTTGTGCGGCGGCGGCGGGACTGCAAAATTCGGTGGACAAGTTCTCGCCGCGGCCCAGCCGGACGTTGCGGCGGCGGGTGGCCCTCAGGCGGGCTTGCGCACGAGCAGGAAGCGTCGAATCCGCGGGCCCGCGCCGGCGGATCGAACAGCCGGTTGGCGAGGAGGGCCAGCGGCACGGACAGCGCAAGAGCGGCGTGCCAGAGCCAGCGGTGGGCGAAATAGGGCGGACCGCCCGCGCCCTTCGTCCGCACCGGCACCAGCCGGTCCATCCAGCCGACGGCGCTGCCGTAGGGCGAGGCCGGCAGCGTCTCGTTCTCGATCACCTCCAGGCCGGCGAGGGAGGCAAGGGCGGCGAAGGCATCCGCATTCCACCAGCTGAAGTGATGCGGCGGTCCGTTGAGCAGGTTGTTGGGGATTTCCGTCAGCACGGAAGGATGGGCCGGCGCGCCGATCGCGATCAGCCCGCCCGGGCGGACAAGGGCCACGAGATCGTCCACAAGGCCGCGCGGATCTTCCACATGCTCGATCACCTGAAAGGCGGTGACGAGGTCATAGCCCGCGCCGCCCGCTTCGAGATGCGACCGTGCCTTCTGGCGCAACACCCGCGGGTCGGGGTCGGCACGGCGTGCGGATCGAGGCCGGTGAATTCGGCATGGCCGAGATGGGAGGCAAAGCCGCCGCGCCCGCAGCCCACGTCGAGCACCCGGTCGCCGGGGCGCACGTGACGGGTGCTGCGCAGATACTCCTGCCGGTCGGCAAGCCCGCGCTCCGGCGCGTCGTGGCCGCGCCAGCGGCTGTAGAGGTCTTCGTAGAAGTCGGCCGAGCCGGCGATCATCGGGTGGAAGAAGTGGAGGCCGCAGTCCGACCGGTAGAGCCCGAGCTGGTCGATGCCGCCGTAGTGGCCGGAGATGTCGGTGCGTCCGGCGATGCGCCAGAGGTCGGCGAGGAAGCGGGGCGGGATGCGCTGCACCAGCCGGCTGCGCCCGCCGGTGAGCGGGCAGGGCGGTGTCTTCGCGCGCGAGGTCGCCGGACCGACGTGGAGCCCTGCCTGCTCGCCGTGAACCGTGTCTTCACCGTCGACCTTGCTCATGACGCCCGCCCGCCCGCACTGTCCGCCCGCATCGTTCGGCATGCGCCGGGCCGCGCTCAGCGTCGGCAATTGCGGGCGGCCGCGCAAGCCGGCGATGCCCCTTGATTCGGATCGAGCTTCAGATGAGAATGTCTCCAGATGTCACGGGGGCATCTTTTTTATTAAAATTCATCGACTTATGGGGGCAGGCCATGGTGCCGAGGTCCGGGGCGCTGATTTGCGCCGGTTTTCTCACAGCTGTCGTTCTCTCTGCCGGCGCGGCCTCCGCCGAACCCGGCGTGGCGCGTGGCGAGTATCTCGTCCGCGGGCCGGCCGGCTGCGGCAACTGCCACACGCCCTTCGGCGCGGCCGGGCCGGACATGGGCCGCGAACTGGCCGGCCGGCTCGTCGACGACAATCCCGCCTTCACCGCCTATGCGCCCAATCTCACGCCCGGCGGGCAGATCGCCAAGTGGAGCGACGCGGAACTGGCCAAGGCCATCCGCGAGGGGCTGCGGCCCGACGGCACGCTGATCGGCCCGCCGATGCCCTTTGCGATGTATCGCGGCCTGTCGGACGACGACCTGATGTCGATCGTGATGTTCCTGCGCACCCTGCCGGCGGTGGACAACACGCTGCCGCCGTCGGTCTACCGCGTTCCGCTGCCCCCGGCCTACGGTCCGCCGGTCGAAAGCGTGGCGGCAATGGCGCCGTCGGTGTCGGCCGAGTATGGCGCCTATCTGGCCGGCCCGGTCGCCCATTGCATGGAGTGCCACACGCCGATGGGGCCGCAAGGGCCGATGCTGGACACGGACCTCGGCCGCGGCGGCTTCGAGTTCCACGGACCCTGGGGCGTGTCGGTCGCCTCCAATCTGACCAGCCACGAGGACGGGCTGAAGGGCTATTCCGACGGCGAGATCGGCGCGATGATCACCGGCGGCGGGCGCCCGGACGGATCCGGGATGCTGCCGCCGATGCCCTACGGCTATCTTGCGAAGACGACGCCCGAGGATCTCGCCGCCATCATCGCCTATCTGCGCGCGCTGCCGCCGCTGCCGGACAAATGAGCCCGGCCGCGGCGAGCCTTGGTCGGCCATCGGGCGCGATGGCCGGCCTCGTTGCGGCCGGCCTCGGGAGGGCGCCGTCAGGAGGCGACCCTGACCGGCACCGACTTGGCCGCCGGCACATGGGCCTTCTTCTCGTGATGCCAGAGCGGCATCAGCGGGTTGAGCTCGGGATAGTAGCCGGCGCAATTGCCTGCGGGATCGAATGGGGTGTCACCCGCAGTCCGCCCACCCGGCGGTGGATGCCGTCTCCGGCGGTGGATTCCAGCGCCACCTCCTGCCCCTCGCGCAGGCCGAGCCGGGCGATGTCCGCCTCGTTCATCAGCAGGACCATCCGCGTGCCGTTGATGCCGCGCAGCCGGTCGCGATAGCCGTAGATGGTGGTGTTGAACTGGTCGTTGGAGCGGATCGTCAGCAGGCTCAGCGCACGCTCGTCCGTGAGGTCGACATTGTCGTCCGCCTCCAGCGACGGCGGGACGAGGAAGTTCGCACGGCCGCTGCCCGTCTTCCAGACGCGGCGGCTGGCCTCGATGTCGCGGCGGAAGCCGCCGGGCTGGCGGAAGCGGGTGTTGAAGCCGAGGAAGTCGTCCGGATAGCAGTGTTCGATCTCGTCGCGCACCACCGCATAGTCCGCCACCCACGCATCCCAGGGAATGGAACTGCGGCCGTCCACGGTTGCCTTGGCAAGTTCGGCGACGATCCGCGGCTCGGACAGGACATGCGGCGACGGCGGCTTGCGGCGGCCGAAGGAGCCGTGGATGCAGGCGGTCGAATCCTCGATCGACAGCCACTGCTCGCCGGAGGCCTGCACATCGCGCTCGAGCCGCGAGATGCACGGCAGCAGATAGGTGACCTTTCCGGGCAGGAGGTGCGTGCGGTTCAGCTTGGTGGCGATCTCCACGTGGAGCTGCATGTCGCGCCAGGCCGCCTCCACCCGGCCGGTTTCGGGAACCGCGCGGGCAAAATTGCCGCCAAGACCGAGGAAGGCCTTCACCGATCCGTCGATGATGCCCTCGCAGGTCTGGACCGTGGCCCGGCCGGTCTCGCGCGGCGGCTCGAAGCGGTAGCGTTCGGCGAAGGTGTCGAGTGGGGCGAGCTCCGGCTTTTCGGTGATGCCGACGGTGCGCTGGCCCTGCACGTTGGAGTGGCCGCGCAGCGGCGAGATGCCGGCGCCCGGCCGGCCCATGTTGCCGCGCATCAGCAGCAGGTTGCACAGCATGTGCACGTTGTCGGTGCCGTTGCGATGCTGGGTCAGGCCCATGCCGTAGTTGGCGATCACCCGCTCCGCCTTGGCATAGTCCGCGGCGACGCGCTCCAGATCGGCGCGGGCCAGGCCGGTGCGTGCCTCGATCTCCGCCCAGGTGGTGGCCCGGACGAAGGCTTCGAACTCGGCAAAGCCGGCGGTGTGGTCGGCGATGAAGTCCGTGTCGAGAACGCGCTTGGCGCCCGCTGCCTTTGCGGCGTCATCGAGGGCGAACACGCCCTTGGCGATGCCGGTGATGGCGGCGATGTCGCCGCCGCCGCGCAGCTGGAAATAGTCGGTCGACATCTTCGTGCCCGGACTCCCCGAGAGCATGGCCACCGGATCCTGAGGGCTCTTGAACCGCTGCAGGCCGCGCTCGGGGAGGGGATCGAAAGTGACGACCGTGGTGCCGCGCTGCCGGGCCTTCTGAAGCGGATGCAGCAGGCGTGGCGCGTTCATGCCGGTGTTGTGGCCGAAGAAGAACATCATGTCGCAGCGGTCGTAGTCCTCGATCTCCACGGTGCCGACCGACGAGCCGATCGATTCCGGCAGGCCCACCGATGTGGACTCGTGGCACATGTTGGAGGAATCCGGCAGGTTCGAGGAACCGTAGATCCGCGCCAGCAACTGGTACATGAACGACGTCTCGAGCGACGCGCGGCCGGAGGTGTAGAACACCACCGACTTCGGATCGAGCGCCTTCAGTTCGGCGCCGATCTCGCGGAACGCCTCCGCCCAGGCGACCGGTGCATAGCGGTCGGTCTGCGGATCATAGCGCATCGGCTCGGTGAGCCGGCCCTCGAGTTCGAGATCATGGTCGGGCCAGTCCAGCAGCTCCGTCACCGTGTGCTTCTCGAAGAAGGCGCGGTCGCAGCGCCGCGTGGTCTGCTCCCAGAAGGTGGCCTTGGCGCCGTTCTCGCAGAATTCGAAGGGATGGGCATTCGCAGGCTTGGCCCAGGAGCAGGACACGCACATGAAGCCGCCGGGCTTGTTCTGCCGCAGCATCGTGCGCCAGATTCCCGAGAACAGAAGCCCCTGCCGCGCCGAATTGCGGATCAGCGAGATGACCGACCCCCATCCCCCCGTCGGATGCTTGTACTCGTGAATGTCGACCTTCCGGGGTTCTGTCTTTCGCATCTTTCGGCCCTTCACCTGACTGTCTAGGCGAACCGCATGCCGGGCGGGGTTGTTCCACGATGACCGGTGACGGGGCGGAAATGCGTGCCTGCGGGGAGGGCGTCCGGGGAGGCTGGGGATGGCGCCTCTCGCACAAGGCGCGAGCCGGCGTCAGCCCGCCGCCTGCATCGACGTCTTTCGTCCCAGGAGGGCCCGGATCGCGGCCGGAACCGGTTCGATGACCATGGTCGCAAGTTCCCGGGCGAGGTCGGTGGCGGCATCGGCCAGCGGGCCGCCACCGATGATCACCGCCTCCGCGCCGTCCTCCTCGATGGCAGAGCGCACTTCCTCGCGCAGCCGGCCGCGCAGCGTCGTCAGGTCGGCCATCACGGTTTCCGGATCGCCCGGTGTCGTGCGGATCGACAGCAGTTGCCGGGCAAGCCCGTGACGCACGGCGCAGCGCCGGATCGCATCGACGAGCCGGGGTGTCGTCGTTGCCACCGAGAAGCGGCGCCCGCCGGCTGCCGCCTCCATCATGCTGGCCTCCGCGAGGCCGACGACGGGACAGCCGAGCCGCGCCTTCAGCACCTCGAGCCCCGGATCGCCGAAGGCGGCAACGATGACGCCGTCGAGGTCGCCGGCAGCGTGTTCGGAGGCGCTGGCGATCACCGCATCCGCGGCAATCGCCAGCGAGGTCTCGTCGGTGATGAGCGGCGCGCCGAAGGCCGCCGTTGCCCCGGTCACCGCCAGCCGGCCGGCCGCCGCACGCCGGGCCACGGCCACCATGAGATCCGTCGCCGCCGCCGAAGTGTTGGGATTGATCAGAAGGACACCCACGTCACGCCGCCATTCTTCTTGTTGTTGTTCCGGTCTGCCGCGGTCGATGACCACGCCGTTGCCTCAGGCAAGGCCCAGCAGCCGCGCAGGGTTGATCCGGACCATCGTCTCGATCTCGCCGACGGAGAATTCGAGGTCGAGAAGCGAGCTGATCAGCAGCCGCATGCCCTCGACCGGGGCTGGCGCCGAGCGGATGCCGTAGTCGGTGGCGAGGACGAAATGCTCCACGCCGATCTCGCGGATCTGCCGGGCCCAGGGCACGATGCCCTCGAAGGCCGGCGCGTTGGCGATGCCGGCGATCTCGTCGGCCCATTCCCGCTCGACATAGTAGTTCGTGCGCGGCAGGCCGCGGTGGAACATCCAGTCCGACACCGCGCCTTCGAGGAAGACACCCCGGGCAGCGAGACTCTTCTGCTCGTCGGTGGACAATTGGGCGCGGGCCGGATGGGCGACGATCAGCCTGGCGACACCATGGTGCTGCGCCAGTTCGGCGAGACGCAGGGCCTCGGCGCCCGAGACGTGGCCGGTGTTGAGATAGACGTCCGGACGGGCGGCGACGAGGTCGAGGATCTCGGCGAGCTCCCGGGGGATCGGGCCTTCGAGCGGAATGCGGATTGCCCGTGACAGTTCCTCCTCGACGAACTGCGGATAAAGCTCGGCGAGGCGGACCGGCCGGCCGTCGATCATGCGGCCCTCGCGGCTCGCCATGTGGTGGGTGCAATGGGCGCCGAGGTGGACGAATTTCGCGCCGGACCCGTAGGCAAGCGCCGTCTTCACCGCACGCGGGTTGAGCCCGCCGAGGCAGGAGGTGAGGATGATGCCGCCGAAGACGTCGATCCCCGGCACCGCGCGCTTCACCATCCAGGCCGTTCCGGCGCTCACGCCGAGCGTATGGTCGTAGAAGACCAGCGCGCGCATGCCGGCGGCCTTGGCCTGCTGGGCAATCTGGAACGGATCCATCCGTCCGGGGCAGGACATCAGCCACGGGCCGCTGTGGATGTGGGTGTCGATGGCGCCGGCAAGCAGTTCGTCCGGCAGCTCGTAGGACCGGTGGTGGAAGGTCTCGCCGTGGTTCGTCATGGGGGCAGTTCCTGTGGAAGGCGATCCGGCGATCTCAGTTGGCGATCAGGCCGGGGGCGAAGAGCACGATGCCGGGAAAGATCGTGATCAACGCGATGAAGAGGAGCATCGTCGCCACGAAGGGCAGCACGCCAATGATGACGTCGTTGATCTCGCCCTTTTCGCGGATGCTCTGGATCACGAACAGGTTGAGCCCGACCGGCGGCGTGATCATCGCGACCTCGATCAGCAGCATCATGATGACGCCGAACCAGACGGCGTCGAAGCCCGCCGCAAAGACGGTCGGCGCGATGATCGGCACGGTCGCGACCATCATCGTCAGCGTGTCCATGAACATGCCGAGGACGAAGTAGAACACCACGACCATGAGCAGCAGGGCGTAGGGCGTCAGTCCGAGGCCGACCACGAGATCGTTGATCGCCCTGGTCAGACCGATGCTGCCGATGACGAAATTGAGGAAATAGGCGGCCACCAGCAGCGCCATCGACATGGCGGTGGTGCGCATCGAGCCGAGGATCGCCGCTCGCAGCATCGGCCAGGTCAGCCGGCCGTGGCGTGCGGCAAGGCCCAGCGAGGCGGCGAGCCCCAGCGCGCCGGATTCGGCCGGCGTCGCAACCCCGGCATAGATCGATCCGACCACGAGCAGGAAGATCGTCATCGGCGCGAGGAAGGCCGGCAGCGCGCGCCAGCGGTCCTGCCAGGTGAAGGAGATGCGCCGGCCGCGCGCGCCGGATAGATCCGGCAGACCAGCAGCGTCGTCGCCATGAACAGCAGGACGAGGAGCGCACCGGGCACGAAGCCCGCCAGATAGAGCTTCGGGATCGAGGTGTCGGTGAGCAGGCCGTAGAGGATCATGTTGGTGGAGGGCGGGATCAGGATGCCCACCGTGCCGCCGGCCGCGAGCGTGCCGAGGAACAGGCGGCGGTCGTAGCCGTGGCGCTCGATCTCGGGAATGGCGACGGTGCCGACGGTCGCCGCCGTCGCCACGCTGGTGCCGGACGTCGCCGCGAACAGGCCGCAGGAGGCAAAGTTCGAGTGCATCAGGCCGCCCGGCAGCCAGGACAGCCAGCAGGACATCGCGCCATACATCCGCTCCGCCATGCCGGAGCGCAGCAGCACCTCGCCCATCATGATGTAGAGCGGGATGGCGAGCAGGATGAAGCTGGTGCTCGTCATCCAGCGACGTCGCCGAGTGCGTAGGTCAGCGGCAGGAAGCTGTAGGTCTTGGTGAGCGCAACCCCGAGCAGCCCCATGCTGGCGGCCACGGGCAGGCTGAGACCGATGAAGAGGACGAGAAGGATGAGCGTGACCGGGATCATGTCTGGCTGCTTTCCGGCGAGGGTGTTTCATCGGGACCGGTCCGGGTGCCGGCGATGGCATGACTGCGGCCCGGTCGCCGCGCGCCAGCCGTGTGGCGGCGATGAGCAGGAGCACGGCGCCGGTGGGGACGAAGGCCACATGCGCGGCGGCCCACAGGGCCTGCGGCAGGGCCAGCGGCGTGCGAAGCTGGGTCAGGGCGCGGGAGTCCCGCATGAACGACACCCACGCCGTGTCGACGGCATACCAGGCGACGAGGGAGAAGAACCCCGTCAGCGCCGCCAGTGCGACGAGGTCGATGACCGCCTGAAGGCGTGCGGGCATGAGGCGGGTGAAGGAATCGACGCGGATGTGCGCGCGCTCCACGAGGCAGTAGGGGAAGGCCAGCGTCGATCCGATGGCGAGCGCGTAGCTGCAGAGCTCGTCGGTCACGCCGGTGGAACTGCCCAGGATCTTGCGCACGAAGACCTCGACGCAGATCAGGGCTGCCGCGGCGATGATGATCAGCCCGCCGACGATCGCAAGCCCGCGGGCGGCGAAGGCGGTGGCGCCGAGCAGGCCCGCAAGGCTCGCGGTCCCGGCCTGCCCTTTGGCGTTGTTGTCGTCTGTCACAGGTTTCATCCTCGACTTCGCGCCGCCATCGGCGAGGAGATCGTCACGCGGGTCCCGGCCGGCAGCAGACAACTCGCCGTTTGGCCCCGCTGGTCCGGACCGGAGATCTGATCGATAGTCGGACAATGACCAACATCCTTTTCATCTGCGGGAAGGCCCGCAAGAGAAGCCCGACGGCCGCCGCCGTCGCCGCCGAGCACCTCGGCCAGCCGACGGACTTTGCCGGGCTGAGCGCCGATGCGGACGAGCGTGTCGGTGCCGAGCACCTCGCCTGGGCCGACACGATCGCCGTCATGGAGAAAGCGCAGCTGTCGCGCCTGAAGCGGCAGATGGGAGCGTCCCTCAAGGGAAAGCACCTCTCTGCCTTGATATCCCGGACAGCTTCGAGTTCATGCAGCCCGAGCTCGTCGACCTCGTGATGTCGCGGCTCGGGCGCCTTCTTCGCTGACGGCCTCGCAAGGTCGCGCCGCCGCCCCGCGCTGATCGTCAGTCGGCCTTCAGCGTGAAGCCGACGGCCTTGCCGACCGTGTCGTTCCATTCGGCGGCGCAGTCGCTGCCGCAGCGGCTGGCGAAGGCCGGCAGCACGCTGCTCTCCATGATCTGCGCGCGCTGCTTGAGATCCGCGGCGCTGGGCTCGACGATGGTCATTGCGCCCTTGACCCCGAGGTCGCAGGTGCCGTCGCCACGGTTGCAGTTGATGCCCTCGGCGGTCGCCTCGGCGGCCAGCGCCCAGAGCGTTTCCTCCAGCTTGCCGTAGCCCTCCTCGACGACGGCCTGCTGCTCCGGGGTGAGCGCGTTCCACGCCTCGAGGTTGGCGCCCCAATACTGGATCGCCCAGCCGAGGCTCATCGGATAGAGGTGGCTCGTCACCTCGAACCACTTGGAGGTGTTGCCGGTCAGCGTGCCGGTGATGGCGCAGTCGATCACGCCGTTCTGCAGGGCCGGAACCGTGTCGCCGTAGGGGATGTTGACGGCCGTGGCGCCGGCGCCGGCGACGAAGTCCGTGAGCGCCTGGTTGTAGACGCGGATCTTCCGGCCCTTGAGGTCGGCGAGCCCGGAGACCGGATCGGAGCACCAGATCGCCTGGGGCGGATTGGCGCCAAGCGCGAGCAGCTTGATGCCGAACTTGTCGCGCAGCGTCGCGTCCAGCACCGGGCGATAGGCGGCGCAGGCGGCGCGCGCCTCGTCGAGGCTGCCGGTGAGACCGGGAAGATCGCAGCCCTCGAATTTCGGCTCGTCGCGGACCGCCTGGGTGAGGCCGCCGCTGGCAAAGGAGATCGCCCCGCTCGACAGCATGCGGATCACCTCCGGACCCGAGACGCCGAGCTGGTCCGCGGAGACGAGATCGACCTTGACGGTGTTGCCGGAGAGCTCCGGCAGGATTTCCCCGAAGAAGGGGACCTCGCCTTTCGTGTGCAGGATGTTCTGGATGGGCTGTCCCACGACCTTGAGGGTGACCGCGGGTTCGTCGGCGGCCGCGGGCACGGCAAGGCCGACGGCAAGAAGTCCACCCATCACCTTCGCAAGCTTCATCATCGCGATCCCTTTCAAGTGTGAGGCCGACCGACCGGGGCCGGCGGATGACACGGACGGAGGGGCCGACCCGCCATGGTCGGACCCATCAAGAAACATTTGTTTCTTCTGATGGGGATCACGATACGTTTGTTTCACGACATTGCAATGCCGGACCCGGCGCAAAAATGCCGCCAGACCGGTCATGCGAACAATATGTGCAATTGCCTCGGGATTCTGCCGGATGTCGCGGCAGATCAGAGCTCTTCGAGGGCGTCGTTGAGGGTTTCGATCCCGCGCAGGCGGGCGCGTCCGGCCGATCCGGCCCGGGCGATCGTCTCGTCGGTGATGAGGTGGCAGATCGCCATGACCGAGACATGGTTGAACAACGGCCCGCTCGGCGAGGTCTCGCAGCGCAGGTGCCAGGAAACCCCGCTGTGGGGCGGTGCCCCCTCGTCGGTGATGTAGACGAGGCGCGCGCCGCTCTGCTCGATCTGGTCGAGAACGAGGCCGAGGCTGACCGGCCGGCGCCGCAGGCCGAAGACGAGGACGACATCGGCCGCGCCGACGCCCACGAGGTGTTCGCCCATGGTCTGGCCGCCACCGGGGATGACGCTGATCGTTTCGAGAACCTGGAGCAGCTGCCAGCCGACATAGGAGGCAAAGGCGTGGCTGGCGCGGTAGCCGACAACCCAGACCTTGCGGGCCGACAGCAGCGCATCGGCGATCGCCGGGATGGTCGTGTCGTCGATCGTGCTCAAGGTGCGCTGGAGGTTTTCCACGGTGCGGGCGAACTGGGTGTCCAGCGAGGTCCGCGCGTCGGCAAGCGTTCGGCTCGCCAGATAGAGCCGCGAGCCGGTCGCCTTCTCCTCGCGGGCATGGCGGCGGGCCTCCTCGAAGGAGACGTAGCCGAGTTTCCGCACGAAACGGGAAATCGTCGCCTTGGAGACGCCGGCGAGCGCGGCCAGCTCTCCGGAGGAATAGCTCGCGAGATCGCCGGGAAAATCGCAGAGCATGTTGCCGAGCTTGCGCTCGGCCGGATGCAGCGTCGGCAGCGCCTGGTTGACCCGGCCAAGAAACGACTTGTCGCCCTGCATGACACCGTCATGAAATGAATGTTTCACAGCCCATGCATTTCAGCCCAAGGGCTCACTTTCAAGCGAAAGTTTTCCGGCCCTCGCCCGGTCGCAGCGCGGCGCATTCCCCCGCCCCCTTACCGCGGCAGGAAACAGCGGCGCTCGCGTCCGTCCTCGCCGAGGCGGGCCAGACCGGTGGCGACGAGGGTTTCGAGCACCTCGCGCACGCGCCTGCGCCGGGTCGGCGTATTGCGGCCGTCGAAGACGCTGGCGATGGCCTCGGCAGGGGTTGGCGCGGGCTTGCCGACGATGGCGGGGACCGGGTCGTCCCAGCCGTAGGCGGACAGCACCGCATGGTCAATGTCGTCGCGGATCTCCTTCAGGACGGAGATGACGTTGGGCTTCTTGGGAGAAAGCGGCGGTGCGGCACGCACATTCTGAGGCGAGCGCGCGACGATGCGATTAACCGCATGTTAACGATCGGCGGCCATGGTTAACGGACGTTTACCATGAGGCCGCCATGCTTCGATCGCTCGCCGCCGGACTGATCCTTGCACTTCCGATGACCGCCGTTCCGGTGCCCGCAGCCGAGCGGGCGCCCGGGGCGGCGGACGAGCGCGCTCCCGGTGTTGCACTGCCCGGCCCCTTGGAAGACGCCCCTCTCGTCACAGGGTCGATTGCGCCGACGCGCGCGGGCTGGAAGACGGCGCTTGCCGATGTGGACGCCGCGTTCCGCCGCACGCTTCCGGCGCTCGCAGTCAGCGATCCAGGGGAATGATCTTTATCGGGACGTAGCGCATCGTCGTCTTGATGCCGCTCGTCAGGCCTGGCACGAAGCGACTGTTGACGGCAGCCGCCTTCAGCCAGCACTGCTTTCTGTCCTTGATCCAGGTGAAGGCCTGACAGGTGTCGTCTGCGACACAGGCGAGGCGGCAGGCCTGCGCTGTCGTGGCCTTCGCGTGGGGCCGCCCCGTCAGATCGGCGCCCGGCAGATCGGTATCCTTGAGCAGCCCGAGCTTCGGGTCGATCGCCCCGACGACGATGGGGGCGGGATCCGGATCGCTGCGGCGGAGCATCACTCCGGACATGGCGACCGCGTTGCCGTCCGCCGAACGACTGTCGCTCTTCAGGAAACAGTTCGGCCCGCGCACGACGCGCTCGTCCGCGTTGAACGTGAAGGCGCGGCAGCCCTCTCCACGCTCCAGGCAAAGTGCCGCGCAGCCCACGAGATCCGCCGTGCGCGCGGAATCGAGATCGGAGCCGAAGAAATCCAGCCCCGTGTAGACGGCGATACGATCCGGTCGCCGAGTATAGCTCTCGATCACGGAAAGACCCGAGGGTGCGACGAGGGCAGTCTGTGGTGCGCTAGGGGGAGGGACAGCTTCGCTGGCGGCGGCCGTTTCCGCGGCGTGCGCGGCCTCCTCTCGCCTGCGATCGGCGCCGACACCGTTGCCGGCTGGTCGCCGGGCGGTGCCGTGCCCGCACGCCGTTCGATGCCGTAATCGGAAATTTCCTCCCGGCTGAAGACATGCATGCCGTGGGAGGG
>NZ_MCRJ01000112.1 GCF_001720135.1 Methylobrevis pamukkalensis
TGCCCCGGATTGTGCGATGGAACGGCATGTGGATTGGCATCGCGCAACATCCTTCGTCACTAAGAATGAAGAGAAGAGAAATGATGTTGGAAATATTTTGATTGGCCCCTCACCGTTCCCCTATTTGAGACATATTCAATACTCTCCTCAAGTGCATTTACCCCACAATCGTCGCCAGTCTCCCCAGCACCTCGTCCATGATCTCCTGCGGAACGCTCTCAAGCTTCCTGCCGCGCCTTGCACCCATATCGATCGCCCTGGGCTGGTCGCAGCGGATGACGCCGGTGGTCGCCGTGCCGCAGCCCGTCAGCGACACCGCAAAGCCGGCCGTGCGGGCGAAGTTGCCGCCGCCGGTAATCGGCAGCACCACGGGGGTCTTCGTCATCCGGTTGAAGGCGCCCGGCGAGACGATCAGCACCGGGCGGGTGCCCTGCTGTTCATGGCCGGAGGTGGGGTCGAGCGAGACGAGATAGATGTCGCCGCGCTCCATCAGGGCAGCTCGTCGCCGGTGGCCTCAAGGCCGAGCCAGTCGCGATCCTCGTCGGACATCTCGGCCGCCGGATCGCATTGCGCGAGCAGGTCGTCCAGCGTGTAGCGCGGGCGGGGCTGGGGCTCGACCACCAGCCGACCCTGGTCGACGCTGAGGCCGACCTGCGAGCCGGCGGACAGATCGAGGACATCGAGCAGCGCGGGCGGAACCGCCAGCATGACCGAGCCGCCGACCTTGCGCAGATTGGTTGTGTGCATGACACTCTCCGAAGTTATATTGGAATATAACATCGGAGAGGTTGTGGTTCAAGTGCGGTTTCGCGTGGCGTGGGTGCAGGAGCGCCCTGGGACAGTGGCAGCCAGCGCGGTGCCCGTTGGACGGATCAGTCCCTCTCCGGGTGTCATCCCCGGCGAGCCGAGCGAAGCTCGGGGAGGGAAGGGGAACCAGAAGGCGGCTTTTGAGTTCGGTGGCTGGCTTCTGGATCACTTCCCATCGGCGCTTCGCGCCGCTGCCGGGGATGACACCGGGGGGCGATGATGGTGGCGATCGCGCCGCTGCCGGGGATGATACCGGGCCGGTGGTGGTGATCGCGCCGCTGCCGGGGATGATACCGGGCCGGTGGTGGTGATCGCGCCGCTGCCGGGCGCGACACCTTGTGGCGATGATAGTGGCGACTCCGCCGCAGCCGGCGCCTGAGACCAGCGCGCGCATGAACCGAAATCTCCCCGCCCTCACCCTGAGGAGGCCCGGTACGGGCCGTCTCGAAGGGCGGGGGCGGCCTCGTCCTTCGAGACGGGCGCAAGAGCGCCCTCCTCAGGAGGAGGCCGATCAAGGGCTTGCCCGGGTCACTCAAACCTTCGCGTCACCCTTCTGGCGAAGATCCCGCAGGCCATGGCGTTCGTGATGCAACTCCGCCTCCAGCGGCCCTGACGGCCGCCGGACCTTGTCGATGAGGGCGGAAAAGAACCCGCGGGCGGGGTCGACGTCGCCGCGCAGGGAGTAGATCTTCGGCCCCTTGGCTTCCGGGGCCCAGCGTTCGCCCTTCATGGGTGGGGTGACCTTTCCTGGGTTGTCCCCAGAAAGATCCGCCAACGACGTTACTCGACCGTTACCGATTTCGCGAGATTGCGCGGCTGGTCCACGTCGGTGCCGATGAAGACGGCGGTGTGGTAGGCGAGAAGCTGGATCGGGATGGCGTAGACCAGCGGGGTGAGGGTGGCCGGCATGTCGGGCAGCACCACGGTTTCCACGGTGCCGATCGCCGCTTCCTCGGCGCCCTTGGCGTCGCTGAACAGGATGATCCGGCCGCCGCGGGCGGCCACCTCCTGCATGTTGGAGACGGTCTTGTCGAAGATCCGGTCGTAGGGCGCGATCACGATCACCGGCATGGTCTCGTCGATCAGCGCGATCGGCCCGTGCTTCAGCTCGCCGGCCGCATAGCCCTCGGCGTGGATGTAGGAGATTTCCTTCAGCTTCAGCGCGCCTTCCAGCGCCAGCGGATAGCTGGTGCCGCGGCCGAGATAGAGCGCATGCGGCGTCTTGCCGAGGGTTTTTGCCAGCGTCTCGATCTGCGGCTCCAGCCGCAGCGCCTCGGCCATGTAGCGCGGGGTCTCGGTGAGGGCGTGAACGAGGCGCTTCTCGTCGGTCTCGGTCAGCACGCCGCGCGCCCGGCCGGCGGCGACCGCAAGGCAGGCGAGCACGGTGAGCTGGCAGGTGAAGGCCTTGGTGGAGGCGACGCCGATTTCCGGGCCGGCCAGCGTCGGGAAGATCACGTCGCTCTCGCGGGCGATCGTCGATTCCGGCACGTTGACCACGGCCGCCACCGTCTGCCCCTGCGCCTTGCAGTAGCGGAGCGCCGCCAGCGTGTCGGCGGTCTCGCCCGACTGGGAGATCATGATCGCGAGCCCGCCCGGATCGAGCGGCGCCTCGCGGTAGCGGAACTCCGAGGCGATGTCGATGTCGACGGGCAGGCGCGCGAAACGCTCGAACCAGTATTTGGCCACAAGGCCGGAGAGATAGGCCGTGCCGCAGGCCGAGATCACCACGCGGGTGAGCTTCGTCCAGTCGAAGGGCAGGCCCTCCGGCATTTTTGTGGTCTCATTGGCAAAGTCGATGTAGCGGGCGAGCGTGTGGCCGATCACCTCCGGCTGCTCGTGGATTTCCTTGGCCATGAAATGGCGGTGGTTGCCCTTTTCGACGAGCAGCGCCGAGGCCTGGCTGATCTGGATCGGCCGGTGGACGGTGGCGCCGTATTCGTCGCGGATGGTGACGCCCTCGCGGGTCAGCACCGTCCAGTCGCCGTCCTCCAGATAGGTGACGCGGCTGGTGAAGGGGGCGAGCGCGATGGCGTCGGAGCCGAGGAACATCTCGCCCGCGCCATGGCCGACCGCCAGCGGCGAGCCGCGCCGCGCGCCGACCAGCAGGTCGTCGTGGCCCTTGAAGATCATCGCCAGCGAGAAGGCTCCGGTGAGGCGCGGCAGCACCCGCTCCACGGCCGTCACCGGGTCGTAGCCCTTGGCGAGCTCGTGGTCGACGAGATGGGCGACCACCTCGGTGTCGGTCTCGCTCTGGAAGCGGGCGCCGGCGGCGATCATCTCCTCGCGCAGCTCGCGGAAATTCTCGATGATGCCGTTGTGGACCACGGCGACCCGCTCGGTCGCATGCGGATGGGCGTTGGCCTCGGTGGGCGCGCCATGGGTGGCCCAGCGGGTGTGGCCGATGCCGGTCTTGCCGGAAAGCGGGCTCGTCTCCAGCTTGTCGGCCAGCGCCGCAAGCCGCCCCTCGGCCCGCACGCGGCGGATCTCGCCGCCATCCAGCGCGGCAACGCCGGCCGAGTCATAGCCCCGGTATTCGAGCCGCTTCAACGATCCGACGAGGCGCGAGGCCACTGCCTCCCTGCCGACGATGCCGACGATCCCGCACATGCCGTAGTCGCTCCCTGAAACTGTGTCGGCCGCGAGGATGGCCCGGCGGTCGCAACCGCCGGGTTAAATCCCGCGCCGGATCGGCAGAATTCGAGCGACGACGTTAAGCGCAGGTTGACGCTGCGGCGAAATCAACTTGCGTGTCGCCATGTTGCAGCGCCGCCCCGCGCGACCGGCCGGCCTTACGGCTCGATCATGCCGAAGAAGGCGTCGATGCCTTCCATGATGATCGTGTGCGCCTGCGCCCGGCCGGCAAAGCCGAGACCCTCCACGGGCGTGACCGTCACGCCGGGGGACAGTTCGAAGCGCGCCTCCTCGGACGAGAGGTTGAACAGGCAGAGCATCTCGCGGCCCTCATGGCGGCGGATGAAGGCGATGGTCTCGTGCTCGGCCTCGAGGAATTCCACGTCGCCCTTGGCGAGGATCGGGTGCGACTTGCGGAAGGCGAGGAACTTGCGGAAGTGGCCGTGCACCGAGTTCTCGTCGCCGGCCTGCCGGTCCACGGCGAGATCGTGGTGATCGGCCGGCACCGGCAGCCACGGCTTGCCCTCCGTGAAGCCGGCGTTGACCGCGTCCGCAGTCCAGGCCATCGGCGTGCGGCAGCCGTCGCGGCCCTTGAACTCGGGCCAGAAGCGGATGCCGTAGGGGTCGACCAGATCCTCGAAGGCGAGCTCCGCCTCGGTCATGCCGAGTTCCTCGCCCTGGTAGAGGCAGACCGACCCGCGCAGCGACAGCAGCAGGCTGCCCATCACCTTGACGAGCCGCTTCTGGTCGGACGCGCGCCCGGCAAAGCGGGTCGCGGGCCGCACCACGTCATGGTTGGAAAAGGCCCAGCACGGCCAGCCGCCGGCCGAGCCCGCCTCGAAACGCTTGACCGTCGAGGTGATGAACTCGCGGCCATAGCCATAGCCGAGGAAGTCGAAGGTGTAGCACATGTGCAGCTTGTCGCCGCCGGAGGTGTAGGCCGCCATCAGCTCGATCGAATGGCCGCTGTCGCCCACCTCGCCCACCGCGGTGGCGCCGGGATACTCGTTCAGCAGCGCGCGGAAGCGCTTGAGGAAGCGCAGGTTTTCCGGGCGGTTCTTGTCGTAGATATGGTCCTGAAAGCTGTAGGGGTTCACCTCCGGCGCATCGGCGCCCGCCTTCTGCGTGCTGTCGACGGGCGGATTGCTGCGCAGGCGCTGGTCGTGGAAATAGTAGTTCACGGTGTCGAGCCGGAAGCCGTCGACCCCGCGCTCCAGCCAGAAGCGCACGTCGGCCAGAATCGCGTCCTGCACTTCCGTGTGGTGGAAGTTGAGGTCCGGCTGGCTGGTCAGGAAGTTGTGCAGGTAATACTGGCAGCGCCGCGTGTCCCATTCCCAGGACGAGCCGCCGAACACCGACAGCCAGTTGTTCGGCCAGGTACCGTCCGGGTTCGGATCGGCCCAGACATACCAGTCGGCCTTGGGATTGTCGCGCGACGAACGGCTTTCGACGAACCACGGATGGAGGTCGGAGGTGTGCGACAGCACCTGGTCGATCATCACCTTCAGGCCGAGCCGGTGGGCCTCGGCGATCAGCGCGTCGAAATCCTCCAGCGTGCCGAAGATCGGGTCGACGCCGCGGTAGTCGGACACGTCGTAGCCGAAATCCTTCATCGGCGAGGTGAAGAAGGGCGACAGCCAGATCGCGTCGACCCCGAGGTCGGCGACATAGGGCAGCCGCCGGGTGATGCCCGCAAGGTCGCCGATGCCGTCGCCGTTGGAATCCTGGAAGCTGCGCGGGTAGATCTGGTAGATCACCGCGCCGCGCCACCAGTCGGGGTCGTTCTGGGCGATCTGGAGGGCGGAACTGGCTGCGACCTTGACATCCATCGGCACATTCTCTCTTCGGCGGGGCACCGTCGTTCCTGCACGCGGCCGGCGAGGAGGCCGGAATGATCTTGCGCGGGAGACGGGCACCAGAATGACGAACGACGCGGTCACGAGCGACCGACGCCGGCATGGTGATACCCCGTGGGGGCGCGAATGTTCCCGCGCCGGTCGGGCGCGTGTTCGCATCTGCGAGTGTGCGCTGAACGTTGCGGGAAAGAAAGGTGAGGACGGGCAGGAATTCGTGCCGGCGGAGTGAAGACGGGCCGCGGCCTGTCGCGGGCAGTTGAACCGGCGGCCCGGCGGACGTAGCAGTAGGGCACCGGGCCGGTCGCCGAACGGGACCGCCGCGATACCGACATTGACGACGTCCGCCGGCGCAGCGCTTGCGCCCCCTGCCTGGGGCAGGCCGGACGGCAAACGAAGAGGACCCGCATGACCGCTGCCGCCACCTGCCTCGCCATTGTCCTTGCCGCCGGCGAGGGCACGCGCATGCGCTCGTCCCGTCCGAAGGTGCTGCACGAGGTGGCCGGGCGGGCAATGGTCGACCACGTGCTGCATGCGGCGAGCGGGGCCGGCGTCACCGACCTTGCGGTGGTGATCGGCGCGGGCGCCGATGCGGTGGCCAACCATGTGGGGCGCAGCTTCCCGCAGGCGGCGCTGTTCACGCAAGCCGAGCGGCTTGGCACCGCCCATGCGGTGCTGGCGGCGCGGCCGGCGCTGGAGCGCCAGCCCGGCCAGATCATCGTGCTGTTCGGCGACACGCCGCTGGTGACGCCCGGCACGGTCGCCGCGATCCGCGCCGCGCTGGCAGCGGGCGCGACGTCGCCGTGCTCGGCTTCGAGCCGGCCGATCCGACCGGCTATGGCCGGCTCGTCATCGAGAACGACCGGCTCGCCCGCATCGTCGAGGAAAAGGACGCCGATCCGCTGGAGAAGGCGATCCGCCTCTGCAACGCCGGCATCATGGGCTTTTCCGGCTCCCATGCGCTGGCGCTGCTGGAGAAGATCGGCAACGCCAACGCCAAGGGCGAATACTATCTCACCGACGCCGTCAGCCTTGCCGCCGGAAGCGGCCTTGCCACCCGGGTGGTGATGGGTGACGCGGTGGAGGTGCAGGGCGTCAACGACCGCATCCAGCTGGCCGCCGTCGAGGCCGATTTCCAGGCGCGGCGCCGGCTGGAGGCGATGCGCGACGGCGCGACGCTGGTGGCCCCCGGCACGGTGTTCTTCTCCGCCGACACGGTGCTCGGCCGCGACGTGCTGGTGGAGCCGAATGTGGTGTTCGGCCCGGGCGTGCGCGTGGCCGACGGGGCAACGATCCGCGCCTTCAGCCATCTCGAAGCCGCATCCGTGGGCGAGGGCGCCATCATCGGACCTTATGCCCGGCTGCGGCCCGGCGCGCAGATCGGCGCGTCCGCCCACATCGGCAATTTCGTGGAGATCAA
This sequence comes from Methylobrevis pamukkalensis, assembly GCF_001720135.1. Taxonomy (GTDB): domain Bacteria; phylum Pseudomonadota; class Alphaproteobacteria; order Rhizobiales; family Pleomorphomonadaceae; genus Methylobrevis; species Methylobrevis pamukkalensis. The sequence continues at coordinate 6,712 of NZ_MCRJ01000112.1, forward strand.
GAACGCCGACATCGGCGAGGGCGCCAAGATCAACCACCTCACCTATGTGGGTGACGCCTCGGTCGGGCCGGCGAGCAACGTCGGCGCCGGCACCATCACCTGCAACTACGACGGCGTGTTCAAGCACCGCACGACCATCGGCGCCGGCGTGTTCGTCGGCTCCAACACCACGCTGATTGCCCCGGTGTCGATCGGCGACGGCGGCTACACCGCCGCCGGCTCGGTGATCACCGCCGACGTCCCGCCCGACGCCATGGGGCTTCGGCCGGGCGCGGCAGGTGGTCAAGGAAGGGGCGGCACGCCGGACGCGGGAAAAGCTGGCGCGCAAGAAGCGGGAGGGGTGATGCGGACATGCGGTGGCGCGCACGTCCGCGGGGCCGGCCGTCGCCGCCGCGTCCGCCTCGCGGCCTGCTCCCTTGCCCCGCCCTCCCATCCCCGCGTAATCCTGCGCGCCTGATGCCGTCGCGCAGGATCCATGCATGCCCTTCCGCCTGACCGCCAACATCTCCTTCCTCTTCCCCGACCTGCCGTTCCTTGATCGCTTCGCGGCGGCGGCGGCGGCGGGATTCGACGCGGTGGAGTGCCACTGGCCCTACGAGCATCCGGTGGAGATGCTGCGGGTGAAGCTCACGGAGGCGGGGCTGGATCTCACCGGGATCAACACCCCGCGCGGCAACGTGGACGCCGGCGACTTCGGCCTTGCCGCGGTGCCGGGCCGCGAGGAGGAGTTCCGCGAGAGTTTTGCGAAGGCCGTCGCCTATGCCGAGGCGCTGGAGTGCCCGATGATCCACGTGATGGCCGGCATCGTCGCCGCGGACCGTCACGAGGAGGCCTGCTACACCTATATCGAGAATCTGCGCCACGCGGCGAAGATCGCCGAGGACAAGGGTCTCACGATCCTGATCGAACCGATCAACCACCGCGACGCGCCCGACTATTTCCTCTCCAGCCTGGAAGAGGCGGATGCCATCGTCGCCACCGTCTCCAGCCCGGCGCTGAAGATCCTTGCCGATCTCTACCACCTGCAGATCATGGGCGGCGATCTCGTCTCGCGTTTAGCCGAGGTGGGGGACGCCATCGGCCATGTGCAGGTCGCGGCCGTGCCGTCCCGTGCCGAGCCGGACGACGGCGAGGTCAACATCGGCTTCGTGCTGAAGGCGCTGGAGGCGGCCGGCTACGACGGGCTGGTCGGCGCCGAATACCGGCCACGCGCCGGCACCGTCGAGGGCCTCGGCTGGATCGCCGCCGCCGGCCTGTCGCTGCCGGGACGGGGCTGAGCGAAGGCCGGCCCGGATCTGCCGGAACGAGGCGTGACGGCGGAAAAAATTCGCCGGCGACAAGGCTCTCTTGACCAGAACATGCCATCATTTCCCTGGAACGGTTCCAGACGGAAATCTTTTTCCCTCCGATGTGTGGAATTGGAAAGTCCGTCGGCGCAAAACCGTGCGCCATGGATTACCTCAGTGACAGCCGGGATAACCTCGGCAAGATCCGCCAACGCCGAGCGACACGGGACATCATGCAGCAGATCCTCACCGGCAATCATCTCGTGACCGGCGACGTCGTGTTCCGCACCGCGTCGGGCGACTGGTCGGTCCATGTGGACGAGGCCGGCGTGCTGGAGGACAAGGCCGCGGTCGAGGCGGCGCTGGCCGCGGCGGCCGAGGATGTGGCGCGCTGCGTCCTGGTCGGCGTCGAGGCGATCGACGTGGTGGTCGCCGAGGGCCGTGTCGTGCCGAAGCGCCTGCGCGAGCGCATCCGCGCCGACGGGCCGACCGTGAAGTCCGACTACCGCCCCGATCTGCGCCCCGTGACCTGATCGGGCATCGTTCCGATCGGTCGTCATCCGGCCGCGCAAGATGCCATTCATATCTGTTGCGGGCTGTGCTGCCCGTGCAAGTCCGAGGGATCGGCCCCATGTATCGCTACGATGAATTCGACGCCTCCTTCGTGTCCGACCGGGTGGCCCAGTTCTCCGACCAGGTGGAGCGGCGCCTGTCCGGCGACCTCACCGAGGAGGAGTTCCGCCCGCTCCGGCTGATGAACGGCGTCTATCTCCAGCTTCATGCCTACATGCTGCGGGTGGCGATCCCCTATGGCACGCTGAACGGGGCGCAGATGCGCCGGCTCGGCCATGTCGCCCGCGTCTACGACAAGGGCTTCGGTCATTTCACCACCCGGCAGAACATCCAGTACAACTGGCCGAAGCTGGCCGACATCCCGGCGATCCTGAAGGATCTGGCCGAGGTGGAGATGCACGCCATCCAGACCTCGGGCAACTGTATCCGCAACGTCACCGCCGACCACTTCGCCGGGGCTGCCGCCGACGAGGTCGCCGATCCGCGCCCCTATGCGGAAATCCTGCGCCAGTGGTCGAGCCTCCACCCGGAGTTCTCCTACCTGCCGCGCAAGTTCAAGATCGCGGTGACGGGCGCCGCCCATGACCGGGCCGCGATCCGTGTCCACGACATCGGCCTCGAGGTGCGCCGCAACGAGGCCGGCGAGATCGGCTTCCGCGTGCTGGTCGGCGGCGGCCAGGGCCGCACGCCGATGATCGCCCGCGAGGTGCGCGACTTCCTCCCCGAGGAGGACCTGATCGCCTACACGGACGCGATCCTGCGCGTCTACAATCTCTACGGGCGCCGTGACAACAAGTACAAGGCGCGGATCAAGATCCTCGTCCACGAGACCGGCATCGAGGCCCTGAAGAAGGACATCGAGGCCGAGTTCGAGCGGATCAAGGACGGCGTGCTGCGCCTGCCCGAGGAAGAGGTCGCGCGGATCGAGGCCTATTTCGCGATGCCCGCGCTGGCGCAGGACCGCCCGGCCCGCTCCTCGGTGCTGGAGGCCGCCAAGGCCGACGACATCGGCCTGAAGCGGTTTGCCGAGCGCAACCTGCACCCGCACAAGGTGCCGGGCTACGCCGCGCTGACGATCTCGCTGAAGCCGATCGGCGGCATTCCGGGCGATGCCTCGGCCGACCAGATGGACGTGGTCGCCGAGCTTGCCGAGCGCTACGCCTTCGACGAGATCCGCGTCAGCCACGAGCAGAACCTGGTGCTGCCGCATGTGGCGCTCGACGACGTGCCGGCGATCTACGCGGTGCTGAAGGACAACGGCCTCGCCACCGCCAACGCCGGCCTCGTCACCGACATCATCGCCTGCCCGGGCCTCGACTACTGCGCGCTGGCCAACGCCCGGTCCATCCCGGTTGCCGAACGCATCTCCGAGCGCTTCGGCGACCCGGACCGCCAGGCGCTGATCGGGCCGCTGTCGATCAAGATCTCGGGCTGCATCAACGCCTGCGGTCATCATCACGTCGGCCACATCGGCATCCTCGGCGTCGACCGCAAGGGCGAGGAATTCTACCAGATCACCCTCGGCGGCTCGCCCGACGAGACCGCCTCGATCGGCGAGATCATCGGCCGCGGCTTTGCCACCGACGAGATCGTCGATGCCATCGAGAAGGTGGTCGACACCTATCTCGGCCTGCGCAGCGGACCGGACGAGCCGTTCCTCGATGCCTATCGGCGGGTCGGCGAAGCCCCGTTCAAGGAGGCGCTCTATGGCCCTTGACGCCCTGAAACTCGACGTCGACCCCGACGAGGCCGCCGAGGCGCGCGCCCGCGACCTGTCGGCACGCTATGCCAACGCCACCGCCGAGCAGGCGATCGACGCGGCGCTCAACGACATCTTCCCCGGCGAGATCGCGCTCGTGTCGAGCTTCGGCGCGGAATCGGCGGTGCTGCTGAAGCTGGTCGCCGACATCGACCGCCACGTGCCCGTCGTCTTCCTCGACACCGGCAAGCTGTTCGGCGAGACGCTGCGCTACCGCGACAAGCTGGTCGACCTGTTCGGCCTCACCGACGTGCGTTCGATCAAGCCGGTGCCGGCGCGGCTGGCCGAGGTCGATCCGGACGGCGGCCTGTGGCTGCGCGACAACGACACCTGCTGCCACATCCGCAAGGTCGAGCCGCTCACCTTCGCCATGGAGGGCTTCTCGGCCTGGTTCACCGGTCGCAAGCGCTTTCAGGCCGAGACCCGGTCGAAGCTCCAGCTGTTCGAGGCGGAAGGCACGCGGATCAAGGTCAACCCGCTCGCGGGCTGGTCGTCGGCGGAGATCAAGGCCTTCCGGGCGAAGCACGACCTGCCGGCCCATCCGCTGGTGGCCGAGGGCTTCCTGTCGATCGGCTGCATGCCCTGCACCGACCGCGTGGCCGAGGGTGAGGACGAGCGCGCCGGACGCTGGCGCGGCGCGGCCAAGACCGAATGCGGCATCCATCTCGGCCTCGTCGGCCGCGAGCTGGACGGCAGCGGCATCTGACACGTCTGCGCGGAGGGGCCCGGCATCCGCCGTGGCCCCTTGCGCGATTTCACGGCCCGGGTGTGCTAACCTCGCCCGACCTTCAGCCTTTCCGAGCGGAACCAACGCCTGTCATGACTGCGATCCCGACCATCTCCGAACCGAAGGCGGTCTCCGCCGCGACGCCGAGCGCCACCGACGTCTACCGTGACGGCGCCTTCGTGGCCGACGACTGGCGCCATCTCGTCAGCGACGAGGAGATTCCGGCCGAGGGGCGGGTGTTCCTGTCGCTCACCCGCTTCCTCGCCGAGGCCGAGGCGCTGGCCGGCGACAACCGCGCGATCGGCGTGCGGATCGAGCCGGGCGAGAAGGTCGCCGACCTCGTGCCCTATCTCGACCGCCTGCCGGCAATCGCGCTGGTGTTTCCGAAATTCGTGGATGGCCGCGCCTATTCGCAGGCGACGCTGCTGCGCGACAAATACGGTTTTGCCGCAGACCTGCGCGCCGTCGGCGACGTTCTGATCGACCAGATCGGCTACATGCGCCGCGTCGGCTTCACCACCTTCGAGATCCGCAACGAGCCGACCCGGCGGGCGCTGGAATCGGGCCGCGACCCGGAAGTGAAGCGCTACTACCAGCCCGCCTTCCGCAAGGAGCCCCCCGCCGGCACCCGCCCCTGGATGCGCCGCGCCGAGGATTGAGAGCGAAACGCGCCAACTTCCGACCGGAGGGGCGGCTTTGGGTGAGGACGCGCCCGACCGGGCGCCGGCTGGTCAGGCCGTAACCTCGATGAATCCTGATGTGTCCGGATTCATCGATGCACGCATGAGATCCGGGCCGGGTATTTTTCAGGACGTATGTCGTGCCAACGCTGGGGCTTTCCCTCGCCCTTCGAGACAGCCGCCTTGCGGCTTCCTCAGGGTGAGCGAAAGAGCAAGTGCCTGTGATCAAACAGGCAAACTCTCGGAGGCCTCATCCTGAGGACGCCTGGAACAGGCCGTCTCGAAGGACGAGGCCGGGTGCGCCGGCTCGTCCCGCAGGCTGAATCGGATACCCGCGATCAAGCCCTGCGAAGCTTTCGCCGCGCAAGCCTGCCACTCCCCGCTCAGTCCGTCGAAATCTTGTCCGCGATCATCTTGCCGAGCCGGAAGGTGCGCTGCTCGATGATCACCGGCACCTCGCAGACGAAGGTCAGCGAGCGCTGGCGGTCGCCGAAGACGCGGGTCTCGAAGTTGAGTTCGTCATAGGCGGCGTTGATCGCCATCGGATCGGCATCGGGCGCGTCGCGCATCTTGTCGATCGCCGATGTCCGCTTGCGCAGTTCGGCGGCCATCTCGCGCTGCTTGCGGGCAAAGCGGTCGATGCCGTTCATCACGTCGGAGCGTTCGATGTCGAGGGTGGAGTAGAGCCCCGCGAACAGCGAGATCATCTTCTCGTTCCGCGCGCCGGCCGCGCGTTCGGCAAAGGCGTCGATCGCCGCCTGCGCTTCGTCCAGCGTGGTGCGCCGCGCCGCCAGCAGGCCGACGAGATCGCGCGTTTCCTTGTCGTCGCGCCATGTGGCCGTGTGGGCGGAGATGTCGGGTCCGGTCCAGACCGCGCCGAGCGACAGTTCGGGAACCTTGCGCTGCTGGCAGGGCCAGTTCGGATCATCCGGATCGCCGAAGGCCATCGCCGGTCCCGTGAAACTGACCGCTGCGAGCAAGATTGCTGCAAGCTTTGCGGCCACGAGCGTCTTTCCAGACTTCACAGACATGTTTCACCTGTCCTGCTTCTTGATCTTCGTGCCGGGGCCGATCCTATCACCATCGCGCAGGCGTTGCCCGCCCGATGCGGAAGATCATCCGCGACATGTCGAAGCCGGACGCCAGGGCGGACACCCGTGCCTCCGGCTCCCATGGTGACGGGGCCGCGCCGGACGGCGCCGCCCCGGAGCTGCAGGATCAGTCCGGCTTGACGACGACGCCCCAGGGGTAGCTGCCGACGCCCACCGACTTGATCACCTCGTCGGAAGCGACGTCGATGATCGACACGTCGTTGGAAACGCCGTTGGTGCTGATCAGGAACTTCTCGTCCGGCGTGAAGGCGAGCTGCCAGACCCGCTGGCCGACCAGCAGATACTTCTCGACCTCGTAGGTCTCGGCATTGACCACCGCGACGCGGTTGGACGGGCCGAGCGCCACATAGGCCTTCTTGCCGTCCTTGGTGATGCGGACGCCCACCGGCTGGATCGCCTCCGAGCGCACGCCATCGACCGCGAAGGTGATCTTGTGCTTGATCTCGCGGGCGGCGGCGTCGATCACCGACACCGTCCCGCCGATTTCCGACGAGACCCAGACCTCGGTGTTGTCCGACTTGAACACAGCGATGCGCGGCCGGCTGTCGACCAGCACGTTGGACACGATCTCGTGGGTCTCGGTGTCGATGAAGTGGGCCATGTTGGTGGTTTCGGAGGTGTTGACCACGAACTTGCCGTCGGGGCTGATGCCCATGCCCTCGGGCTCCACGCCGACGGGGATCTCGATGATCGGCTGGCGGGTCTTCACGTCCACCACGGTGACGAGGTTGTCGTCCTCGTTGGCGATGTAGAGCGGGTTGCCCGAGGGATGCAGGATGAACAGCTCCGGATCGGGACCGGACGGCAGGGTGTGGGTGATCTCGTTGGTCGCCGTGTCGATGACCTCGACGCTGTCGTCGTCGCCGACCGCCACATAGACTTCCTTGCCGTCGGGCGAGACGGTGATGCCGCGCGGACGCTGGCCGACCTTGATCGTGCTCGTCACCTCCCAGGTCGTCGAATCGATGACCGTGACGGTGTTGTCCTTCTCGTTGCTGACGTAGACGGAATAGGCGGCGGCCGGACTGGCCATGACGGCATAGCCGCCAAGCATCAGCGCAAGGCGCGTCATCTTCATCGGGTGTTCCTCCTCGGCGGGTGCCGCCCGTCATGCCGCGGGACGGTCACCCCTGATCCACGTCATTGTCGTGGGCAAACCACGCAGGGGCAAGGCGCCCGCGTCGCCAGATGGCATCCGCGAGCGCAAGCGTCAGAAACTGCAC